>JACQFE010000048.1 GCA_016200265.1 Planctomycetota bacterium | reverse complement strand
GCGACTATGAAAACTACGCCGCCCTGATGGACGCCGCGACCGACGCCTGGCGAAAAGCCGCCCTCAACCCCGAAATCATCAAGTCCGTATGCGAGGCCCCGTATCTACACGGCGCACTTAATTAATGGAATACGTATTACAACAACCGTGCCCATCGCCTGTGCCAAATGTGTGTCAGGCCGAATCATTCGCAGACTTACCTCATGCCGATCACCCAGCCCCACTTGATGGCGGCTTGCTGTTAGTGAATGAATGTTGGCTCGACCTTCCGGTTGCTCTTCGCGCGGGCACAGTTGCGATGGTTCGGTCCGCAACGACTGAATCAATCACAGACGGCGAGGAGGGCCACCATGCCACATAGCGCTCCCTATCCATGTCGATTCGCAGGCTGCCGCGCGTTAACGTTCAACGGCGTGCTGTGTGATGCACACCGGCGCGTTGCAGACATTTCCGACACGCGTCGGCCAAATTCTTCGGCGCGAGGATACACGTCTACGTGGCGCAGGCTGCGGATAATGGTCTTGCGACGCGAGCCACTTTGCCAGTGGCCCGAATGCAATGAGCCCGCGAATCAGGTTGATCACATCGTCCCGCTTTCCAAAGGTGGCACTAACGAATTCAGCAACCTGCAATCACTCTGTGCGCGCCACCACAGCATGAAGACAGTTCGAACGCATGCCCTATGCGCAGAATGCGCAAAACGCGCAAAACTCGGAGAGGGGGTAGGGGGGGTCAAAATGCTCAGCCTTTTCGATCAAGGCCACAGGCCCCGCCGCGCTCGAAACTCCGCAGGTTTCGGGGGGTGGGGGGTCGGCACGAAATTGGCGTTTTCGATAGCACCAGTTGTGTTTCAACACGTTTTGGGGGCCGTCAAAGATGCGGTTAACTGATCTTAATCCCGCCCCATACAGCCCGCGAGTGATCAGCGAGGAGGCCACGAAGGCCCTTAAGACTTCACTCGGTGAGTTTGGAGACATCTCCGGCATTGTCTGGAACAAGCGCAGCGGACACCTCGTCGCCGGGCATCAACGATTTGAAGCCCTCAAACAGAAACACGGCAAGAAGCTCTCGCTGAAGGGCGGCGAAATTGTCACGCCCACTGGTGAGCGATTCGCCGTCCGGGTCGTCGATTGGCCGGACGTCAAGGAGAAGGCGGCTAACCTCGCAGCGAACAGCCCGTTTCTGGCGGGGTCGTTTGATCCCGGCGGGCTGGAGGCGGTTCTCGCCGATCTGAACGCCGCTGACGGGCTAGGAACCCTACTCGACGACATTCGACTCGAGGAGCTTTTGCCAGGCGCGGGCGATCTTCTGCCCGACACGGGCGAAACCGGAGACGAAGTCGCGAAAACTGAGAGAAGCGCCGACGACGATGTTCCCGCCGGTCCGACCGAGTGGATCACGTTCTCAACGCCGCTCACCACAGCGCAACACCAAATCGTCATGCAGGCCATCCGACTCGCCAGACAGAACGGCTGCGAGAAAGTCTCGGACGGTCTGCACCAAATTGCATCGGCTTACTTGAAGGAGCAAAGCAATGGATAGAACTTTTTTCGCATGGACGGAGTATTGGGGCAGATTGTTCGAGGATGATGATTCACGCGTCTCCGGATTCGAGAACATATCCAGCGGCACAATGAGCAGCGCAGAGGTGGAAAACGACGGCGCTTGCTTTGGCTTCGTCTCCGTCGGACAGGCGCTGCTGCTCGGCAACGGCGGCCGTGAATCCGTAACGATCACAACCGGTCAATGGTTCAGCACCCCCGGCGGCTGCAAGCTGCTGATCAGCGATTCGAACACGGCCGTGTTTATCGCCCAACGAAAGGGCTATCGCGGCGTGTTCACCGTCGGTGGCCCGATCGAGAAGAAAGGCCGACTGCGCTACATCGACGGTTGCAGCGACTCGCTACTCTGCTGTCCGCCGGTGATCGGCGATCCGTGCCTCAATCACCTGCACTTCCCCGGCGGAATTGACCAGACTCAGCACACGCATCCGAGCCTTCGCGCCGGAATCGTGGCCAAAGGCGAAGGCTGGTGCATCACACATCAGGGCAAGACGCAGCTCGAAACAAACTTGATCTTCGTAATCCCCACCGATGCTTCGCACAGCTTCAAGACCGAGGCCGGTCAGTGCATGGATGTAGTGCCTTATCATCCGGACAGCGATTGGGGCCCGAGCCACGAAGAGCATCCCATGGTCAATCGCACGCTCGTGGAAGGCAAGAAGATCGACAACACCCTTGGTAGGCACACCGGCGCGGAATTGATCGCCGGGATGTTCTTGCCGATTGCGTGAACTATGCCCATATTCCTCAAAAAGAAAACCGTCGGCGAGACCGTGTACGAACTTGGTCTGGCGCGGATCCATCGCGCATATGAATTGTTCGATCATGTGACCGTATCCTTCTCCGGCGGAAAGGATTCGACAGTTTGTTTACACCTGGCACTGGAAGTGGCCCAGGAACGAGAACGCCTGCCGCTCGACGTGTTCTTCTTCGATGAAGAGGTGATCCATCCGGAGACGATCGAGTACATGCGCCGCGTGTCGCAACGCGATGACGTTCGGCTGCGTTGGTACCGCCTGCCAGTCAAACATCGCAACGCCTGTTCGCGGAAATCGCCGTATTGGTTTCCGTGGGCACCGGATGACAAAGAGAAATGGTGCCGAGAGCTCCCGCCGGAAGCGATCACGGAACTCGCGGGCTTCGCGAGGAAGTCAATGCCGGAATGTAACGGCCTCCTGTTTCCACAATCATTGGGAAGCGCCGGCGTGATCGTCGGCCTCCGCGCTACGGAGAGTTTGCGTCGATATCGAGTCGTGGCCCGCCGCGTCGCCGACAACTTCATCGCCCAGGACCCGCACGCTCGGCACGTGCAGCTTGCGAAGCCTATCTACGACTGGACGACGGATGATGTGTGGACCGCGCCCAGACTCTTCGACTGGGACTACAACCGCACGTATGACGTGTTCCAGAAAGCGGGCATGACTCGTCATCAACAGAGAGTCTGTCCGCCATATGGCGAAGAGCCACTGGGTGGGCTGTACAAATACGCGCTCTGCTGGCCCGACCTCTGGGAGAAAATGCTCCAGCGCGTACCCGGAGCGGCCACAGCGGCGCGCTATGCAAGAACTCCACTCTATGCCTCCGGCGACGTACCGAGTTGGGACGCGAGTGATGATCCGAAAAAACTAATCGAACGAGCGCTCTCGCACTGGCCCACTGGCACACGCCGTCAGATTCGCGAGCGAATCAACCTGGAGATTCGCAATCATTATCGAAAGACCAAGGAACCGATCCCCGCGGAATTACCCGGCGAGACGGGAGTCACCTGGAAGTATCTCTACATGCTCGCCGTGCGTGGGGATTTCAAAGGAAGGCGGACGCCGCATTATGTGCCCGACAAAGACACCCGATATTGATCGTCAACCGATTGCGCATGTGGAGTGGGTTGATCCCGCAACGCTTCGCGCCAACAGCTACAACCCCAATCGCGTCTTCGGGCCGGAGATGCGTCTGTTGAAGCTATCGATTCTTTCCCACGGCTGGACGCAACCCATCGTGGCCCGCACCGACGGCGAAATCGTCGATGGGTTTCATCGTTGGACGCTGGCCAGCAGTGATGAGGACATTCGCGCAATTACCAGCGGGCTGTGTCCGGTGGTCTACCTCGACGAGATCAGCCTGGAAGAACAAATGCTCGCCACGATTCGCCACAATCGAGCGCGGGGCCAGCACGGAGTTCTTCGCATGGGCGAGATCGTTCGCGCTCTGATTGATTCGGGAATGGACGCCGCAATGGTGGGCAGTCTTCTGCAAATGGAAGACGAAGAAGTCGAACGTCTCGCGGATTTGACGCCTTCGCCACAACACGCGGGTAAGGATCATTTTGGAAAGGGTTGGGTTCCGACTCGTGGGTAGACGCGGACCCGCGCCAAAGCCGACAGCTCTTCGCCTCTTGCAGGGCAATCCCGGCAAGCGGCCGTTGAATGCCAGTGAGCCGAAGCCGAAGGCTGGTGTTCCACGCTGTCCGGACTGGCTCGACGATGAGGCCAAGCTCTGTTGGAAGCGAACCAGC
>JACQFE010000015.1 GCA_016200265.1 Planctomycetota bacterium | reverse complement strand
GTGGACGAGTCGGAGGGGAGCGCCCGGTTGAAGGACACGGAGGCGGCGTCGGCGTTGGGCGTGGCGGTGCGTTCGATCGAGTCGCTTCGCAAACGGTTTGTGGAAGAAGGGTTGGCCGCGGCCTTGGACCGCAAGAAGCAGCTTCGCCACCAGCGCGCGTTCGTCGGCGAGGGTCCACCAGCCCTTGGGCTGGGGGAGTGACAATGCTATTGCTGAACGTTACTGAGGAGCTTCACTACCAATGCACGTTCGTCGGCGAGCGTGAGAAGCGGCGGTTCGGGGGTGTCGATCAAGCCCGCGGCGAGGCCGTCGAAATATGTGAGGAATTCGGTGAGCCGGGTCACGGCCAATTGCCGGCCGGTGGTATCTTGCGAACCGGAGTTGAACAAATTGCTGAGGCCCGTGATGCCGAACGCATCCTGGCACGCATGTTTCAACGCCAGCGCCGTGTTGATCAGCAAGATCGTTTTGTGTACGACCGGACTTGAGAAATAAGGCGGTGAGGCCGTCGTAGAGAGATTGGCCGGAAGAGACAGGTGCGTCGTGCTGGTTACCCTGTCGCCGGCGTCATTGTCATAGGTGAGAACGAGCTGTGCGACGTCGATGGTTTTCGTGAAATCGACGAGAGACCCGGCTCGCACGCGAATTTCCATGTTGGCCCCGCCAATCGGATTCGCGGTCAGGAAAAACGTCGGCAGTCGCAATTCGATGAGATGTGTCAGTGGATCGGCGGACGATGGAAGCCCGAACGCATCGACCATATCGAGTTCGAACGGAACCGAAACTTCGAGGTCCACGTTCGATGCGGCCGGGGCCACGAGGATATCGAAATCCTGATCGAAGACTTCAACAATGCGATCGTAATCGGTCAGTGCCACAAAGTTGCCACCGGACACCTGCGAAACGTCAAACGCGAAGTCGCCGCCGAGATCGACGCCCATACCGAAAATGGTCGCGCCGATATCTTCGCCGGCGAATTGCTGCATCACGTTGATGAAGTTGCTCTCGGCCGCGCTGCCCTTGATCATCGCGGCGTCGGTGAACACCAGCAGTCGATCGGCCCGCGTCGTGTCGCGATATTGATGCACCAGTGCGAATGCCTGTTGCAATGCCGCCGACGGATCGCCCAATCCGGTCGCGGTCAGGCCGTCCAGCACGCGCTTCACTTCGACCGGGTTATCGCCGGATGCGCCGCGAAGAAGCGTCGTCGGCTGATCTGCGAAAACGACCACGCCGATGAGATCGTTCGCATTGAGTTGGGCGAGCACGTGATCAATGGCGATGAGCATGGCCTGCAGGCGCGTCGTGCCTGTGCGCTCGTCGATCGACGCGTTCATCGAGGCGGTGAAATCGAGTACGAGTCCGAGGTTCAGCGGCTTGCGATGAAAGTTGCCGGCCGTCAGCGTCGTGCCAAAGCCAATCTGAATCGTGATGAGCGGGGTAAGCTCGTCGAAATCCTGGTTCCAGGCAAGTGCCGTGTTCGTGAACAGGTCTCCAGGATTGACGGGAGCTGGCAGGCCGATGTCATGGTCGGCCAGCAATCCTTCGACCGTAATCGACGCGGGATTTGGAACGCCGCCGTTTACAATGACGTCGCGAGCGTGGGCCATGTCCGCCGCGCCGCCCGTAGATGGCGGTGGGTTCAAGATCGAACCGAGATCGGAGCAGCCGCTGCAAAGGAATGGGACGGCAATGAGCAACAATAGAATTCTGATCGCACGCATCATTTTTCGTTCCCCGAATCAGTCCCCCAGCCCAAGGGCTGGGGGACCCGCTCGTGTGGCATGGCCAAGTGGAGCGCCGCCATGCATTGGGCACTTCGACAACCCACTTCCTTCCATCGACAATAGTGATGCTTGAAGCGTACACGGTTTCGACAACATCGCGGCAGTGTGATCGTGGGGCTGGCGGCCACCGCATTGGGATGCCTGGCGTTCGCGGCCGGTTTTCTCGATCGGCTGTACTGGTTCGGCTACGACCTGCACTGCCGCTGGTTCAGCACCATCCCCGCCGACCCGCGAATCGCAATGATCGACGTGGACGATCAGACTCTGCAGGCGATCCCCTGGCCCTGGGAGCGGCGCACCTTCGCACAGCTCGTCGATACGCTGCACGAGCTTGGGGCGAAAGCGATCGTGCTCGATTTCATTTTCGACGAGCCGCGAAAGCCGCGAAGGGAAATCTTCGATTCGAACGATGACGATTCTGAATTGCCGGTTTATGGCGATCCCAATGACGCGCCGATCATTCATGATGACGATGAGCTACGCGATGCGATGGCGAACCGGAAGAATGTTTATCTGCCGATGTACGCACCGCGAAAAGCGGTCGGCGGTGACCGCGATCCCTACGCGAAGCCCGCTTTCGAATTTCTCCAAGAACAGCCAGACGCCTCCTTTCGACAGTTTTTCAAGGCGACATTATCAGGACAAGATATAGACGCAATCACCGTGCAACGTGCAGAGCTCGTGCGTACGTATCGACGTGCAAAAGCTCTAGTTGCAATCGCGCCAGCGGAGGCACGAGACTCAATGCCGACCGCATTGATCGAGGCTCCTACCCTTCCACTCGCCCTATTCGGCTCCGTTGCCAAGGGGGTTGGGTTCGCTGCATTCGATCGCGGAATGTCAGAGGGCGTCCTGCGGACAATGAAACCAATTGTGGAATGGAATAATCGACGGTTCTTTCAACTCGGGCTCCTGGTCGGAACGATTGAAAACTGCACGCAAGACGCTTTTGGAAACATGAAATTAAATCCGCGTTCGACACATCACGTTGTTACATCGATGCTGAATGGCGACATTCCAGTACTTTGGAACAGGCCTAGACGAATGGATCGATGGCAGGAGAGCTTTCTGCATATCCCAGCAACACAAATTTTGGAAATCGCTGCGGATCGGCAGGCAATCCATGACAATGAAATGCGAGTGCGCATTCTTCGCGATGAGTTGGTTCGAGTGCGGCATGCCGACACGCATGCGACATATATTGAATATGTTCAGCTAATTAGGGCGCGCGAGGAAATAGGAAAGACGCCTGAAAATGTGCCAAATCGCAGCGATCATATAAAGGAAATTGAAGACGAAGCGCAGTCATGGCTTTCACGAACGTGGCATCTTTGGGAACAAACGAGTCCAATGAATGCGGAAGAAGTCAAAGATCGTAATCGAATTCAGCGGTTGTACAAGGCGTTTAGTGACGGCAACATGGCAGCGAAGGCTGAGGAGATCAATTCTCGGCTGGCGAAACGAATTGACGAATTGTCGAGCGAGCTTCGGCCGCAGATCGACGGTAAGCTTTGTTTCGTCGGATATACCGCTTCCGCGGTCGCGGATTTGGTGACGACGCCGGTGTATTCGGCCATGCCTGGGGTGATCGCGCACGCCAATCTTTGCAACATGGTGTTGCAAAATCGATTCCTTCGAGTCGCGCCGTTTTCGATCAATTTCGCAATGTTCGCAATTGGCGGACTGGCAACGCTTTTCCTGGGAGTGACGGGAAGCTGGCGGCGAAGCGTGATCGGTGCAATCGCGTTGATCGGCGTGGTTGCGGCCGTCGGTGCGATCTTGTTCGCGAAAGCGGATTTTCACTTGGCCTCGTCAGTCGCAGTGGCGCAGATTGGTTTCGTGTGGACAGGCGTGACGATTTATCGTCAGGGAGTTGAAGAGCGGGTGCGCCGCCGTTTGCACCGGGCTCTGGCGCAGTACACATCACCTGAGGTCGCGGACGGGATCATTGATCGAGTTTCGGCCGGTGATCTCGCGCCGCAGTCGGCGATGGTCACGTGTTTCTTTTGCGATCTGACCGGCTTCACGCGACTCAGCGAACGGATTGGCCCGGAGAAAACTCGCGATGTCTTGAATCCATATCTCAACACGGTGAGCCGCATTCTCGTGAAGCACGGGGCCATTGTGAACAAGTTCATGGGCGATGGCATATTCGCCTTTTTCAACGCTCCGATTCGACCCTGCCCGGATCATGCGGAAGCGGCCTGCCGAGCGGCGATCGAAATCGCGAGAGAAATTCAAGGTTCCAAGTTCGAAGAGCAAAGAGAGGCAAAGAGGCAACAAGGCAAGGAGGCAACAAAGCAGGGATTCGCGATGACACGATCCGAACCCGGAGTGCAAGCGGCGGGTCCGTCAATTGGCAATCGGAAATTGGAAATAGGCAATTCTCCCGCGATCGAAAATGGTGTTTCAAGCGAAGACGCCTTCCCGCTTGCGATCCGCATCGGTCTGGCCACCGGCGAGGCGTTTGTCGGCGACTATGGGAGTGAAACGAAACTGGACTACACCTGCATTGGCGATACGGCCAATCTCGCTTCGCGCCTGGAGCAGCTCAACAAGAAATTCTCCACGACAATTCTTGTGGATTCGGCGACGCATTCGGCGTGCCACAAGATCGGCCTGACGTTCGTCGAACGGGGCACGCTCGAAATCGAAGGGCGGGAAAAGTCGGCCTTTGTGTTTGAGCTAATCGTTGACCAGGCGAAAAATTAGGCATCATGTCTAGAACAGGTACACCCACCATCTCAAGGGACCGCGAGAACTGAAATTCGCGGCTCGCGAGTAGTCCGATACACCCATTCTTGCGGGTTGGGTGCCATGTCCAAGCGGAGCGCGGCGCCGGCATGAGATTCGGAAAGCATGGCGGCGCTGCGCTTGGCCATGCCACCTGAAAATTTAGCTGTGATGATGCACTAGCCTTGGACAGTTCTATGAACGTGTCGATTGATTTTGTGTTGGTCCTGCCAACTGGTCGCCGTGAGCATTGTTCGACTTGTGGTCGCCTTGCAACATGTCCGCAGGTAGTATCCAAAGATGCACAAGATACGTGAGGAGAATCGCGCTAATAGTTGTGCCGACGTAATCCGCTGGCGTCATCACATAGTGAAAGCCACGGACCGCGACACTCCATGCAACTACGGTGAGCATAACGACAACGAGGAGCGTTTTCCAGAACACGCTCGCGGAAAATGGAAGCTTTCCCAGCATTTCTGATCCGACTCGAAATAGGTCGTCATTGCTGCAGGCAATCGGGCCTGGGTAGCCTGTCGATACCAACCAAACAGCAGGGCCAAACCAAGTCGCCGCCGCGATTGCTGACGCTGAAGTAGCTCTTGTACAATACAATGCGATTGAAGTCAATGAAATTTGCCCGTGAGGTCGGCCAAACGGACTTGAATCGCGGAAATAAGGAAACGGGGCCGAATTGGGGTTTCCCAACGTTGCCTTGTTGCGGCTGTTTGCATGGAGTTTTCGGAACCGACTTTCCGCCGCTATTTTGAGCGAAATGGATCGGCGACACTTCTTGACTTGGTCCGTCAATCTCGCTACAAGCGTTACAAGGCGATCGAGCAGAGATAGCGTCCGGATGGCTTCTTGCCCTGGCGCATTCGGTTGCTGTGATGACACGTTCGTTGTCGCCACTGATTCTCAACCGCTTGCTCGATCGCAGGGGAGAAGTTGAAAACCTGCGCTTTGCTGTTCTGAACAACGAACCCGATCGTTCGGATCCGAGCGCCTCGACAAACGTCAAGACAATTCTCGATCACAAGAAGGCGAATGTATGAATGAGATGTTGGGTACTCCCAGGCCCGAATTGGCCTCGTCAAGCGACGGCGGTTCAGCCGTTTCCAATTCGTCCATCACACCGCAGAACAATTTGAGAAATGCGGAAATGGAAGAAATTGATCGCGAGGTCGCGATGGCCATGGAGGAACTTGATCCGGCGGGACTTGGGTCATCACGAAATGGATCACCCGCCGTTGAGAACCTTGCACCGGGAGTCGAGCTTGTGGGAACGATTTCGGGATTGACCGACTCGGATATTTTCGTGCAGTTTGGGGTCAAGTCCCAAGGGGTCATGCCGCGAACTCAATTTGGAAAGAAAGAACCACTCAGCGTCGGGCGTCGCGTGGACTGTGTGGTCGAAAAATATGACGAGGAATCCGGCCTGCTCATGGTGAGCCGAAAAGGCGCGGTGCAGCGGGCGACATGGACCAATCTCACGGTCGGTATGATCGTCGAAGGCCGTGCGACAGGACTCATCAAGGGCGGCCTGGAAGTCGACTTGAAAGGCGTTCGGGCATTTATGCCTGCGTCGCAAGTGGATCACGCGCCCATGAAGGACATCTCGACGCTCCTAAATCAAAACGTGCGTTGCGAAGTCATCGAACTCGATCGCCGCCACAAGAGCGTGATCGTGAGCCGACGAAAGGTGCAGGAAAAAGAAGCGGCCGAAAATCGCGAAAAGATCAAGGCGGAGATTGAACCCGGTCAAGTTCGCAAGGGGATCGTTCGCAGCATCACCGACTTCGGGGCGTTTGTGGACCTTGGCGGGGTGGACGGTCTCGTGCACATTCGCGACTTGAGCTGGGGAATGGTCGCGAAGGTCACTGACGTGATATCTGCCGGCCAGTCGGTGGAAGTCATGGTATTGCGCGTCGACCGCGAAAAGGATCGCATTTCCCTCGGATTGAAGCAGGTCACTCCCGATCCGTGGAAGGACGTTTCGAACAAATACCCCGTCGGAACATCGCTGAAAGCTCGAATCCTGCGAATTGCGGAATTTGGCGCATTTGCTGAGCTGGAGCCCGGAGTCGATGGATTGATTCCCATTAGCGAGATGGGATGGACGCGAACGAAGAAGACGTCCGATGCTGTCTCGGTCGGCGGGATGGTGGATTGCGTCGTCATTCGCGTCGAAGAGGACAAACACCGTATTGCGTTGAGCATGAAGCAGGTGCAGGAGGATCCCTGGGCCGGTGTCCTTGACTCCTTCTCCGTCAATTCGCTTGTGTCGGGTAAAGTCACGCGGATTGCGGATTTTGGCGCATTCGTGGAAATCGCACCCGGCATCGAAGGCATGGTTCATATCTCTGAGATGGCCGATCATCGTGTGAAGTCCTGCAATGAAGTTGTTCAGGTCGGGCAGGACGTGGAAACGCGGGTTCTCGGAGTGGACCGCGAGAATCGGCGCATTTCACTTTCGATCAAGGCCGTTCAAGCCCCAACGGTGGCGGATATGGAAGCGGTTCCTGCGGGACTTCCCCAAAAATCCCAGAAGAAACGGAAAAAGCCCCTACGGGGTGGGTTGTCCAGCCATTTCGAGTGGTAATCCGTAACACTCCATGCTATACGTTTGGCTCGCCTTTTCGGGCGATCCGGGCGTGGGAGTTTTGGATGAACACGGGTGCGATTCAGTCTCGTTGATCACATTATCGAGTTGACGCGGGGAGAGCGGATCATCGCCGTGAAAGCGGTGTCTCTCGCGGAGGAATACCTCGCCGATCATTTTCCCACATTCCCGGTGTTGCCGGGGGTTTTCATTCTTCAGGCGCTCGTCGAATCGGCCTCATGGCTGGTTCGCGATGCTCAGGATTTTCCGTCCAGGTTGATCTTGCTGCGCAATGTAAAAAACGTAACATACAAGAGCTTTGTCAAGCCGGGCAGTTTGCTGCGGTTGGAAGTTTCGTGTCGTCGGCTGGCGCGTGACGACAGCGACTTCGAAGGAGTCGGCTACTGCCAGGACATGGAAATCTCGCGCGGGAAATTTGGTCTCGTTCATGTTGATCCAGCCGATGACGGCCGGGTTTCAGACGAAAACGCTCGAATCGCGGCCGAATCCCGCAAGTTGTTCGATATTCTGCGTTAGATTAACGAATCGGATGCCAACGCAAGTTGTTCCTTTTTTGACGGGTCAATGACCGAGGGTGCAATGACGGATGTAGTTCAATCGGCGGCTCCCAGTCGCGAAGAGGTTTTCAGCCGGGTCCGCGACGTCCTTAGCGATGCTCTTGGCGTGGATACTGATGAAGTATCGCCGGAAGCGACGCTGCAAGGCGATTTGGGTGCGGAAAGCATTGACTTTCTGGACATCGTGTTTCGTCTGGAAAAGGCTTTCGGAATCAAAATCCCCAAGGGCGAATTGTTCCCCGATGATGTTTTCAGCAACCCCGACTTTGTGGATGGCGATCGGATTACACCCCAGGGGCTGGAACGCCTCAAGAACGCAATGCCGCATGCTGATTTTTCGACCTTTGAATCGGAACCACTGGTTTCGAAGATGCCGGAGCTTTTCACCGTCAATACGATCGTCAATTACGTCCAGGGAAAGACTCGTGGCTCGTGAGTTCGCGCAGTCGAAACATGATGTCGCACCCAAAAAAGCGGAAACTTGAATCCACGGCTTTCGGCCGATACATTGGCCAAGCGGCAATCGAATCGTATTCCCCGATAGCTCAATGGTAGAGCGAGCGGCTGTTAACCGCTAGGTTCTAGGTTCGAATCCTAGTCGGGGAGATCGAGTTAAATCATGCCGAATCCGTAGGTTATGGATACCTGTCCATCCCGAAAATGTCATCCGGATTGTCTGAGGTTCAGTAAGACAGGTTTTCGCAGCGATGGTGCGCGGGCGGAGCCACCGCGAGGGACAGCTCCAACGTGAATTCGATGCTGAATTCCGATCGGCGCGCGCAACAGGCCTTGAACTCGTGTGAAACGCGAATTGTGAAGATGTTGTTCAGGCGGCTCGGCAGTATCGATTATGCAATCCACCGACCTGTGGAATCGCGACTACTCGGCCGGTGCAGAGGGGTTCGACCTTTCGCTCGATCGGCGCGTTTCGTTCCAAGGCCAAGTGCGTTCGCGCGTTCAAGTAGTAGTCGAAGTACGAGCGCAGGATACGCGTGAGATGGCGCTCGTTGAGGACGATGACATGGTTGAGACACTCTCGACGGATTGAACCGACGAGGCGTTCGCAATAAGAGTTCTGCCAAGGAAACCTCGTCGCACACACGACTTCTTCGATGTCCATATTCTTGACTCTACGCCGGAAGGACTCGCCGTAGATCGAGTCCCGATCGCGAATTAGAGCATTTAGAAACTATCTCAAAAAGCTTGAATTTGCCGATGGAGTCCGTGGGCCTTTTTTGAGAGGAGCCACGGATGGCGAAGAGAACCAGGAAGGTAAATGGGTTGCCGACGATCTGGCGTGTGCCGGACGAGCTATGGGT
>JACQFE010000046.1 GCA_016200265.1 Planctomycetota bacterium | reverse complement strand
TGCCGAGCACGAGATGCCGGGGTTGATGGCCATTCGGCAGGAGTACGCCGCGAAGCAGCCGCTCGCCGGAGCACGCATCAGCGGCTCGTTGCACATGACCATTCAGACGGCCGTGCTCATCGAGACACTCGTCAAGCTCGGGGCCGACGTTCGCTGGTGCAGTTGCAACATCTTCAGCACGCAGGATCACGCGGCCGCGGCGATCGCCAAAGCGGGCGTGCCGGTGTTCGCGTGGAAGGGCGAATCGCTCGAGGAATACTGGTGGTGTACGCTGCAAGCGCTCAACTTCCCCGAAGGCGGCCCGAACTTGATCGTCGATGACGGCGGCGACGCAACGCTGCTCATTCACATGGGCTATGAGGCCGAAAATGAATACGCGAAATCACGAAAGCTGCCTGATCCCGATCGCGCGGAAAACGAAGAAGAAGCGATCATTCTGCGGATCATTCGCGATGAATTGCAATCCGATGCCAATCACTGGCACCGAGTGGCCAAAGACGTTATTGGAGTCAGCGAAGAGACGACCACAGGCGTCAAGCGGCTCTATCAGCGGCAGGAATCGGGCACGCTGCTGTTCCCCGCGATCAACGTCAACGACAGCGTCACCAAGAGCAAATTCGACAACATCTACGGCTGCCGGCATTCATTGGTGGACAGCATCATGCGAGCAACCGACGTGATGCTTTCCGGCAAGGTGGCGGTGGTGTTCGGCTACGGCGACGTGGGCAAGGGCTGCTGCCAGAGCCTTCGAGCCCAGGCGTGCCGCGTGATTGTCACCGAGATTGATCCGATTTGTGCGCTCCAGGCCGCGATGGAAGGCTATCAGGTGTTGACGCTGGAGGACGTGGTCTCGACGGCGGACATTTTCGTTACGGCCACCGGCAACAAGAACATCATCCTCGCCGAGCACATGGCCAAAATGAAAAATCAGGCCATCGTCTGCAACATCGGGCACTTCGACAATGAGATCGACATGTTGGGCTTGAAACGATTTTCCGGCGTCCGCCGCGAGAACATCAAGCCGCAGGTGGACAAGTGGATTTTCCCCGACGGGCACTGCATTCTCGTGCTGGCCGAAGGGCGTTTGGTCAACCTCGGCTGCGCCACCGGCCACCCCAGCTTCGTGATGAGCAACAGCTTCGCAAATCAGGTGATCGCACAGGTCGAGCTTTTTCAGAATGGCGCGAATTACGAGAAAAAAGTCTACATCCTGCCCAAGCACCTCGATGAAAAGGTCGCCCGGCTGCACCTCGCCAAGCTCGGTGCGAAACTCACCAAGCTGCGTCCTGACCAGGCGTCGTACATCGGCGTATCACCCGACGGGCCGTATAAATCGGAACATTACAGATATTGATTGAAAAAATGTTGGGCGCCTCGGTCGCCGAATCAGACGGTCTCGAACTCCTCTTCTGAGACTTGATCCTTCGGAACTTCCGACGGCGGCGTTTCCTCACGCCGAATTCCCAAAAGATTCAACGTATCTCGTTCGACGATGCCGCGAAGCTGTTCGCGCGGAACAGCCGGAAGATGCGTCCCCTGGACCAGATGATTCAGGCCGTACAGCGACTCGATGCACAATGAGGCTGAGGCCGTCGGAAAGCCGCTGCCAAAGAGAAGTTTGTCAATCACGCCCATGTGCATCGCCGTGAGCAACGCGCGATACGCGTGCCATTGATCGCGCACGATCCAACTGATCTCGGCATACACATTCGGATGCTTCATCAGAAGCGTCAGCGTTTCATCCACCCACGGAAAACCGAGATGGGCCACAACAATCTTCAAATTGGGAAGGTCGCGGGCCACCGCGTCGAGCAACATCGGATGGGCGTATTCGAGTTTTGTTTCCGGGGCCAGAAACGGACCCGTATGAAAAAGAACGGGCATGCCATGTTCCGCTGCTTCCGCATAGAGGAGCATGGCCCGGCTGTCACAGGGATGGAAATCCTGTGCGGCCGGCGCTACGTTAATACCCTGAAGCCCGAGTTCGTTGCGAGCGCGGCGAAGCTCGTTCGAAGCTTCTTTTGGATTCGATGGATCGACGCCGGCGAATCCCACGACACGATCAGGATGGCTGGAAACATAGGCCGCAACGTCATCATTAGGAACATTGGCGCCGAGATAGTGGCTGCGAAATCCGAGGACGAATGTGCAATCGACCGGCTCGGACGCGACGAGATGACGAGAAATACTCGCGTCGAGCGTCATTCCCCCCGCCTGCTTCATCATTGGTGCGACGGGCAGGCAACGGCCGAGTACGCTCGGTGAATCCCAAATCTGCGTATTGCAATCGACGATCATGCAAGGGTGACGAACCCGCCTGGTTTCTCGATGGCCGGATACGTCAGGACAATAGGTTACGCTTCAGTGACGCCACCGTCAAGTCATGGGATTGCCACTATGAAAAGCTACCAGATGATGGGGTTACATTGAGACAGCAGGAGCGATCGTGCCCTCGATCGGCGATGAAGCGCTGGCATATCGTTTTTTTGGAATTCGACCGGCGAGGAAAGCGCATCGACCGGCCTCAACCGCCGCGGCCATAGCCTGGGCCATCAGGATCGGATCGCGGGCGCCGGCAATCCCGGTGTTCAAAAGCACGCCATCCGCGCCAAGCTCCATCGCGATGGCGACATCCGAGGCCGTACCCACGCCGGCATCGACGATCACCGGATAACTCGGATCGCCGTCCTTCAGATACTCAATGCAGAGCTGGATATTGGCAGGGTTGAGAATTCCACGTCCGCTGCCGATTGGCGATCCAAGGGGCATGACGCTCGTCGCACCGGCGTCTTTCAGCCGCCGCGCAAGAATCGGATCATCATTGGTATAGGCCAGAACCTGCAAGCCTGCCGCGACAAGCTCTCTTGTCGCATCCAACGTTTCAATCGGATCAGGCAGCAAAGTTTTTGTGTCCGCCAAAACCTCGATCTTGACCCAGACCGCCCCTGCATTGCCCAGCCCTTCCAACAATTCACGACTGAGCTTGGCCGATCGAATGGCATCCTTCGCATTGAAGCAACCGGCCGTATTCGGTAAAATCGTCAGACGCGAAAGGTCAAGAAGATCGAGAATATTTCCGGGCTTTGCGGCCCCGTCGGCAGCAAGTACATCTCTCCGAACCGCCACCGTCACGACTTCACACCGCGACGCCTCCAACGCCGCTTTCATCGTGGCGAAGTCCTTGTACTTCCCGGTTCCGACAAACAGCCGTGAACCGAACTCAAATGATCCGACGCGATAACGATCTAGCATTGTCCTGCATCCTAATTTGCATCACGGCCGTAGGACCGACTTTCCAGTCGGTCATATCGTTCGCAAAGAGTGACCGACAAGAATGTCGGTTCCACAACGAACTTCGCCTATTATCAGCCGCCGCCCACGAACGTGACTACTTCAATCCGGTCACCTTCTTGAATCTTCGTCTCAGAAAAGTTCTTTCGCGAAACGAGCTGCTCGTTGATCTCCACGGCCACTCGGATGGGAGCCATATTCATCCGCAAAAGAAGGTCGGCCACCGTCGCTTCCGTCGTTAGCGTCCGAGGCTTTCCGTTGAGTAGCACGTTCATACACGGAATTGTATTCATTTTCTTGCATGTTTTCCAAGATGCCCGGGTTGAAATTTTATGCCGATGAGTTCAACTTGTTCGAGCAGATGATGAGTCCATAGACGATCGCCGCGGCCGCGATCGCCAGAGCGATTGCAGTCTTCGATTGCACCCTCCGCCCCGCCAGGCCCGGATCATTCGCCGCATCTTCATCCCGATGTGCCCAAAGCGTGAGACCGGCAAGGCACATTGCTCCTGGAGCGCCAAAATACAGCACCAAGGTCAGGGTCACATCGGTAAACGCCGGACGATAAACGAGCATGGTCAGCGACAGAACGAACGACAGGAGCGCCAGCCATACGCTTACCAGTGCCAACATTTGTCACGAATCAATCGAAGACACGGTCACATCGCTTCCCACGCGCCGAAGGCGAAGCGAATTGAGCACCACGCTCAACGATGAGAACATCATACAGGCCGCGGCCACACCCGGCGAAATTCGTCCCGTGGCTGCCAAGGGTATCGCAAGGATGTTATAGAAAAATGCCCAGAACAGATTTTGCCGGATCACGCGAACGCTTCGCCGCGCCAGACGAATCAGCAGTGGCAGTCGGCGAAGATCATGATGCACAATCGTGATCGTCGCGGCCCCGACGGCGACATCCGTGGCCGATGCGAATGTAATTCCCACGTCAGCACCGGCCAGCGACGGCGCATCATTGATACCGTCACCGACGAATGCGACACGATGACCTCGGTCCTTCATTACGCGAACATCACTCAATTTTTCCTCGGGAAGCCGTTCAGCAAGTACGTCCGCGATGCCCAATGAATCTGCAACAGCATGAGCGGCCACAGCGGAATCCCCTGTCACCATGCTCATTCCGATGCCGAGCGAACGAAGCTCCTGAAATGCTTCGCTCGCGCCTTTGCGGATCG
Organism: Planctomycetota bacterium; assembly: GCA_016200265.1. Taxonomy (GTDB): domain Bacteria; phylum Planctomycetota; class Phycisphaerae; order UBA1845; family UBA1845; genus JACQFE01. Next base: position 70,520 of record JACQFE010000046.1, on the reverse strand, counting down.
AATCATTGATGAGAATGGATCCGACGCAGTGTTGTCCCAATGCCATTAGAACAACAGATCTGGCAGTATCTCGAGCCTGTTGCATCGCAACGTCAGCGGAATGAATGTCAATTCCTTGTTCTCGAAGAAGAGCGGGACTGCCAACCAAAACAGTCTCGCCTTTCACGACCGCACGGGCGCCGCGCCCGGGAAAACTTTCAAATGCAAACGATTCGTCGAACGTAAGATTTTTTTCGCAGGCCGCATTCACAATTGCTTTGGCCAAGGGGTGCTGCGAGTTTTGCTCGACCGAAGCGGCCAATGACAGCACGTCGTCACTTGTGCGAATTTCATCGCGCGATGGCTCCGAACCACGCGTGGAATTTACCGCAACTGTGAATACGGATTGCACAAAAGGCCGGCCGGTCGTGAGCGTCCCGGTTTTGTCAAACATGATCCAATCCACGCTTCCAGCGGCCTCCAGCGCCGCGGCATCCCGAACCAGGATTCCCTGCAAAGCCGCTGCGCCGGTGGCGACCAGAACCGCCGCCGGTGTCGCGAGACCCATCGCGCATGGGCACGCAATGATCATGACCGCAATGGCTCGCTCAACTGCAAACAACCATCCTCCCCCAATTCGCCAATGATTGAAAAATAACGTGGCAATCGCGATCACAATGACCACGGGCACAAAGACACCGGCCACACGATCGGCGATCCGCTGCCAGCGCGTTTTTCCAGCCTGAGCCTCTTCGACGGTGCGAACAATGCGCCCGATCGTGGATTCAACGCCGACGTGCGAGGCCCGAATCACCAGCGTCCCTTCGCGAATGATTGACCCGCTCACGACTGCGTCGCCAACGCCTCGATTTCGCGGCAGCGGTTCTCCCGTGACCGCGCTCTCATCCACCGCAGCCTGGCCTTCAATAACCTCTCCATCGACCGGCACAAATGTGTCCACCACCGCACGGATTCGATCACCTACGCGAATCAGATCAATAGGCACGGTTTCAATGCCTCGGTCCGTAACGCGGTGCGCCGTCGAGGGAATCCGCCGAGTTAGGGCCGCGATCGCCGATCCCGCACCATGCCTCGCACGCAGCTCCAACAATCGACCGACGTTGATAAACGCCAGGATCATGGCCACCGCGTCAAATTCACCGAAGTCCGCCCCGCCGAGAATCAACCGCAGCGTTCCCCCAATGAACCCAACGCTCACTCCCAGCCCGATGAGCAAATCCATGTTCGCCACGCCGTGAAGAATTGCCTGCATTCCTCCAACGAGTATCGGCGCTCCCGCCGACGAACAAAGAAGGAACAAACAAAGCAGCGCCTGCACAGCGTGAGGCCAGATGTGCCCGCCATGTTCATGTGATTCCAACAACGGCGCGAGCCAGTGAATCGCCATCACCGGCGCCCCCACCGCGACCGCCTGTAATGTGGCCTGACGCTGCTGTCTCAATCGTGCGGCAAGCGATTTCTCAATGTCCGTGGTCGCGGCGTCGCCCGGACGGAACGGCTCAGCGTCGTAACCGGCGTCTCGCACCGCGTTGACCAAATCTCCGGTCGCCACGGCGCCGTTGGCGAAATGAATATTTGCCGATTCCGTGGTTAGATTGACTTCGACCGATCGCACTCCGGGCACGGCCCGCAACGCCCGCTCCACATGAGCGACACAGCTTCCGCAGTTCATGCCTTCGATTCGCAATCGAATTGACTTTCCCGTCTCCATTCGCCTCGTCGCGCTCTCGACACGCTCTTGTCCAGACCCAAACGTAAACAAGACTTCTTCAGCTTTCATTCATATCATAGTACGATTGAGACAAGCGATCATTCATTGCATCGAGACGCCATGGAACTGGAAGACGTCAAGAAACTCGCGGAATGGATCGCCGACGCCCGCTCGACGGTTGCATTCACCGGCGCCGGCATCAGCACCGAAAGCGGAATTCCGGATTTCCGCAGCCCCGGCGGTGTTTGGTCGCGTCACAAGCAGGTCATGTACGATGAATTCCTGAATTCGCGCGAAGCACGAGCCCGCTATTGGAAAATGCGCATCGAGGCCTACCGTGAATTCGCCGCTGCCCAGCCCAATGCGGGACACCTTGCCCTCGCCGAATTGGAATCGACCGGCCGGTTGCAAGCCGTCATTACGCAGAACATCGACGGACTCCATCAGCTCGCGGGCAGCAAACGCGTCATCGAGCTGCACGGAACCGCTCGCAAAATTGCTTGCGTCAATTGTGGTAAGGAGTGGGAGCCGGAGGAAGTGCATGCCTTAATCGATGCCGGGAACGAGGCCCCGGATTGCGATGAATGCGCCGCGCCGTTGAAATCGAAAACCATTTCATTCGGTCAGGCCATGCCGATCGAAGAAATGGCGGAAGCGGAACGCCTGGCGATGCGAAGCGATTTGTTTCTTGCGATTGGCTCGTCGCTCGTGGTCGAACCCGCGGCATCTCTTCCGCGCATCGCCGCGCTCAACGGCGCGACCCTGGTGATCATCAATCGCGATCCCACGCCGCTTGATTGCTATGCCAGATTAATCCTGCGAAGCCCGATCGCCCCGACAATGAGCGCGTCAGTCGTTGAGTCACTGGGTAATTCGTAACTTGTAACTCGTAACAAATATCGCTTTTGACTGACAACTGACAACTCACAGTTACTTATTGTAAGTCGGGAACGCGAGTTCTTCCTGCTCCGTCTGAATCAGGATCTTCGGTTTGATCAGAATGAGCAGCGTTTGCTCATCCTTCAGGGCCGAACGCGAGGAAAACGCTCGCTTCAGCACGGGAATCTTGCTCAGAACCGGAACGCCGGCCTCCACCTCGGTTTCGCTCGCCAGCTTTTGCCCGCCGATCAGCAGGGTGCCACCGTCCGGCACTGAGACCGTCGTCTCGACGCGCTGACTGGAGAGAGTCGGAAGCTGAATAAACGCAGGAAGAGCGCCTCCGATGCCGAATCCACCGCCCGCCGCAATTCCGGTGAACGGAATCGTTTGCAAACCGAGAAGTCGAGTCACACCCGGCCGGACCGTCATGGTCACATAACGCTTGTCCGATGTCACCGTGGCGTTCACATCGAGGACCGCACCTGAATCGATCGTGCCGATCTGCGGCGCCTGGGCCACCGCACCCTGAGCAACCACCGGGTTTAATGCGCTGACGAAATTCTGCTGGATCGTCACCGCGACCCACGACCGCTGACCGTTAAAGAGAACAAGTTGCGGCGCGGTCAACACCGAAGTTCGGGAGTCGGCCTGTGTCGCGCGAATCAAAAAATCCGCCTGAATGTTGTCGAGAAAACTCCCAAAGATGTTAAGTGCCGGCCCGATCGTATTGCCGGCGAAGCTGCCCGGGACGTCGCTTCCGAGATTGGCCGGATCCGTAAATGACGTGACGTTATTGCGAATAGGCACTGGCGTCATGTGACTGCCCGAACCGCCCGCCGCCGCCGGCACCATAAACGGCTGACCATAGGGCTGGGGCACCGGATTGGGGTTCGGCAATAGCGGATTCCCCAGCGCGGGTGTCGCGGGCCCGAATCCTAGTCGTGAGAATCGTCGCGGCAGGAGCAATGCGCCTCCCGTCGTTGGATCGGTGGCAATTCCGCCATTCGCGCCGGGAATGTAATCGTACCCCGCATTACCGGCATTCAGCACCAGGTCCAGGTCCACGCCGAGCTCTTCAAGGTAGTGACTGGACACCGTGACAAAGCGGGCCTCAACCGAAATCTGGACCGCCCTTTGCGCACGCAGCTTGCCGAGCAGGTCGCCAATCTGCCGCTGGGCGGATGAATTCTGCGTGATCACCAGCTGACCGTTGATTTCCTTGATATCCCCCACCGATCCGCCGCGATCGCGCCAACTATCCGGTGCAACTGTGTCTTCGATGATGTTAATGATTTTTCGGACGCGAGCGGTACGCCCAGGATCCTCGGTCGGCTCGTCATCGGCTTCCTCACCCTCATGCCACGGCAATGACTTTTTCTTCGGCTCGATCTTGCGGCCGGTGAATGGCCCCGGACGGTCCGATTGCTTCAGGTCCGTCATGGGTGGCTCGGTGAAATTGGGAATCTCCATCAGGAGGTCGTTGATGTCATAGACCGCGGCATATGTCTCGTGATCCAGCGTCCGACGGGTGGCGATCTTGAGGTTGCCCTCAACGACATCGAACCCCAATTTCGCCGCGCCGCCCCCCGCCTGATCCAAAATCTCCATGATCGCTCGTTGCAGCGATATCTCGTTCGGCAAATTCAAATCGATTGGCGTCGCCCGTTCCACGCCGGCACGGTCGAGATCATTCCAATTCACAATGATGTTCATATGCTGGGAATCGGCGACTCGCTCGATCACATGGTCCAGCGGTTCATGTCGAAAATCGACCGGGACTTTCTTCTCCAGTTGCGAAAGCAGCGAATCCTTCGCTCGGTTGTCGCCCGGCCGACCCCGCTCCGGGCCCGAAATGATTTCCAGCCAGTTCTTCGGAAATGTCAGTTCCGCATGCCATGGAATCTTGGCCTCTTCGACCTGAATCAGCGCTTCCCGCGATTGCTCATAGAATTCCTGGCGGACCTCTCGGTTGTGCATGTATTGACGGCGATCTTCCACGTCGTCGAGCATCCATCGTGCGGGACGATATTTTGGATCAATCACCGTTACTTGCTTCAGCACTGCGATGGCGGCGTCAAGATCGCCGTTTTTGCGGTGCTCATACGCCTGCTCCATGAGCGATTCGACCTGGCGACGACGGTTTTCTTCATCCTGCCGGAGCCGCTCAGCTCGCTGTTCCTCAATGCTTCGTCGAACTTGGGCCACTTGACGCTCGTTGTAGGCTCGTTCTTCATTGGCGACATTCTGGGCAAGCACCTCGACTTCGTTTCGCAAGGTTCCATACAGAGATTCCGGATTGGCAAATTGTTTGCCGGCTTCAACCACCTGTCGCGCACGAACCAGCAAGGCGTTGGCCTGCTCAAATTGCTCCTTTGCCACCAGATCACGAATCTGCCCTTCTACGTCGCGATAGTCCGCAACCGTCCGCTGCCAGCGAATCTGATCCTCTCGCTGCATGCGTTCGATCAATGTGTCGCCGGGCGGCGGAGCGACATTCACGCGGTGTTGTTGCACCTGTTGCTGACCGGCCATCGCTTCCGGGTATCCCGGAACCGCCTTCATCGCTTCTCCGTAGAGCCGGTCGGCCTCGTCGTAGCGACCCGCTCGCATCATGTCATCCGCTTCGCGAGTCAGAGCTCGCGCACGTTCGGTATTGGTCGATGGCGGAGCTGTGCCTTCCGGCGCGGCCTGGCCCTGCGGGGTTGCCGAGGCAACAGCGTGAGACCGCGCTGCATCAGCCCCCTTCTGACTCATCGATTTTTGAAGATCAGCGGCCTTCTTGCGGACAGGCACCGGCGCGTATTCATTGTCAATGACGCCCTGAGCGAGCTTTGACGCTTTACCGACCTCGTTGGACGCCGCGGCCGTCTCCGCATCCTCCAGATCGCGAAGCGCCTTTTCGCTCATTTGCAGCGCGACCTGGATGCGATTCACATAATCATCGCGGATGGATTGCTCGCGGGGGCCGAGCTTGTCGCGGTCGATTGCGAGAAGCGCCGATTGAGCCGCAAGATAATCCCCTTGCTCAAATAGCTTGATGGACTTGTCAAGGGCGGCCGCTTCCTCCTGAGCGGCGGCGACGTAGCCGCATCGCATGAGCAGGAACAAACTTAAGATGACAAGCACGGGTTTCGGCAGTGTGAAGCTTCGCAACGCAGGATCCTCCTCGTCGACGCTCATTTCCGGCGCCTTTGGCGGGGGCCGGGGGGAACGCGATCACGCTCTCATTTTGGAAACGCGGCTGACGCAACCGTCCCGGATTCGCAGGCAAGACGCAAGTGCCTTTAGGCACGCGCATTCCTGTGATCCGTTGGACGTCCCGCGATCTCCCTTCGCGAAAACTCCCTCAGCGCTTCGCCCGTCGAATTCACAAGCGTGTTCGCGCGGTCAGTCGTCTTCTCGCCTATGGCTGGCTAAAATTACGCTCGGATCAATAAACGCGCCCGCTTAAAGCTCCTCGCTTGGTCGCGGATTCTAGGACCGCGCGACCTTTGTTGCAACTCTGAAACCGCTACTTTTCCGGCTTCAGCTTGACCGGCTTGTATCCCCTATTTTCCAAATCCTTGCGAAGCGGGTTCGCCTTATCTGTTGCTTCATCCCGGTCGAATAGCCGCCCGCTGCCATCGATAAACGCCACTTGCACCGACGGCGTGGGACTTGATGCAAAACGAACCCCTTTGGGACTCGTGCCCGCCTTGCGCTCCCGCATGGGGTGGTCGAGGTCCACATCAAGCACCGTCGCTTCCGCGGAAAAAGGAACCAGCGCATTGTCCGACTCGCTGGGATTCTCAAGGCTTGGTACTGGGGTCCGCTGAGTCTCAGCCACAAATGTTCCAACCGTGCCCTTGAATCCATGAGGCGCCTTTACCCAAACTCCGTCAAACCAGCGGTACAGATCGAATTTCACTTCATCTTTCGGTCTTTCATCTCCGGTCACGAAAAAGTATGAGGACGGTTCGATCGTCACCGGTTCGGTAGGCTCCGACCATTCGCTGCTGAGGTAAATCTTCGCCGCATCCTTGGGGTTTTCCATCTTATCCGGCAAGCCCGCCAGCATATTGAATAACCGAACTTTCATGCGGTATTGGTATGTTTCTCCTGCGCGGATACTGTCCCGCCCGGCGTCGTGGATCCAAATCTCCTGCATGGTCAAATGCGTCGTTCGCGGGGGTTTGACGTCCGGTGATTCGCCACCGGGTTTGGCCGCAGGCTTGTTTTTCCCACCACTTGCAACCTCTCGATGAATGTCCTTGATGGCCTGTTCCGCATCCTTCATGAACTTCTCGGCCTTTTGCTTCAAAGCCGGATTCGCATCTTTCGCATCTCGCACGTCCTTGCCCTTGTTATACGCCTGAGTGGCGAGTTCTTCGGACAGGTCCGCCAATCCCGATTTCAGCAATCGCTGAGCCTCTTCCAGCTCCTGGGTCAATGCCGCTTCAGGAGTTTTTGGGGCCGTCGTCACCCCCTTGGCAGGCGCTCCGGCCAACCCATAAAGATCCTCCGGCTCGTTCGCAGGCGGATCGTTGGGCCGCACAAGCTCGTCGTCCATCAGGAGCACTTCACGGTACGTGCCGAACAAAGGAAATTTCCAAATCGCACCGTTCACGCGAGTGTGCATTCGCGGCCGGACAAGCTCTCGTTGCAAAAGCGGCTCGCGAAGAATGCTCACAAACTTTTCGCGATTCTTATCGTCTTCTTTTGAAGCGCTCGCCTGACCGGCGCCTTCCGCAAACTCAAATCGCGGTTCTCTTGGCGGGTTGGCGGCGGGTGACGCCGCAATATCCTTCCAATCGCCATCCGACCAGGTTCCGTCCGCGTGGCGTGTGCGTCGCTGAAGCTCCGGAAGGCCGTACACGACATCCATTCTCATCGCGCCGTAGGCCTTCTTGAAAGTCTCAATCTGCTTCTTCACATCGAACGCAATCGCCACCGTGACCCAATCGACAGGAACATTGATGGGTTGCCCTTGGACACTCATTGAAAAAGTCGATCGGCCTTGTGTCGTCAATGGCTTGGCTGGGACGAGGACCGCCGCAAGTTTGGCTTTGTTGGTACCACCCACGACATCGAACAACGGCACATCCGGGTTCACAAACACCGCCGGAGGCAGCGGCTTTCCGTCAAGCGGCGCCAACGATCCCGCAAATTTCGGGAAAACCGGATCAAGTGCCGTTACTTTGGTCTGAGTGGCGCGGATTCGCTCAAGCGTCTCGCTTCCCTTCGCCGCCACCTTGGAATCAATCGTTTGTGGAGTGACTTTGTCGGTCCCCAGTTCCAGTGTGTTCGGGGTGGTGATCAAATAAAACGCGATGGTATAAAGAAGCACCAGGCCCGTGATCGCGAGAACCAACTTTTCAACGTGGCGCTCGATTGGGTTGACAAGTTGCTTCGCCATATCTTGTCACCCTCCTTCCTTTTCGCCGGCTTTATGTTCGGGACACTTGATCCCGTTCTTGTCGCAAACTTCCTTGGGCATCCACTTGCGGAACACATCGCCCATCATGATGGTCTCGAATTCAAGAATCACGTTCACAGCCGGCTCCGGCCCCCAGATTTTGTCCGCCATGGTCTTGCTCGGAGGGTTGTACTTGTAGGCGGTGCGGACCAATGTGTGTGGACTGTTGTTGCAAAGTTTTTGGACAAGCAACGGAATGTCCCGCTGATCCATGACCGCCTTGATCGTGAACTGAACTACGTCGTATGTCTCGCACGACGCCGTGCCTGTGAACACGCTCTCCGCTGTCCCGGGTGGTAAAGCAGCGTTATTGCCACCCGGAGCCGCCGGTGCGTACAATTCGCCCTTCGGCGGCACAAATTCTGAAATGCGAACCGAAATCATCTCCTTGACGGGCAACGTCCCTAGCCACGCCTGCCCACCCTCTTTTTTCACTGCCTCCGCAGCCTCTTCATTCAACCCGCGAATGGCCTCAACCACGTCTTTCTGAATCCAATACCAGACTTGAGCGCGCCAGGTATCCTCCGGCGCAGGAGCTTCCACCGTGCCCGTATCTTTCAAACCTGGAGCGAGCTGAAGGCTGGCCGGACGCTCCGGCGGCTTGTCATCTTCCGGCGGGACGGCATACAGAAAAATCGTCTGGGCCTTGGTAATTGCCGCCCGCGGTCCCGGTTCAGATGCGAAATTGCGCTTTCCTTCGGGTTCCGTCGGCAGTTGGCCCGACAGTTTTTCCTCGTTGATTTTTTCTTTTGCGGTTTCGATCTCCGCAGCCGTCGGCGGCACACCCCAATGGAGCGAATCCAACAGCTTATGCACTTCGCCGATGTAGACTTTCCGGAATTCAACTCGCTTGGAGTCCGGACCATCCGGGAAAACTCCTTCGACAAGCGGTGTGTATTTTTCCAGCTCCGCGGCCTTATCGAGAACCTGCTTGCGATCTTCGAGCAGCGATTGAATCCGCTTCTTCTCCGCGTCAATGCTCTTCTGATTCGCGGGCTTTATTGAACCCAGCCCTTCATACACCGTCTTGGACTCGCTCATCGCCGCGGCAACCTTGGGCATCGCCTGCATGCCCGTGATCATCAACGCGATTCCGGCCGCAGCGCCAACGCCGCAGAGAATGAAAAACAAATTGCGTTTCAGGAAATCCATTCGAATCTAGCTCCGCGTGGAATGCTTGTCAGTCACGGCTTGTCTTTGCCCTTCTTACCTTTCCCTCCGCCTGTCGGTGCGGGCGTGGGTGCCGGTGCGGGAGCAGGTTTACCGCCGGCTGCTCCGCCTTGCTCCGCCTTTCCTTTTGGAGCAGTTTCAGCCTTTGCGGCCGCTTCTTCTCCCGGAAAATCGGCCAGGATGACCGACGTCCAGATTTCAAATTTCCAATCGTCATCCATGGGCTCTTCGGTCACCGGGTCCAGATTCGTCTTTTCGGTACCGACAGGAGCTCGACCAGTCGTTCTCGCGCCGCCGCGAGAACCGCCGCCGATTTGGCTGCCATTCGCCAGCATGATGTTGTCTACGTAAAAGCCCAGGTCCGGCTGCCGGCCCAAATCACGCAACCGATACATGAATTCATCACGGATAAATTTCGAGCCGCCCTCATTGGGCGTGGTGCAGGTGATCTTCGCAAGAAGCCCGGGCAGTTCCTTGCTCCCTGCCTTATTTTCATAGGAATTGATGGGTGGTTTGACTTCAATCTGGCTTTCCCATTTGAAAAGTCGAAGGTCCGGTTCGAAGCGAATATCCAGAATCTCGATCGCGACGTTTCGCCGTTGAGAACGTGTTGGGATTGCCTTCTGCACCGCGGCGATTTCGGCCTGCGTCTTGGCCTGAGCAACCCCTTCCTGAATCGGAAGCGCCTCGTGAATGATGCTCACGAACTTCGGCATGATCGTCTTTTGCTTTTCGAGGGCGACCATTTTTTCGGTCTCGGCTCGCTCCTTGCCGCCCTGTCCGGAAAGCTTGGCAAGCTCTTTGTTCAAGGCATTGCCCGAAAGCAGCACGGCATTCGCGCGAGCACGATCAGACCACGATTGGTCAGGCCCTTTTTCGATGATGCTCGCAGCACTAGCCTCAGTGAAGCCGGGAGGCGGGCTCCAATTCACGGAACTTGCCGCCAGCGCTGACTTGTCTGACATATAGCGGAACCAAACCGACCCGCCGGCAAGAACCAGGCACGCCGCCGCCGCCGCGAACGCCGGACGCTTCTTTTGCCAAACGACTTGCTTCGCAATCTCCGTCGGAAGCAGGTTGCTGTTGACTTTGGCGACGTCCAAACCCTGCAGCGCAAGGCCATACGCCACCGCGAAGCTCAGGAAATTCTGTTTGAAATTATCCTGTTCCATGAGCGGTGATGGTGCGCAGTTCTTGAACGTCTCCGGCTGTTCGACAGCCATCCCGAGATTTTGCTGCAAATACTTCTGAAGCCCGGGAAGCTGGAACGCGTTTCCAAATCCAACGAGCCGCTCAACCTTCGCCTCACGGTGGGTCGAGGCATAAAAACCGATCGATCGCTGAAGCTCCTGCACCAAATCCGCAAAGATCGGGCGCATGGCCTGAAACACCTGCCGCGCGTATTTGCTCTCGGCGGCCGTCCGCTTCAACGCTTCTGATTTTGCAAACGAAAGTTTGAATGACTTCACCAGCGCTTCGGTGAACGTGTTGCCTCCCATGGGAATCGTTCGTGTCCAAAGCGAATCCGGAGTGGCGACGACGAGATCGGTATTCTCCGCGCCAATGTCAATTAAAATCATCGTGTCGCTGGTGAGAAGACCGTCAAAATGGGCGGCGTTGTAATCCGCCAACGGACCGGATTGCACTCCAATCGGCTCGATCGAGGCCTGTTCAAAATGCAATAGATGCTCGCGAATCAACTCCCGCTTCATCGCAAAAATGCCGACTTCGATGTCCGGCAGCCCCTCACGTTGAAACGTCTGGTAGTCCCAGATGACCTCGTCCATGTCGAAAGGAATTTGCTGATCGGCTTCGTAGCGCACGATGTCGGGAATCCGCTTCGGCGCCACCGGAGGGAGTTTCGTAAATCGAGCCAGGGTGTGTTGTCCCGGAACGCTGATGACGACGGCGTCTTTCGTGATATCGTGGCGGGAAAGGAACTTCTCCAGGGCCGCCGCGATCAACGCCGGTCGATCCGCATCCGGCTGGGTCAGGATCTTCGCGTGGTCAAAATGCTCGTAATCAACGAGCTCAACTTTGCCATCCGAACTGGAACGAAGTTTGATTGCTTTGAACGAGCAACGACCAACATCGATTCCCCAAACCGCCTGTGTCGTGGCCATTCAGAATGTCTCCGTCTAATTTGATTCGCAGGAGTTTGAGCCGCACGGGGGGGAGTCGTTAGTCCAGGATTTTGAGGATCCTAATCGCTCTCGCCGCATTCTGCGCTCTTCGGAACCACATCATCATTGTCAATTTTCTACCCGTCCGCGCAAGTATCGTTGGGCAACGTCGGGCTGTAAAGTCAGGCAGGCCGGCTTCCGTGACCTTGAGTCTGAGTGAAAATCCGCAATTCCAAAACACTCGTACGCGGAAGGCTTGGCAGTGGCCTCTCTTGACGCAAAGCAGCGTTGAGGATTATTCCGGGGCGGGCGGACGGTGTCAAGAAAAAACAGCCATTGCAACGAACAAACTGACAAAAGGGTTCCGGCAAGAATGACTTGGCCGAGATGTCTCTAACAGGATTGAAATACAGAGCGACGGTGAGATGCGACTCGGCGCCTCACCGCAGTAGCATGCAAATTTTCCTGGCGATTCAGACCTGACTCGAATTCACGTAGTGGTCGTACTTGGGTACGTGCCACCAATAATGAAGGCCAGGAGGGTCGCACCAACAATCGCCCAAATCCACCAACTCATCGTTTGTTCTCCTTTTGAATTTCAGCCACGTATGGGTAACAAATGTCTCGCGCCATGTCAAAGTATCACGCGCGCCGGCTGCCACGCCACCCGCAAGTCATCCAAATTCGCCCCCACCAATGTGATCAGGTCCATTCTGGCCTGACCCATCCCCTGCTCAAATGCACTGACAAGGTACGGAATGTCTGTATATTCCTGCCCGATGATTCTGGCTGCGGTGACATCCGCGGCAACCAGGTCTGTACTTGCCAAAATGAGCCAATCGCCCAGCCGATCCCGCATGTCCACGGTTTTCCCGGCCGTCGGATGCACGAATGGCCCCTGACCTTCGCAACCGATCGACGCATCGATAATCGCCAAATCAGGTTGCAAAGCCGCAGCGATGTCCAGAAACGCACCTTCCGGACCGCCTTGCGCGTTATGCAGTCGATAGCGTCCGACCTGCTCCGTCCCGCCGCCGTATGTTTCGATGGGGGGCACTCCCATGAAGTTCTTGAGTGATAGCGACACATGCGCAAAGTGATGCGTCTTCAAAACGGGAATGGAAATGATCTTGTCCGACCGGGTCACGAGGCTCGAGGCTAGAATTTGCCCCAAATTCGTCCGCCGTGAAGGAAGAGGATCCCACGCCGGCGAGTCCCGGTTAAGACATGCGAGCTGGACACGGTTTCCATATTGCGAGTTCAGCCGCGCCGCTTCGGCGGCCAGGTTCGTGCTCCCATCGAGCGTCAGCAACTCCTCCCAGGAAAACTGAAAAACTTGTGCACCGTCGCCGATGATCACTTTTGCCGCGCCGGCCTTCAAACACTCCTCGGCCACCGCCACGACGATTTCGGGTTTGGCAATTTCACCAGTGCTCGTGTAATTCTGGCGATCGAGCCCGGCGGTTAGAAAATTCGCTTTGATGAAAACGGAGTCACCGGGATTGACGACCGTTCCCATTCCGCCAAGCCCGGCCAACGCCTGGCGGGTCATGTCCGCCAGATTCCTGCCGCGGGAGGCGATCACTCTTGCCGGAGTAGCTGTTGGTCCGGTCCCCTGAAAAGGGATGCCGCCGGGAAGGAACGAGTTGCCGTTGGCTGAAATTGCATTGAAGCCCGGAAAACTGCCGCAACCGCCTATCAGGTATGACCCCGGTAACAAGGCCCCTGCGCTCACGCCCGCGGTAACTCTCAGGAATTCGCGGCGTGACAAACACCAAGATGACATGCCGTCCTCGCAACCGTTCTCGTCGGCCAGACCCTATCCAGATCCTGGATCAGGTCCCGCGGACGTCCATCTTCCAAAAGTTTCCAAAAAATACGCGGCAGTGAGACGCGAGATCGCATCTCACCGCCGCAATAGCGTTTGAGGCCCTTAGTAATTCTTCAGGGCCGCGAGACTCTCATGTCGTAGTGGTTGTCGTTCCCGAACCACCAAGGAAAAAGAACGCAATCACCCCGGCAAGAATGAGCCAAATCAACCAAGTCATTACTCAATACTCCCGAATCGGAACCGGTCGCGAGTGCTACCCGCGGCCCAGTCCCACACGCGAATCTCACGTCGTTGTCAAGTTTTGACCAAAACCACCGAAAAGGAAGAACAAGATGCCGCCTGCGGCGAGTAGCCAAATCCACCAACTCATAGTCAATCCTCCGTTTGGGAACCAGTCGCGTGTGAATGTCACACGGCCCCGCGCTGGAACCGCTACACGCTTGTCTTCTAGACTACCAACATGTCGGGACATCGCAACCAGCCAACGCCCCCGTTCCCCAGGGGCTTCAAGCATGATTAGCCGTCCCGTCGGCGCAACGTTGCGCCGAACTGCGCCACGAAAACAAACTACTGTCAATCTCAATCGACGCTTCGGGTCCAACTTCAACACCCGATTCCTATTTCAAAATAAGCCAAAATATTGATTTAGAACTCCAGGATTTGCCAAAGCGTCCAGGTTCGCAATGGGTAGCCCCTGAATCGCCTTCTGAACCGCCAACTCCACTTTTTTGCCGCTAATAGTATAAGGAATGCCTGTTACTTGTTTGATATGTTTCGGGACATGTCGTTTTGTCGTGCCCTCCGCGATCCGGGTTCGAATAGTCTTTTCAAGCTTGTCATCCAATCGAATTCCCTCTTTTAGAACTACGAACAGGCAAACCTCTTCATCCGAATCAGGAGTCTGCTTTCCGACGACGATGCTGTCTGCTACCTCCGCAATAGACTCGACCTGTCGGTAAATTTCGGCCGTCCCGATGCGAACCCCACCCGGATTCAGCGTGGCATCCGACCGGCCAAAAACGACGACGCCCCCGTTCGGCGTGATTTCCACAAAGTCCCCATGTCGCCACTTGCCGGGGTAATTCTCGAAATATGCTTTGCGATATTTCGACCCATCAAGATCGTTCCAAAATCCGACCGGTTGCGATGGAAACGGTGTGCAGCAAACGAGCTCACCTTTTTGCCCGACGACAGGCTGACCTGAGTCATCCAGGGCCTGAACATCCATCCCCAGCCCGATGCACTGAATCTCACCGGCTCGAACCGGCAACATCGGATTGCCAAGCATGAAGCAACTGATGATGTCCGTGCCTCCACAAACGCTCGACACTTGCAAATCACGCTTCACGTCTTGATACACCCATTTGAAATTTTCGACGGTCATCGGCGACCCCGTCGACAGCAAGGCGCGGAGTTGAGTCAGGTCGAGTTTTTCAGCAGGCCTCACGTCGGCCTTCTCACAAGCGGAAAGGAATTTCGGACTCGTGCCGAACACGGTAATGCCGATTCGCTCCGCGATTCTCCAAAGGTGGTTCGCACCCGGGTAAGCCGGACTACCCTCATAAAGCACGACGGTCGCCCCCACTCCAAGCGAACTCACCAGCCAGTTCCACATCATCCAGCCGCAAGTCGTGAAATACAGAATCGTGTCCTCGCGCCGCAGGTCGCAGTGAAGCATCAACTCCTTCATGTGTTGAAGCAGCGTGCCGCCCTGGCCGTGAACAATGCACTTGGGAACTCCGGTCGTGCCGGAGGAATACATGATGTACAGAGGATGATCGAACGGAACGGGTTCAAACGCGATCGCGTTCGAATCCTCAGCAGTATGTTGAAAAACCGTAGCGCCCGTGTTTCCCAACTGACCCCTAGTAGCGTGCGAAAGGGGAGAAGATATGAATGTCTGAAGGAATTCGTCCCAACCGACCGCGCCTCGGATTGAGTCGATCTTCGGCGCGTCGTTCATGAAAGGTACGATCACAGTTCGCTTGATGCTCGGAATCTTGTTGACGATGTCTCGAACCCGATCGAGCGTGTCGATCGATTTTCCGTTGTACGAATACCCGTCCGCCGCAATCAGAATTTTCGGTTGAATCTGCCCGAATCGATCCAACACTCCTTGAACGCCGAAATCCGGCGAGCACGATGAAAACATCGCTCCAATACTCGCGGCCGCAATCATCGTGATCACCGTCTCCGGCACATTGGGCATAAACGCAGCGACTCGATCGCCCTTCACGATTCCCGTCGCTCGCATGGCCGCAGCGCAGCGAGCGACAAGCGCATTTAACTCGCAATACGTAATGCTGCGCGACCTGCCGAGCTCGTCTTCCGCCAGAATTGCAACTCGATCATCATTGAATCTCAGCAAATGCTGGGCGAAATTGAACTCCAACCCCGGAAACCACTTCGTGCCCAGCATCCGATCGCCCTCAAATGTTGCGACTTCCGGCTTGGACTTCGAAATCCCTGCAAAGCTCCACATCTCCTTCCAGAATTGATCGCGATGCTCGATCGACCAGCGATGGGCGTCAGGATAGCTTGGCCCAAATCCATACCGACCGGCCATCCGAGTCACGAACTCGTGCATCAGCGAGCGCTCGACTCGCGATTGGCTTGGAGTCCAGAGAATTTCGCGTTCTGACATGGTCTTATTCCGCCGCACGAAGAATATAGCGATCGCCCGGCAATTGCTTGATCATTCCACGAATTTGCAATCGCGTGAGCACGGACCCAATGCCCGCATGAGCGATGCCGGAACGAACGCAGATCGAATCCACGTCCTCAACACCCTCTGCAATCACCCGATGAACAGCGGTTTCGTTTGCGCTCAACTCGAGTTGAGCGGCAGTCGCCTCGGAATGAGTCGCGGTTGACCCGGGATGAGTCGAGTTCAGCTCGAGCCGAGTCGGCGCACTTTTCCCTTCTCCCTTCAAGGGAGAGGGCGGGGGTGAGGGTCCCACGCCCGACGCGTCAAAAAGACATTCACCCTTTCGTTTCTGCGGCAACTCTAACTCCGGCCGCATGATCGCTCCCACATCACCAAGCTCATCAAGAATATCTTCGAGGCACGTCACCAGCTTCGCGCCGCCATCCCGGATCAACGCATTGCTGCCCGCATTTTGCTCAGAATGGTCAATGCGACCCGGCAACGCAAAAATCTCCCGATTGTATTCGCTCGCCAGTCGCGCGGTGATGAGCGCCCCGCTTCGTTTACCCGCTTCGATCACCAAAACGCCAAGCGACAGTCCAATGATAATTCGATTGCGACCCGGAAAATTTTTCGCTTCAGGACCTGCGTCAATCGGCAACTCACTGATGACCGCACCGGCCTGCGCGATCTGGTCCGCCAACTCCGCATGTTCTTCCGGATAAATCGTGGACAGTCCGTTGCCCAGCACGGCGATCGTCCGCCCACGCCCGCGCAGCGCTCCGCGGTGGGCGTATCCATCGATTCCACGTACAAGCCCTGAGACGACCGTGAATCCTGCGGCCGCCAATGCTTCACCGAACCGCAAAGCCTGTTCGCGCCCATAATGCGAGCACCGCCGCGTTCCCACGATTGACACGGCGACTGCATCGGCCGGCTCAATCGTTCCGCAAACATAAAGACAAGTCGGCGGATCGGTGATGTGCAGCAGAGACTTCGGATAATCGGGATCCTCCAGGCACAGAATCCGCACGCCGATCCGCGCCGCCCGTTCAATCTCCACCTCAACGTCGTCGTCCCCGCGACACTGGAAGATGCTCCGCGCTGAAATCGGACCAATGCCCTCGACACGCTCCAGCTCGGCGATGGATGCCGAAAGGATGGCATCGACTGAACCGAATTGATCGCGCAGCGCCTTGAGTCGAATCGGCCCGACGTTCGCGGCGCGGTGCAGGCGCAAATACTTGCGTCCAACCTCCGAAATGACATTCGTATCACCAGGCATATTGAGCCGTTTCTCGTGACGATGGTAACGCGAAACGTCTCGGAATCGAATTCCGCAACCCGACTCAGTTTGAATGGCCTGCGTGATTACGGCTGACCCAGGATATTGGGAAGTTCTGATGAAAAACGCGATCTGGGCATCACGCGCTGCGCCCCAAGACTCTTTGCCGCTTCGATCGTTTCCTGATGGATATGCGACACGAACGCAACCACTCGATCATTAGGCAATGCGGCCAGTGCCTCGGCCAGCGCTTCCAGCGCATCTCTGCCCGCATCAAGATCGATAATCGCCAGAGAAGCCGGCGTTTTTTGCAATTCGGTTTTGAATGCGAAGGTTGATTGCACGATCACAATGTCTTTGCCGATGGTTTGTGCGGTCGAGCGAATCTTCGTCGAGAATATCAAGTCTTTCACATAAGCGACTATGATTCGATGTGGAATTGGTTCAGGCATTCCGCGAAGTGTAGATGAATTCCAAGCAAAACGGAACGACAGTTACACGGGAGGTGTTGCAGCAATCCACGCGCAAGAGTAATGGCTCGGACATAGCCTCCCCCCTTACCAAGGGGGGACACAGGGGGGTTGTACGACACAATACACTGGGATGTGCTCTAACTCGAGAGCCGCGAGAGGACCGGTAGCGCCAGACCCAGTCCCCTTTGCTCGACGCGAATCGCCCCAAACAACTCCGACAGAGGTCGTCGGGGATCGACATCGTCCGATCCAGATCGCATTCGGGCCTGATCGACGAATCGCACTTCATGGTAGGCGCTGGCCGCCAACTGCTTGATCTGATCGTCCGTGCGTACGTCATCTCCATACGCATGACCGACGATCCGCCACGCAGGCACGACGCGACGCAGCATGTGGAGTTGATAGAGTAAAACGGGATGTAGCAGCGCATCGGGAGTGGGAGCGATGCGAACCGTCACGCACTCATTCCCCCAACGCGTGATCGCCTCCGTCCACCAAATGTCATCGAGCCAAGGTGCGAGTTCGCCGTCTGAATTCGTTGCTTGAATGGCAAGCTCAATCGGACCCGATGTTTGTTCGAATTCAATCGATTCACCGCGATCGAATGTGGCCACCAGATGTGCGGCATCGGTCAGGCGACGGCGGGTTCGCTCGGTTTCGATCCGGCTGGCACGTGGAATTGTAGAATCCACGTCCGCCGATTTTCGTGCTTGATCGACCTCCATGTCCATCACTCGACGTTATCGGAACCCAATCGCGAATCTCTTGATCCCAATACTGAAAGGGCAGGTGACAAGAGCATGGCATTCAAAGCATTGCCAGCGTCTCTTCAATCCACAGACGCTACATAAGTCAATATGAATAAATAGCTTATGAATTAGTCAGCCGACACTTTCAGCAATCCAGACGTCTCTCAAGAACTAGCCAACACTTTGCGGGAATCGCCGAATTCGCAAGCAATGAACATTGACGGTACGAATGGACAATGGACCTGGTCGCCATTACCCGCGAACTCAGACGGAAAATTGTCCCGCTTCGATTTGGCCCAAGTGTCGCTCATTTCTATCTCCCAATCGAGTACGCCCGCGATCCGCACGAGCAATACTTAAAGCGTTTCGGCGCTGGACGGCGTGAAGTGATCCTCGTGGGTATGAATCCCGGTCCGTGGGGAATGGCCCAAACCGGCGTGCCATTCGGCGAGGTCGTCGCGGTGCGCGATTGGATGGGAATTTCCGGAAACGTCAGCGTGCCCGAGAATACGCACCCAAGAGTGCCCGTATTGGGTTTCGAATGTCATCGCAGCGAGGTCAGTGGCCGGCGCTTGTGGGGCTGGGCGAAGGCCACTTTCGGAAGCCCCGATCACTTCTTCGAACGGTTCTTCGTCGTCAATTACTGTCCGCTTCTTTTTCTCGAACACACGGGTCGAAATCTCACGCCCGACAAGCTCCCCACGGCCCAGCGCGAACCGCTCATCGAACTCTGTGGCCGCGCGCTAAGAAAAACCGTCGAAACGATGCAGCCCAAATTCGTCATCGGTGTCGGCCGCTTCGCGGAAGCACGATGTCGAATCGCCTTACAGGGACTGGACGTCGCCATCGGACAAATCCTTCACCCCAGCCCGGCCAGCCCCCACGCCAATCTCGATTGGGAAAAGAAAATCATCGCGCAGCTTCGCGACCTCGGAATTCGCTAACCGGACTTGGTGCCTCATTCAGCGGCCAGCCACTCCTTTTGAGCGATTGAACCCTGCTTGAGAATGCGCTTCGGCAGCGGGTCCCCCCCTTGGGGCGGGCGACTGACACGCTGGCGCAGGCATCCCCGCACGCGCTCAATGATGCAACCGCCTAATAGTAAAGGGAGGCCGTGGCGTTTATTCTTGCGAAGCCGTCTGCAACGCCAGCACCGCGTACGCCGTCACAAGGTGCGGGCTGCCTTCGTACCAGCGGTCGGCCTCATTCACCCAACTGCCATCCGCAATTTGAAGCGAAAGGAGTTTTTCGCAAAGCTCCTGCCGCCAGGGATGCTTCGCCCCGTGCGAATCGGTGATCGTTTCCTCGCCCCACGCCTTCATCGCTCGCGCGAACACATAATAGAAATAGAACAGTCCCTGTTTGGATTGCGCGCCCGGCATGTTGGGGTTGTGGTCGAGCGTGTACGTGTCCTTGATCCACTTTACACACTGCTGCACGCGCGGATCGTCGTGACTGACTTTCGCGTACAACATACTCTTGAAGCCCGAATACGTCATGCTGCCATAGGTGCGAAGCCGCGACTTCCCGTCAACTTCCTCGACGCCGGCCTTCGACTCACCATCGTTCGCGGGCGTGTAAATAAATCCGCCATCGCCGTTCGCGGCGAATTTCTGGTCATTCGAGCCCGGCAGCATCTGGCAACGCTTCACAAAAACCAAGGCCTTCTGATACACCGGATCGTCCGCGGAAAGACCGCTTTGTTGAAGTGCCTCGAGCATCATCTGTGTGTTCGATAGGTCGGGCCGTTTCTCTTTTCCATATCCCGCCCCGCCATAGAAAATGTTCGAAGCTTCGACGCCTTCTCCTTCATCAATTTGAAGTTTCTTGAGATATTCCTGCGCACCCTGGATGACTTGCAGCCTCGCCGGGTCCTTCAGCGATGCGAGTGCCATAAGACTTGCACTCGTTTCATAGTTCTGATGCCCTTCGTCAGGAACGTACAACCCGCCGTCAGCTTGCAAATAATGGAGAACGTAGTCCGTGCCTTTTTGCACGATCGGATGTTTCGGACCATACCCTGAATCCTGCGCGAATGCCTTCACCACCAGCGCCGTGACGGCCATGTGCGGCTTGCCACCAGCCTGCCACGCGCCATCTGAATCCTGAACGGCCTTAAGATATCCGAGCGCCTTGTCCGTTGCCGCCTTCACATCGGTGGCGAGCTTGAAGTCGAGTGTGGACTTCGGCGGATCGGCGGCTCGAACAGTTGAATTCTGCCCGAAATGAAACGCGAGCAACATACAACAAACAGTGAACGAGACGGTTCGATTCAGATTCATCTTTTTTCTCCGCGAGGATGTTGTGCGGCAAATTTAAATTTGCGCCTCTCTCATAAACAAATGCTAGCCGTTGGATCCGCCTTCGTCGCAAAAAACTTGTAACTGGTAACTCGTAACAGACAACTACTTCGCCGCAACCGGCATTCGACGCCCCGAGCCAAACGCCCGACTCGTCACTTTCAAGCCAATCGCCGCTTGCTTTCGCTTGTATTCGCTGTGGTCAACCATGAAAACGATTCTTTCAACGGTTGCTCGATCGAAGCCCGAAGCCACAATCTCCGCAGGGCTCAGATCCCGTTCGACATATTGTTCGAGAATCGCATCCAGCACATCATAAGGCGGAATCGTGTCCTGATCAGTCTGATTCTCCCGAAGTTCCGCCGAAGGCACTTTGTCGATCGTCCGTTGCGGAATCAGCGCCCGGCCCGCCCGCCGATTGATGTCGCGGGCGAGCTCATACACGACGGTCTTGGGCACGTCGCTGAGCACGGCAAGCCCGCCGCACATATCGCCGTACAACGTGCAAAAACCGACCGCCAGCTCACTCTTATTCCCCGTCGTCAGAAGCAACCATCCGAATTTGTTCGAAAACGCCATCACCAGCATTCCGCGGATTCGAGCCTGCAGATTCTCTTCGGCCACTCCGCGCGGAAGACCTGAAAACTGCGGAGCCAGCGAGGCTTCACACGCCCGATGAATGTCTTCGATGGGAGTGACAACCAGTTCGATGCGGAGATTTTTCGCCAAGGCCGCGGCGTCTTCGATGCTGTGCGCGCTGCTGAATCGCGATGGCAATGCGACGCCATGCACATTCTTCGAGCCGAGCGCTTCCACCGCGAGAGCGGCCGTCAGCGCCGAATCGATACCACCCGATAAGCCCAGCACTACTTTTTCAAAGCCGCATTTGTAAACGTAATCGCGGAGACCGAGCACCAGCGCACGGCGGATCGCGTCGATTCGTTCAGGCTGTGCCTCAATTCGGTTGGCGTCCGGTGCGGCCAAGTCCACAATCAATAAGTCTTCCTCAAAGGCCCTGCCACGAGCGATCACCGCCCCGCGGGCATCGATGGCGATGCTTGCACCATCGAAGATCAAATCATCATTGCCCCCGACCTGATTCACATAAAGAAGCGGCACGTGCTGCTCGCGGATTTCGCCCGCAAAGAGCGACTCCCGTTCGAGTTCGACGCCCGCTCGATAAGGCGATGCGGAAAGATTGAGGACGATCTGCGCACCGGCGCGTACTGTTTCGACCACCGGATCGATTCCGTAAACGCGACGGCCCTCAAATTGCCGGTTGTTCCAGATATCCTCGCAAATTGTCAGACCGGCTCGCAACTGCTTTCCACCATCGTCGAGATTGATGATCCGCACACCGCGACCGGGACTGAAATATCGCGACTCATCAAAAACGTCGTACGTCGGCAACAGATTCTTTGCATACGTAGTTTCGACCACGCCATTCCGACAGACGGCCGCGGAATTGAAAATCCCTTTCCCCTCACCGGCGGGATCGGGTTGGCAGAACCCAACGATCACCGTAATTCCGCGGCATTCGGCCGCAATCTGCTCGACGGCGTTCACGTTCCGTTCGATAAAGCTTCGCCGCAGAACCAGATCCTTGGGAGGATAGCCGACAACAGCCAATTCCGGCGTCAACAGCAAAGTCGCCCCGGCCTCCCGGGCCTGTCGAATCGCACGAATAATGCGCGCGGCATTGCCTTCAATATCACCGACCGTCGCGTTGATTTGAGCCAAAGCCGCCTTCATGTTTTCAGCCGTAACCAATAGGCTTTCGGAGCGTAAATGCCAAATCGCCGAAACTTAAGCCATTACGATACCAAATTGTGGCAACCGAAAACACCGACGGTCGATTCCGTGGTTAGCCACTCCAACGCTGGCAACATGCAGTTGAACGCGAAATGCCGATTTTCTGTGGGTGAATGGCTCACGCCCCGTCTTTACGGACCTTTTCTTCAATCGAACGCTTCCATACAATGCAATGAGGAAAGGAATACGCTTCGAATGCCGGAGGGACGCCAAAACTCACCAGCCATCCTGCACGTAGTGACCGGCGGAGCACCACCCGCGGATCTGGAGCGATGGCTCGCCTCTGCACCCTTTACCATCGATACGCTCAGCGACGTCTACCGCGGATTGGCACGGGCACTCACCTCTTCAGATTACGAAATTCAGGCCGTTATCGTGGGCGTCGACAACCTCGCCGGAGCGGAATTTGAGTTCTTCTCGATTCTCGCCCGTCAGAGCCCGAACAGCTTGATTTGCATCTACGGCAGCGAATCCCAACGGGCTGAAGTCAAATCTCTCATTCGTTCGGATCGCATCGCGGACCTTTCTCGCGACGGCCTCGACGCATTGCGTCGCCTGGCCATCACCAGTCAAATCGAAAGCCGGTCTGCCCAGGGACCGCTATCTGCCACGACTGAAATATCACCCCAAACTCAAAAAGCAGTTCAGGCACGTGAGACCTCGCCGCCGGCGCGAACGGAAAGTGCGCCGCAAATTCCAACGGTTTCAATTCCAGTGTCGAATCCGACGCCCATCGTGCAAGCGATGCGTGATCCCAAATTTTCGCCGATCAAGGCCGCAAATCACGTGGATTCTCCGCAGCCAAAGGCCAATCAATTCGAACACGCGCATCATGCGACCGATTCGGGCACGAATGGCAAGGACCAAACAGCCCCAACATCGGTATTGATGCCGAGCAATGTCGAACACGAAGAAATCATGGACCTGCGCGAAGATGATGAGCCTGAAGAACGATCCCCTGATTCGGCGGCGGAATCGACGTCCCATGCGCGAGTCCCCTGGCGAACCTATACTGATACTCCGCCGCGACATGCGCCACAACGACTTGCTCCGCAAAATGAAAATCCTCCACCACCGTCCTCGGCTCCTCCGACCCCGCAGCAATCGACCGTTCGAGAGCAGCCCCTGAATTCAACATCCGCCGCGCCGATGTCGCGCCCAATCGAGCAAACTCGAACGCCGCCGGTACAACGCCAATCATTCGCAGACGATCGATATGCTCCCTTGCTGACGCCGGAAGAACTACAAGCATTGATGGCCGACGATGAAGAAGTCGAATCACTCACCATGGATGAAACCGACGCCTTGCTTTCGGATGAGGAATGATTGCGTATCGTGAACACAATCGGTGACAACCTCACGTCGGATCGAGTCTTGGTCGTCGGTCCCGGCTTCGACGAAGACCCCACATGGCTCGATCGGCTCGGCAGCCGCTACACGCAGCTCACCGTCGATCGCTGCGGATCCTATTTGCAGGGAATTGCGGAATTGTCGCGGCGACCGGCCCGCGCCGTGCTTGCCTGCATCAATGGAAGCACATCGACTCCGCCTGCCGCAATTGCCGGTGTTCGAGAGGCTGCCGGCCCGAAAACCAAATTGCTCATCTGCTGTCGCACCGTCGATGAGCCCATCGCAAAACGCCTGACCGCCTTCGGCGCGGACGACTATCTGCTTCATCCCGTTGATGCCGCCGAACTTGATCAAATGCTCGGCTACACCCGTCCAGCGGAAGAGAATCGCATCATCGAAACGCCTGAAGGCAAGACGACCGAAATCGAAGCGATGACGCAAGCCCTCGGTCATTTCGACACCGGTCCTTCAATGCTCCTCGAGCGATTGGCCGATGTCGTTCGCATCGCTCTCGGCGCTCGCGGCGTGACCATCAGCGTCGAAGGAGTCAATGTTTCCACCGGCGAGCCTGTCAATGTCTACGCCTTAACTGCCGACATCCGAAGCGGCACGGACCTGCTCGGTCACATCGTCGTCGGCCCGCGTCGGCACGGCGCTTATGTTCTCCGTGATGCACAGAAACTGGAGCAATTTGCGCCCTTGATCGCACAAATGCTCAACACCTCGCAGCGATATCGCGACGCATTGAAGCAGGCAATCACCGACGAAGGCTCAGGCCTGCCCAATCGTCGATTCCTTCGCGAGAGATTGCCCGCTCTGCTCGCGCGCGCCTCCGCCGAGCATTTTCCGGTCGCGCTCTTGCTATTCGATATTGATAATTTCAAAAGCTACAACGACCGTTTTGGCCACGACGCGGGCGATGAGATCATTCGCGTCACCGGCAATCTGCTTCGCAAGCACTGCCGCGAGCAGGACCTGGTCACTCGCTACGGCGGCGACGAATTCGCCGTGGTCTTCTGGGATGCCACCGGCCCGCGCGAACCCGGCTCCAAGCCCGCAGCCGATGCCTCCGCCGCTCTCGAAGTGCTCGACCGCTTCCGCGCTTCAATCCAATCGCATCCATTCACTCACGTCGCCCCGCAGGAATCCGTCCACCTCACCGTCAGCGGTGGCGTCGCCACCTTCCCCTGGGACGCCTCCAACATGGACGATCTCCTCAAACGCGCCGACGAAGCGCTCCTCTCCGCCAAACGCGCCGGCAAAAACCGCGTCTTCGTCCTTTCGGCCCAGTGACAAGCTTTTGTCATGCTGAGCGTTTGTCATGCAGAGCCGTAGCGAAGCATCTCATTCCCGAGCCGTCCCATTCATGGGGCGGATTTTTCTGAGCCGCCTCATTCATGGGGCGGGTACAAAACCCGCTGCGTGAACGCAGCGGCTCTCGTCGACTGCCCCATCTTCGCGAAACGAAGGTGGGGGACGGATTTTGAATTGAATCGCATCCCCATGTTGCAATAAGACCGCAACGTGCGGCCCCCCTGCCCCCGATTCTACGAATTTTTGCGATTCACCGATCACCCCCGACGTTCTTTCTTTGTGGTAACTGCGCAACCTGAAATACTGAATGCAAGGACAATCTTCCCGCCCCCTGAAGAGAGACCTCGCCCGCCCCGAAATTTCGACTTTTCGATTTTTCGACGTTTCGACTTTTCCTCTCTGCGCCAATCCGCGAAATCTGCAGACAACGTCTATTCGCCCTCTTTGTTTCGACTTTTCGATTTTTCGACTTTTCGACGATTCCCCTTGTTTTTCGAGATTCTTTCTTTCATTTTTCAGTCTTCTTACTTCAATCTTCAGTCTTCGCAGAAGTGCCACATTCTGACACTCGCGAAAAAATACTTTTCCAAACGAACCCATCTGAAAGTAAGGCTGAAACATGGGGACTTTACGGCGCAAAGAGGACCTTTGCGCTCCTTTGATTTCGGCTTTACGATTTTTCGACGTTTCGACTTTTGGACGCTACGTCCGCGTCTTCTTCGCCGCGGAGCGAAGCGATTCGGTGATCTCGCCGAGACGAGTGAAGAGTCGGCGATGCGATCGCCCTTTCGCGCGGATGAGGGCGTATTGAGCGATCAGCGGGAACGTGATCGACGCGCAGGAGTAGACCACGACGTTGTTGATCACCGCGTCTTTGAGTTTACCCCAGCTACGGGCCTCCGACGGCGTCGCCCCGGAAAGCCCGCCCCAGTGCGGAGCGTCGGTCGTAAGCTGCAAAAAGTAATCGTGGCCGCCCTTGCTCTTGTCCATCAGAATCTGGTGCAGCGTGGGTTGGGTCTGCAAATAGAAATTCTTCGGCGAGCCGCCGCCGATCTCGATCACGCCGTTGACATCCGCGTCGCGAACGAGCCCGGCCGTTTCGATCACATCCAGCACCGGATTCAGCATCACCGGCTTGTCAAACAAATAGGGCACGACGAGGTTCATGCCGATCGACGAATCGCCCGGCGACGACGTGTAAATCGGCACATCGTATTTCGCGGCCGCCGCCACGAACGATTTCTCCGGATGCGGCGATTGCTCCCACAGGGCTCGGCCCATCGCGTGGTGCATTTTCGCCGTCGAAAACGGCTTCGAAAAATCGAAGCCCTTGAGCAGTTCGAGCACCTTGTTGTCGGTGGCCATCAACGTGTCTTCCTCGCCGATGAACACGTCGTAAATCCGTGCCACGCCTTCTTCGGCCAGCACGTTGTCATCGACTTCGGCCGTGCCCTGCACCATGGGGAAGCCGTAGGCAAGATGAAGATCGTGATAGAGGTTCGCGCCGGTGGCGATGATGAAATCGACGAAGCCCCTCTCGATGAGCGAGCTGATGGCCCCGCCCATGCCGATCGGCGACATGGCCCCGGCGACGGTCAGCGCGATCGTCGCGTTGGCCTCGATCATTCGCGCGTAGAGCTGCGCTCCTTCGGCCAATCGCCGACCGTTGAAGCCGCTGTGGGCGAATGCATTGTCGATCAGGTCCGCGACATTTTCATTGCCGGGCAGCTTCAGCGGCCGAATCGGCGCCGCATCGAGCCAGGCGGTATGGCCCAAGTGCTTATCGTGCCCATGTTCGTCGCCGTGCGAACTATCTTGGTTTTGACAGGGATGTTTCATGTTGCCAGGCGCCGATTTCCTATTGCCAATGACCAAATCTGGCGGCTATTGCCAACTGCCGAACGCGGTTGCACACAGAAAGCGCCTTCACCACGCTTTCCAATTGGCAATCGGCAATGGACAATTGGCAATCCAAGCGGCGATCTTACTCTCTCGCGCGGCCTCGTCCAGCGATGCGATCGCGCTGTCGACTTTCTGAGCCGCGCCCAACGAGGCGACCAAGGCGGGAGCCTCGTCCCCGCAGCTCTGCGAACTCGCGGAGCGCAGGGCGAGGAAGCGGAATGAACACGCTGAGTCAGCGAATCCATAAGGTCGAGACGCTGAGGTTGGCGTACAAGGTTCTGGCGTTGCTCACGATTGTCGGCCTGTTCTTCGCGGTCATTTTCTTTTTCGCCGCATACACAAGTCAGGTCCAGTCGATGTCGTTGGCCGTTTCGAGTTTGAACGTGGAAGGCATGTGGCGATCCTTCAAAATGGACCTCATCGTCACCGGAGCTTGCGCGATCGCGGCGATTGTTCTAAATGTTTCCGCTCGATCGGCCTCGAAATCGCTCGATCGCTACAGTGAAACACACTGCTCGGACTGCGGCCACGACCTGGCTCCAGTCATCGCGGAAAAGTTGGAGAAGAGAAAGAGTGAACGCAAGACCGGCACGGCCATACATGGATCAAGTTATTTCGATATCTATTGCCCGAGTTGCAAATGCCAGCGCACCATGCGCGAGTAGAAATCTTCGAGAAGCCTCAGGGCACGAATGAAATTGGCCCGCGCGATCTGATCCAAAATACTTGGTGTCAAAGACGCGGCTCGCTTCGCCATCGTCTGCCGTCAATACGGTATCAGCACCGCGGCGGCTACGCACGCCGACCACAGGCCGCTTTTTTC
Organism: Planctomycetota bacterium; assembly: GCA_016200265.1. Taxonomy (GTDB): domain Bacteria; phylum Planctomycetota; class Phycisphaerae; order UBA1845; family UBA1845; genus JACQFE01. Next base: position 42,696 of record JACQFE010000046.1, on the reverse strand, counting down.
ACCTTCGACGGTCTGCACGACGGCCTTGGTCTTCACGACAAGACCCTGGGATTTGTAAATCTGCTTTCGCTCGTTGTAGTCACCGCTGGGGTCGAGGTCAATGCCCTGCGTCGTTGCGAGCATCGTGGCGGCCATGTCTTCGACGTAATCGCCGCAGGCCTTTTGCGTCATGCCGAAACCATGGTGCTCGGAGATGTAACCGTGCTGCTCTTTGTTCGCTGGAAGTGCTAGGCCGATGCCCGCGCAGGCGAGGCGGTTCGGCTCATTGTTGCGGCACTCAGCGAGTACGCAAAAGACGATCTCGCCGGGCTTGAGTCGCGACAGCCCGACCTTCCGCGAGACGATTTTGCAATGCGGCGGATAGATGCTGCTCACGCGGACGAGGTTGAATCCCGCAATGCCTGCGTCGCGCAAGGCCTCCTCGAACGATTGGAGATTGTTCTTGTGAAAACCCACGCCCTTGGTGAAGAACATCTCTTTGGGAACCAAATGTTCACGCAATGCAGTATCTCCCGCGCTGGATGATTGCCGAGGCATATTTCAGACCATCAATTCGTGCCGCGAACGCGCCGACAACTACTTCTCAAGCATTCTCTTGGGAACCAATTCAAGCTATGTTTCGAGCGTCTTGACTCACTCGCGCGCCGACCACCAATAGAGTCGCGGATTGTAGCGACGCCGCGATGTGATACAAGTCTCAGATTGTTGGCGGCACGGAGCCGCCTCTCGGCGGTCGGTACCGGTAAGGTTTGGGTGCCACGGGCGGCTTGCCCGCCCGTTTCTGCACTGGCAACGAGCTGCCAGTGGCACACGTCGGACAAATTTAACCAGTACCCGGCGGTCCTTGCGAATTGATTCGCGGCACATCCTGCACGAAGATTGCGGGACGCGTGGTCTCGAACTCGTCAACTTCGCGATTCAACCACTTGGCCAAGTGGACCGCCCATTTTTCGGGCCAGCCGGCCACGTTCGTCGCCGCGGTTGTTATCATCATCCTGTGGGCCGTCACTGGTCCGATTTTCGGGTTCAGCGACACCTGGCAACTGGTCATCAATACGGCCACGACCGTCGTCACCTTCCTGATGGTCTTCTTAATCCAAAACACACAGAATCGCGACTCGGTGGCCATCCAGATCAAGCTCGATGAACTCATCCGCGCCTTCGAGGGTGCTCATAATGCTCTTCTTGATCTCGAAGAACTCGACGAGAACCAGCTTCAACGAATTCGCTCCACGTATGAGAAGCTCGCCAACGACGCTCGGACCCATTTGGAAGCCGGACTTCGCGACACCGATGCGCCGGATGTGGGCGGTGGGTGAAATTCACAGTCAACTTCCAGAGTGTTGCCGATCGCGATCGGATTCCGCGTTTTACCTGGTAACGCACGCCACGAATTCATCGACGCGGTTGTGCGCCCGCTTACGCCCCTAATCGCTTGCTAACAACCGAAAACCGATTAGCATTTAGACTGTGCGAATGACACCATCGGAGTCGAATTCCAATGAAGTCAATTGAGCTTTTCGCAGGCGCGGGTGGGCTAGCGCTTGGCACGTCGAACGCAGGTTTTGACCATGTCGCTGTCCTTGAGTGGGACCGAAACGCCTGCGACACGATTCGCAGGAATCTGGCGGCGGGCGTGGCAAAAGTAAGGGACTGCCGAATTGTTGAAGGCGACGTAGCGGCTTACGATTTTAGAAAGCACACAGGTTCCGTTGAATTCATCTCCGGTGGGCCGCCCTGCCAGCCATTCTCGATAGGTGGGAAGCATGGCGGCATGGACGACCCGCGAAACGGCGCTTCAGCGAGCTGAAACCTCCTCGTTCTTGTCCCCTGCCTCTTTATCCAAGGACGTACTAGCAAAGTCTACCCAGAGCCAGGCTTGGACGTATGCTCCGTTGTCCGCGCCAAGGGAGACAATTGCATTGTCGTCTATCTCCAACTCCCCTTCGTGAACTTTCGGATCCTTCCGCGCAAGATTGACCGCCATCCTGCGATGGACTTCATCTTGCGTAATTGCATCCGTGTTTTTCGGTCCATGTGTCATGGTCTCGAACTCCATTCCATCGCATCAATCGACCTTGATTCCGATGTGCCGGACGATTCGCGCGAGCGAATAACCATCCACGAGCACGATCGGAGCCTTGCCAGCGCTCGATGCCTCGCTGATCGCCGCCTTACTATAATGACTAGTCGTAACGACTGCTCCCCTCGCGAACGGTTCCAGACTACCGCGCAAGACGGCCACCTCATTGCGCCCGACAGTATGCAACCAGCGTTTTGCCTGAATCTGCACGAGCATGTTCTCGACAGGCCACATAGCTGCGCTGGCGTGAGCGTTCACATCTATACCTCCGTCCTGACTGAACTTCGTCACGTTTACACGCTCGTAGCCCGTCGCAATTAGCAAATCCTTAATGAAATGCTCGAAAAGCTCGGGGGACTTGGCGAGGAGGTAGCCCCTGATACCCTCCAGCTCGACGGGATCAAACTCCTGCGTGGGCATTCCAACGACTATCGGGGATTCAGCAAGTGCGCATTCATCGTCCCTGTTGCGGTCTTCGGCACGGGACACTTTTAGAATCATCTCCGATGTATGGTAGTCCTTGTCAACAATGACCTCTTCCGGCTTCGAGTGAATTCGGAACTCGAAGAGCCATACTTTGCGGACCGTTCCGCGTGTGTCCACCTGAGTGTCGGGATAATGGCGCAGATATTCGAGCAATCCGAGGAACCTCCAACGCTTCGGCCCGACGGAAGGGTCGCGCCGGCTCCCAACGATGAGAAAACCGTACATTGGAAAACTTGCATGCCCCTGTCGTGCCAATCGCTTGTTCACGCCCGCCAGCGATTGGTCGCCCTCGCGCCCCGCACCGGTGTAGACTAGCGTGTCGCCTTCGATCCTATCATGGTATGGATTCTCCTTCGCTTGCCGCGCTGTCGGCACGGACGTCATAATTACGGTTCGCCGCACCGAATCGTCATCGCCGATGCATAAGCGCACGCCACCTGCGTTGCCTACACCAAGCGAATGCTGAATTTCTTCGCTAGAATACAGCTCCCCGATCCGGAACATGCTGATGCGCTGCACACTCATTCACGAAATCCTTACCTTTGTCGCCCATGCACGCAACATTTCACATTCCATATGAACGACCGCACATCAAGTGACGCATTTGGTAAGGCGCACTGACAGGCGTGGACCTTGATCTTCTGGAGTTTGTGCAAGTGGAGTCGGTGGGTCTGCTTTCCCAGCATAAATAGGCGTCTCTTCACCCCGAATAGGGGCGTAGGCTGGATGCGGACCGTGATAATAAAGGGCATAGATTCCTGAGCCATAGAATTCGTGAACAGTGCCAAGTGGACAGCGAGGTTGCTTCTGCATTGTCTCGCCAACCAGGCGACCGATGACTTCGGGCTGATATGGATCGAGCGTCATTGGTGGTTGACGAACTGCGTCGATTGCGTGTGAAAGCTCGCGCAATCGCTCTATTGCTTTCCGGATTTCAGTTACGAGCTTTTTGGCGCGTCTTCGTTCAAGCGGGAGCGTATTCGTTAGATCGGATGGTATACAAGCGAGAAGTTCCTCAAGGGCTGAGGCAAGGCGATCGTAATCGAGCGGATTGGTCACGAGACTATCTTGCGGCAAACAAGGCCGCCCTGCAAGGTAATTGAGACCGTGGATACGTTAACCTCAAAGCAGCGAAGCGAACACATGGCGCGAATTCGCAGCAAGCACACACGCCCAGAGCTGCACGTTCGTAAATTGCTCAGGCAACTCGGATGCAGTTACAGGCTTCACGGGAAGGACTTGCCCGGTCACCCTGACATTGTCCTAAAACACAAGCGGGCGGTCATATTTATCCACGGCTGCTTTTGGCATCGACATAGATGCATAAATGGGAGGAGGCTCCCGAAATCGCGCGTATCGTTTTGGAAAAAGAAGCTGGATTCAAACAAATTGCGAGACTTGCGAACTCGTCGTCAACTTACGCGGCGCGGCTGGTCGGTGCTGGTTGTTTGGGAATGCGAACTTCGGTTTCCAACGATATTAGAAGCAAGGGTTTCGTCCGCGCTACTGAAGTTGGAATAGCGCTGGCTGAACCCGCCTGCATGGATTGAGCCGATCGCAACTGCGGTTGACCGCGGCGCTGCCCGCATACACCGCGACCGCTTCTACGAGGATTGAGCGATGGGCGTGAACGTCAAACTCGGCGGACGCGACTATGTGATTCTGCCTCGCGCGGAATTTGATCGGCTGACCGGACTCGCCAAGGTCGGGGAGTTGCCGACGCTGCCCGAGGCCGACGCGGACGGGAACTATCCGGCTGTGGACTATGCACGGGCAAGTCTGGCGCGAAACATCATCCGCAAGCGCGTCGAGGCCGGTCTGACTCAACGAGAGCTGGCGAAGCGCGCCGGCGTTCGCCACGAAACCTTGTTTTGCATCGAAAGCGGTAAGCATACGCCCAGCGTAGCGACGATCACGCGACTCGAAAAGGCGCTGAACGGAAGGACATCGCAAAATCGAAACGGACACAAGCGTTGATCACGCACCTAAGTATCCGCCGCACGATGAAACTACCCAACGATCACACGCTGTTCCTCGAAGTGCCGAGTTGATGGGCACGGAGTCGCGACGCGATCGACAGAACAAAATGTTGACCGACTTGGGGAGCGTCTCTACAACCATGTCGATTTATGCTGTTTGGGATTGGTCCGAACGTCTTCACAGGAAACTCGAATCATGGGAATTCTGATTTGGATTTTGGTCGCGGTGCTTGGGTTTGGCGTATTCATGGCTTGGGCCTTCGCCGGTGCATTTTCCACCGGTTGACAAGGTGGATGCTTCGCGGCGTGTGCAACCCTCAAAAAACTACCCCCAAGGGGAGTCGAACCCCTGTCTTCAGGATGAGAACCTGATATCCTAGGCCTCTAGACGATGGGGGCCTGCTTAAGGCCGAAAGCCTAAGCGATCCCCGTGGGCAGCGTCAAGGATCGCGGCGGCAGGCATCCTTTGGCGTAAAGCGGTGTCGCCGCAATCGAAACTGTAATGGCGGAATGAAATGCTAGTTTCTCTCAACTGGATTCGTGACTGCGTGGACCTTCCAGAAACCACGGACGCTCGTGCGCTGGCCGAACGATTCAGCGTCACTACGGCCGAAGTGGATGACGTACACGAGGTTCGCAGCGAAGCGAAGGGACTCCGGGCGGCGCGGATTCAATCCATTCACGCGGCGAAAACGAATCCGAATCTTCAAGTGGTCGTACTGGAATTGGGTCGAGGCGAGACGGCGCGGGCAGTTTCAAATCTCAAGGGACTCGCGGCCGGACAGCTTGTTCTATTCGCACCTGGAGGCGCACATATCAAGACTTTGGGAACGATCAATCGCGGCTCGATGGGCGGTGAGGAATTCGACGGCCTCATCGTTCCGGCCGAGGCGATTGGAATTGAAAATGCAGCCCAGGATGCGATTCACCTGAGTCCGGAATATCAACCCGGCGAATCGATCTCGCCGGAACTCTTCGACGATTGGCTGATCGAAATCGACAACAAGTCTCTGACGAATCGACCGGACCTTTGGGGACATTATGGGATCGCTCGCGAAATCGCCGCGATCGTGCGTCAACCTTTGAAGCCGTATTTGACGGCCACGCCGGGCGGCGCCTTCTCGAAGAACAGCGCATCCGTCTCCGTTGACGTCGCAGCGGTGACCACATCCAATGGAACTTCGCTCGCTCAGATTTCGATTGTCGTCGCTGATGCCAAAGCATGCCCGCGCTATTCCGTGATCGCCATGGCCGGCGTGACGCCGCAAGCAGCACCTTTGTGGATGCAGCTTCGGCTGGGACGCATCGGCATGAGGCCCATCAGCGGCCTTGTCGACCTGACCAATTACATCATGGCCGACGTCGGACAACCGATGCACGCCTTCGATGCCTCGAAAGTTCCGCAAATCGAAGTCGATTGGGCCAAAGAAGGCGAAAAACTTCGGACACTTGACGGCGTCGAACGAACTCTGACCTCGACAGACCTGATTATTAAATGCAGCGGTCGATCCGTCGCGCTGGCGGGCGTTATGGGAGGTCTCGAGACCGAAGTCACTGAGCACACTACGACGCTGCTGCTGGAGTCCGCGAATTTCGATGGGGCCACGGTTCGTCAAACCGCGAAACGATTGAACCTTCGCAGTGAGGCCAGCGCTCGATTCGAAAAATCACTCGATCCACAGAATACGATCCCCGCGATCAAGCGATTCATCGGACTGGCTCGGACGATGTATCCGAAGCTTCAACTGACGTCCGCGCTTTCTGACGCGTTTCCATCGCCGGCGCGGTCGGTCAATGTCACTGTGAAGCCGTCCGGCGTGCGACGAACGATGGGTCGTGATGTAACGATTCAAGAGGCGCGTGAGCGATTGACGCCGCTGGGCTTCACCATCGAAGAGAATGAATCCGCCTGGTCCGTTGCAGTTCCCACTCATCGAGCGACCGGTGATATCGCCATCGAAGCCGACATCATCGAGGAGCTTGCTCGGCTCGCGGGCTATGGCTCGATCAAGCCGGCCGCACCACAGACAACCGTGCGCGATTTTGCACCGAATGCACTTCGGGAGCTTCAAAAGCGATCGCTCGAGCATTTCACGGCCACATGCGCTTTCAACGAAATTTACGGATATATCTGGTACGACGCAAAATGGTTGACGCACATCGGCTTCGATCCGGATGAGTGCATCATTTTACGCAATCCAGCCGCGGAAGGTATGGAGCGCTTGCGAACCTCATTGATGCCCGGCTTGCTGGCAGCCGCTAGCCTCAATCGCTTTCATTTTCCGGCGGTTGCACTGGTCGAAGCTGGCAGCGTGTTTGAACGCGGCAGCCAGGCCGGCGACCACAATTGCGAATTTCGGCATCTTGGTCTCGTTCTTGCTCGGCATGGGAAGGCCGCTGAAGAAGAACTGATGGCCGAGCTGAAGAATTCAATTCGTTCGTGGAGCTTACGGGAATTCGGCGTGGAAGCGGCGTTTCGAGAGGCCGAAGGATCGCGGACTCGAACTTGGGAAGATGTTCATCGCACGGCTGAAGTGACCATCGGCTCGCAGGTTGCCGGGCGGATCAGCTTCATCAGTTCCACTTTGCGGCGTCGAATGGATGAACACCTGAGCACGTGGGGAATCGCCTGGGCCGAAATCAAATTATCCGGGTTGGAATCGACGCGCCGCTCCGCAGAGCGGTTGGATTCGATCCCCGAATATCCACAAGTCGAAAAGGACTTTTCGCTCGTCGCCTCAAAGTCAATTCGGTATTCGGAAATCGTTGATCGGCTTTCCATGTTTGAACATGCGCTGCTGCGGCGCATTCGATATGTCACGAGCTTTGAAGGCGGCTCGATGCCGCGCGACATGCGCAGCCACACGTTTCGCGCCGTGATCGGCGACGCCGCGCGAACGCTCACCGACGACGACACAACGGAATTCCAATTGTCATTTGTCGCGTATCTTAAGAAGTGCGGTTACGACTTACGGAGTGGTTGATACGCGACGGCCTTCAATTCAATTGCGATCGGAGTCGGCAACGCGGTCACTTCTACCGTCGTCCGCGTAGGGCGATTGGATTTGAAATACTCGCCGTAGACTCGATTCATCACCTGAAAATCATCTCTCATATTCGTGAGAAACACAGTGACATCAACAATGTCATCCCACTTTGCACCGGCGTCTTCGATAATTGCGCGCACGTTATTGAGCGCGGAGCGACATTGAATTTCAAAGTCATACGACTTGATGGTGCCCGCCGAATCCAACATGACGCCCGGAATTTCCTTGCTCCCTCGCGTCCGTGGGCCGATGCCCGAAAGAAAAAGAAAATCGCCGGCTCGACGGGCATGAGGATATGGCCCGACAGGCTCTGGCGCGCGATCACTGATGACAGTTTCAGTCATTGTAAGCCGCCTCCGACCGCGCGTTCAAGCGGACGCTCACCCAGTGCTTTCAGTTCGCCGATCAGAACTTCCATCACCAGTTGCGTGTTTGCGTTTAGGTCCAATTGATGCTCCGCTTCCGCGAGTCGATCAATGGCGGCGGCCGCCATTTCCGCCTCATCCGAATCACTGCCCTGGCCGCTGAAATCTCGAAGCGATTCATCATACGACCTCGCCGCAAGTTGAAGGACTTCACTGAGCCCGCGCCGAGTGCTTTCCGCATCCGTCATTTCCGGGTCATCGGCACGAAGCCGCTCCCCCAGGGCCTTGGCCTCCTCAGTCCATTGCTTAACCACCGCCTCATCTCGCGAATCAGAGAGATGATCCAAGCTGACGTGAATCCGCCCAAACGCGGCATGAAGTTCGAGATCAAATAGCAAAATGGCTCGCCCCAAGCTTCCATCCGAAGCGGTTGCACACCATTCGACGACTTTGCTCACGGCGTCGGGACGCAACGCCCGCAGCCGCTCCTTGACGAAGCCAATCGGCAATGTTCCAAAGGGAACCAATTGACATCGCGATTGCGTTGTTGCAAGGAGGCGATCCACCGATCGAGTCAGCAGAATGATCATTGTGTTTTGCGGAGGCTCTTCCAATGTTTTCAACAGCGCATTCTGCGCCTGAACGGTCATTTCTTCCGCCTCGCGAATGACAAAAATCTTCGCCCGGCCGCATTTCGGCGTCAGCGCCACGCGATCCATCACGAAATGCCGCAGCACATCGACCGTAATTTCCAGTCCGCGACGCTTGCGAACTTCCGGATCGGGATGCTCGCGATGGAGCTGACGAGTGATGAGATGAAAATCCGGGTGAGTGCCGGCCGCAAGCATTCGACAATCATCGCATCGTCCGCAGCCGGTGCGAACCGCATCCGCACCGATCGATTCCAATTGGGCACCCGTAAACCTGTGATCGATCGGCTTGGCGCAAAGTGAAATCTCCGCCAAACCAAGCGCGAATAGCTCCTTTCCCACACCATCAGGACCATGAAATATGTACGCATGGGGAATCCGACCCGAAGCAATCGAGTGTCGCAGGATCCGCTGGGCCTGCGGCTGAAATTGAACCTCAAGCAAGGACACCGCTCAACGCCTCCCAAATCCGCGCTTCAACGGCGTCAACGTGTTCGCCCGCATTGACAGTAATCACCGGCGTTGGGTAATACGAATGAAGTTCCAAAAAAATAGCGCGAACGCGTCGATGAAATTCGATTGATCGAGCTTCCATCGCATCGGGCTGCGATCCTACAAACAGTTCAGGTTGTCCGTTTTTTCTGTTCTTGCCGGCATGCTGAGGACCTCGACCGATCCTTCCGAATCCCGATTCCGGATCAATGTCCAACATGATCGTGACATCAGGCCAGAGTCCATCGAGTGCATATTTCGCCAGTTCAATTACCCGATGGGGATCGTAGCCAGCGGCTCCCTGGTACGCACAAGTTGAAGTCACATATCGATCGCAGAGCACCGTTTTGCCCACGGCCAATGCCGGACGAATCACTTCCGATGCCAACTGTGCTCGCGATGCCATGAAAAGCATGGTTTCGCAATTGACGTCCATTTCGCTAAGATCAAAATCGAGAAGGATCGAACGAATTCGGTTCCCAATGTCCGTGCCGCCCGGGTCCCTGCATGAAACCGCTTCGATTCCCAGCGACAATAATCGTTTTTCCAGGCGGCCGTGCTGCGTAGACTTGCCAGACCCATCGGGTCCATCGAGTACAATGAATTTTCCGCAAATTGGCTCGTTCACTCAATCGCTTCTTCGGCGCTCGCATGAGCCGCCACACAGTGAATCACCGCGGCATTTCCCGACGAGACTGTTCGCGCACGCGACGAAGAGCCCGTTCCCATTGCTCGAAGACCGACGAAGTGTAGTACTCAATCCATACCGTGATGTCCTCGTCCGAGTGATACCAACGTCGTTGGGCCTGGAAAAGCGCTTCATAGTACCGAGGCTTCGTTTCCAGAATGACTTGTTCAAGCGGATAGTAACGTGCGAAGTGATATCCCGCGCGTTCTAGCAAGTAGGTTGACAAGATCCTCGATGTTCTTCCGTTTCCGTCCGCAAAGGGATGAATCACCAGAAAATCGCAAACAAATTCGGCCGCACAAAGGAACATCGAAGTCTCAGAAGAGTCATGCCCAGAAACAAATTGTTGCGTCGTGCGAGCGCATAGTGCCTTCAGCGCTTCATCGACCTTGGCGGGGGGAAGCGTCTTAACGTTATATCCGGCGCCACGTATCCATACATCCTTGCTCTTTGGCTTTCCTGCGATCCCAGAGTGCGTGCTCAGGAACATTCGTCGATGCAAATCCATGACGAACTCGTAACTGACAATAGTTGGATCCTTATATTGTAGCGCCCAATAGCAAGCATCGATGATCGAACGTGTCGTTTTGAGGCGCATAGTCTCCTCAGCGTCCAACTGTTCCTCTCTAATTGTGGAACGCGGAGCTAGGACCAACTCTAGATATTGGGCCTGAACATGCTCACCTTCGATCTCGCTGCTCGCATTCACGCTTTGAGCAACAATCCAATAGCTTTCTGGTCCTGGAGCACTGATCACATCGTCATCGGTCAGTTCACGGATGTAGAATCTGGCCTTGGCGAGGCGTTCAAGTTGTCCCAATAGCCTAGTCGTCGGGGAAAAGCGAAGTCCTCGTCGGATGGGTGCGTCGCTTGGTGGATCGATTATGCTCTCCCGAGCTTCTTGAGGTGGTATTCGTGTCAAACCGCCACCCACACGCAGCGTTGTGTGAACATCTTCGGGAATCTGGCCCATTTTCCGTAACTCCCTGCCGACTCGCGCACTATGATTTCACCTTTCAGAATCCGCTGCCAATTAGTAACCTACACATCCACAATTGTCGAACGTAGTCGCCGTCGGCTTTCCTCGAACACTTCGGCCGCGTTGTAACTTGATCGAACAAACGGCCCCGAGGCCACGCTGATGAAACCCATCGCTCGCGCGGCCTCGCCAAGCTCGTCGAATTCTTCCGGTCGATAGTATTTCACCACTGGCGCGTGGCGATCGAGTGTGGGTTGCAAATATTGTCCGACGGTGAGCACATCGCAGCCAACATCGCGCAAATCGCGAAAGGCGTGGTGCAATTCGTCCATCGTCTCACCCAGGCCGACCATCACGCCGGACTTGGTGAGAATATGCGGCGCGATCTCCTTCGCAATCCGCAGCACGTCGAGCGAACGACGATATTTCCCCTGTGGCCGAATTTGCGGCGTGAGACGTTCGACCATTTCGAGATTGTGGTTGTATAGCTCCGGGCCGGCGTCGCACAGAACACGAATGCAGTCGTGCCGGGCGTGAAAATCCGCCGGCAGAACTTCGACCGTGGTTGTTGGGCATTGCTGGTGAATCGCAGTCACACATCGTGCGAAATGACCCGCGCCTTCGTCGTCCAAATCGTCGCGCGCGACGGCCGTGATGACCACGTGGCGAAGCTGCAATTTCGCTACGGCATCCGCCAATCGATCCGGCTCATCTTCCGCAGGTGGATCGGGGCGGGCGGTCTCGACGGCGCAATAATGACACCGCCGCGTGCAGCGGTCACCCAGGATCATGAACGTCGCGTGTCGCTTTGACCAGCACTCGGAGAGGTTAGGACAGCGTGCTTCCTTACAGACGGTGGCCACGCCGCTTCCCGCGACAACATCAACCGTTCGGCTGAAATCACCGCTCGGCAGAGGCCGCTTAAGCCATGGCGGAAGCCGCCGACCCGGGCGTTCCGAATTGCTTCGATCAAGTACGGTTAATTCCACGATCGCACGCTCACCTTGGCTCAAATGCCGCAATGATTATAGCGACAATGCCAATGCGTGCATGAACCGGCGCCGTGCAGGAATCAAACCCCAAAAAAGGACTCGAAGTGGGGATCGTGGCGCGTCTCTTGCTGAGCGCACCGAAGCATCTCGTGACCACAGATTCTTCGGTCGCCGATGGCAACCTCAGAATGACAATGCTTCTAGCGCGTCGCGCCGGTACCGATGATTTTAGACGACTCTCGTGATCCAAATCGCTCCGCGAGGCGCGAGACTCGATGCGTCGTCTGCCGCGGACGTTTCTTTTCCGAGGCTCGAACAATGTCGCCCGGATCCTCAAAGAACCCACCGATGGTGCGCAGCCGCTTCTGCCGGCGCGCAACCAACGCATCAACTTTCGTGCGCTTCAGCTCATCGAGCGTGGAGACAATGTATTTTTCAAGATTCGCCGCGGCGGCCTCCGGATCGCGATGGGCCCCGCCCACCGGCTCCGGAATGATGTCATCGATCACATTTAGTTGCTGAAGGTCTTTGGAAGTAAGTCGCAAAGCCTCCGCCGCGTGCTTGCGCTGTTCGGCCGTCTTCCAGAGGATGGCCGCGCAGCCTTCCGGAGAAATCACGGAATAAAACGCATGTTGCAACATGGCCACTCGATCGGCGACGCCGATGCCTAGTGCCCCGCCGCTGCCGCCCTCGCCGATGACAATGCTCACGATCGGCGTCTTGAGCCGCGACATTTCCATCAAATTGACAGCGATTGCATAAGCAATCCCGCGTTCTTCGGCCCCGATGCCGGGATATGCTCCTTGCGTATCAATCATACAAACCACCGGCAGCGAATACTTCTCCGCCAGCCGCATAAGTCGAAGCGCCTTGCGATACCCTTCAGGATGTGCGCAACCGAAATTGCAGCTCATCCGCTCCTTGATGTCTTTGCCTTTGTTATGGCCGATCACGATGACGCGGTGACTCCCGATACGTGCGAAGCCGCCTGAGATGGCATGATCATCCATGAACGTGCGGTCGCCGTGCAGCTCGCAGAAATCGCGAAACGCACCCTTGACGTAATCCACGGAAAGCGGGCGCTTGGCATGTCGCGCAACAAGAACCGTCTCCCACGGCGTCAAATTGGAATAAAGCCGCTTGAGCGTCGCCTTCCAGCGCGATCGCTGCTGTGCAATATCCTGAGAATGGTCGCGACCGGTTTCGTTCTGGTCGCGTTCCATTTCCTCAATGTCGATTTGGATTCGTTGAAGAGGCTTTTCAAACTCCAGATAAGCCCCAAAGCCATTTCCATTATTTATTGCCGACGATGCCGATGTGCCCCTCGCCGGCGATACGGCAGAAGCCGTAGTCGATCCATCATTCATCGAATAACTCTCATTTTCCCTCTGGTCGGACCGAGAACCGCGCTGACCCGAAGCGACCAGTGCAATCAGCCCAAGATACAGATGCTTCTTTATTCCCGCAAGTTAGCTTTTCGTCGCAATCGAATTCTTTCCATGAACGAATCACCGGCGGGGAAGGTCTACATGGACTGCAGTAACCTATTTTCTAACAATGATTTATGTTAATGTATTTTTTTCTCACCTGCGGATTCCCCATCCTTCAGCACACCTGACGTGGAATTGAGAATCACAGTCAGCTCAATTCTGGCAGCGTCAGAATCCGTGGTTTTCATTCCTATCTTACCCATCAGACGGTCCAGATTGCGCATGACTTGCGCTTTCCGGTCTGCAATCTGACTCCCCAACTCAAAACCAGGATCGCGGTCCGCCGCGTCTAAATTGAAATCTTTCGACACCTCGCGATATCGATTCTTCAATTTTTCCGCGAAAACAGACAATTCATCAGCCTGTCCTTGATAATTTTTTCGCATTCCGTTGGCAACCGCGCTCACGCGAAATACGACCTGACCCAGCCAAATCTGCAACGAAGGATGGATTCGCTTGGCCTCCGGAACAATCCGCTCCGCGAGCGACGTGTAGTTTTCCGTGTCCAGCAGATGACTGATGGTGATTGTCGATGGATCGCCCAGTCGTTTCGACGTCGATTCCGCAAGCCGCGCCGAAGCACCCTCGTTCGGTTTCTCCACCTCTGGAGCATTTTGCGATTTTGTCTTGGAAGAAATCGTTGAGTTCGCGCCTTGCGGATTCGTTGGATTTCCAAATGCCGGGGCGAAGGCGGATGATCTTTCCGCTTCTCGCGGCGAATCCGAATCCAGCTTCCAACGATTGGCCCATGCCTGCTCGATGATCTTCCGCATTTCCTCCGGATCCGTGATGTTGCCGGGAAACGGTGCTAGCGGCCTTGGTTCATTGGCCGGACGACCAAGACCCGAGTGTGAATTGCGTTCGACAACTGCGGATGTTTCGTTGTTGGAGGATACGACCGGAGCTCGAGGCCCGCTTTCTTCCCTTTCGCGATGTATGACCGGAGACTCCTCAGCTCTAATCCGATGTGATTCCATATCCCGTTCCGACTTGGCAGCTCCGGTCTTGTTGCTGATGCGCCCTGCGATTGAATTCGCGGACGGCCGAACCATGGGACTGTCGTAGCCAAGCACCGGCGTGGAGCACGCAGTGACCGGAATTTGCAATTCGGACTGAGAAATGGTCGCGCCCTGCGGGTTCATATCCAGCGCCCAGATCTCAAATGTTGGCCCGGATTCTTCAAGCGAATGCTGTTCGATCCACTCGTGAAGAAATTGAATTTGCCCCACGTTGGCGCGAGGAGGCGCGCTTGTTTTCAAGGAAACCGCCTGTCTCGAATCCAGGAATTCAATTTCAAACGGCGACTCGACGCGCGGTGGATCGGCCACGAAAAAACCAATGTCCAATTCCAAACGATCAGGAGGTGTGTTCCGAGGATTGCTATTGTAGCGAATCAAGAGCGGCCCATTCGAGCCAACTTCCTGCATCATTTCCGTGACTTCGTTGACCGCCGGGCCAATCGCCCAATACGCTCCGGTGTGCCTTAAATACACAATCGTCGCCGCAGGAGCCGTCACGACCATTGGCGAAATTCCACCACCTGATTCAGCCTCTTTTCGCGAATTTGCGACTTGCCGGTGCGCCGCCTGTTGGGATCTGGCCTGGTTGTTGCAAAACAGCATGACCGCGACCAGTAGGACTTGGTGAAATCGACTTGAATGAGCGGGCAGGAAAGCCATGCGATGCTCCATTGATACCCGCATGATTATACACTCAAATCGCTGTCCTCGTCCCGACGAAATGGCGCAGTATCCGCGAGAATCAGCATTGCTGGTGATTTCCGAGATCCGGCTTCAGAGAACTGGGAACGGCCCCACAATTCCTGAATCGCAGCAGCAACCCGCCGCCAACTAATGATTATGGCTCCGGAACACGTTCGAGCTTTGGCGGTTCGATGGGCTCGCGACTGACTTCGTTCAACTCAATGTCAAACATCAGCGTCGCATACGGAGGCACTTTCCCCGGCTGGCCATACGCTCCGAACGCGAGATTCGATGGCACGATAATCGTTCGCCGACCGTGCTCGCACATCGTGCTCATTGCTTGTTGCAGACCCGGCAGCATGCTGGACATGGCCATTTTCTTCGTCCGCTGTCCGTCTTTTTCTGAAGTGTCGAATTCCGTGCCATCGAGCAACAGCGTTCCGCGATAATAAATTTCCACCGTATCCGTGGGCACCGGCGACGCGCCCTTGCCCATCACAAAATCCACGTAACGCAAGCCGGAGTCGAGAATGACGGCTTTATTGCCCGATTTCTGCTCAAGTTCGGCTGTGCGCGCTTCGAGCTTTCGCTGATATTCATTTCGAAAATTTTCCGCCAGAACGACGGCCTTGTCGCGATCGAACGGCGTCTTCAGTTCGACGGACTGAACAATGACCAACTTCTCGGGAACCACTGGGTTTCGACCCGCGGCGTACTTCGGATTCACGCCCACCGGTACATTTTGAATCTTGTCGACAACATCCATTCCGCCGACCACCCGGCCAAACACCGAGTATCCATAGCCGTCGCGGATCCGATCCAACTCGGCGTTATCGGCGACATTAATAAAGAACTGCGACTGGCCCGAATTCGGCTCATTCGGTTTTCGAAACATCGCGATGGTACCACGGGAGTTGGTAAGCCCGACGACGGATTCATTGCGAACACCCGGACGCAGCCCTTCCTTCTTGGCATCGAATGAGGCCGTATAACCACCGCCCTGAATCAGCCGCCCTTTCACCACGCGATGAAAAACAGTTCCGTTGTAGAATCCGTCTTTCGCGTAGTCGAGGAAATTGAGGGTGTTGTTCGGCGCGTTCTCCGCATCCAGTTCGAGCATGATGTCGCCCATGTTCGTGCGCATGCGCACCGTGGGTCGAAGCGTGGGCTTCGAGGAATCGCCTGAAGTGGAACGGCCGGGGCTGCCCGGATGCCCGCCTGATTCAGTGTCACCCTTGTGGCGCTGACCGCGACAGCCGACTGACGCCATTAACGATATGCCAAGGACCAACCAAACGACGCGCAAGAAAGAGCGACGCAATCGTTGCATGGCAACCCGATAATGAGGCAATTGATGGATCGAACTAGCCTCCGGACTATTTGCCAACTTTGATCAACTCCACTTCGAAAACCAGCGGAGAATCCGGTGGAATCTGCGGTCGACCTGCTTTTCCATAAGCAAGATCAGCGGGGATGATCAGCTTCCGCTTGCCGCCTTCTTTAATCGTGCTTAATCCCTCGCCCCAGCCCTTGATGAATCGATTCAGTGGAAGCGTGTACGGCTGACCCTTGTCCACGGAACTGTCGAATTTTGTTCCGTCCAGCAACCATC
The DNA here is from genome assembly GCA_016200265.1 of Planctomycetota bacterium. Taxonomy (GTDB): domain Bacteria; phylum Planctomycetota; class Phycisphaerae; order UBA1845; family UBA1845; genus JACQFE01. The sequence continues at coordinate 26,130 of JACQFE010000046.1, read as the reverse complement.
CGGTGTAATGGACCGTTACCGGATCGCTTGGGCCTGGGCTGGCACCTGTGCCAGGCTTGAGATCGAAATAGACCACACCCGAAGGCATCTTGACGGGCTCCATTTTTAATTCCTCGGCCGTCTTCTTGACGAATGCCTCCATGTCCTTGCTCTTATCTCCACCCGTCGCGGCAGAACTTTCCGGCTTCTTTTCGCCGGCTGGCGGCGTGGCAGCAGGCTTCGCAGCTTCACCGGCCGGAGGTGTCGCGGGCTTGGCAGCATCACCAGCGGCAGCCGCCGGGGCCGCCTTCGACTTCGTTTCAATCGCCGCCTTATCGACGCTTCCAACCGTCTGGATTGACTTTATCACCACGGGCGTCTTCGGAACTGTCGGACCCGCGGGATACTTCGGGTGCGGTCCGACTTCCGTGTCGCGAATCTTGTCCACCGTGTCCATGCCATCGACGACTTTTCCGAACACGGCATAACCCGCGCCGTCTGGTTGGGGAGTGTCGAGCATCTTGTTATCCACAACATTGATGAAGAACTGCGATGTCGCGGAATCCGGATTACCGCCAAGCCGGGCCATCGAAATCGTGCCGCGAGCGTTCTTCAGCCCATTCGTCCATTCGTTCTTGATCGATGGCTTCAGACCTTGCTTTTTCTCATCCATCTCGGCCGTGAACCCGCCGCCCTGAGCCATGAACGACTTGATGACGCGATGAAACACCGTGCCGTCGTAGTATTTGTCATTCACATAGCCCAGGAAATTCAGCGTGCTGATCGGGGCCTTCTCACCATCCAGCTCGATGGTGATGGTGCCAAGGGGCTTGTCGCCCTGGGTGATTTCCATCTTGACCTTGGGATGCAGCGGGTCGCCCGCCGCCGCGTCCTTCCCTTCCTGCCCAAAGGCGAGCGAGCCGACTCCGAGAACGAACAAAATCGCAATTCCTCGAATCATGTGTATCTTCTCCATGTTGGTTGTCTCGATCTTCTCAATGAAACGATGACGAGAATACCGAGACGGTGAAATGGCCGCAAGCGGTTCGACCGCTGTATTGGCGTTCGCACGACGGCACAAGTTACAAGTCTGTTGTGTTGGAATTGGACGCTCGATAGCGGCATTGCTTCGGCTTTCCACATTCACCCGATTTCTGTACGGTATCGCCCCAGTCAGGAATTGAGAGGAAGATTCGGATTCCATGAACAGCCGCTGGACCGACGCCGGTGCAAAGGAAGCAATTGATCGCTGGGGCCAGTTTCACGGCCAGCACTTCGCTCTTCGCGTTTATACCGCCCGATTGATCGGCGATGAACGCACGCTCGTCCTTCACGGCGGCGGGAATGTGTCGGTCAAAGGCCGAACGAAAAACATCCTCGGAGAAGAACTCGATGTCGTCCACGTGAAATGCTCGGGCCGAGACATGGCTTTACTCGAACCGGCCGATCTTCCGGCGCTGCAGCTCGACAACCTACGCCGCTTGCGGCCACTTCAACAACTCGACGACGAGTCGATGGTCAATCAAATCCGCACGAACCTTCTCGATGCGGCCGCACCCACGCCTTCAATCGAAACATTGCTGCACGCTTTCCTGCCGCATCGGTTCGTCGATCACTCGCATTCCGACGCCCTCATCGTGCTGACCAATCAGCCGAACGGCGAAACGATCATTCGCGAAGTGCTCGGTGATCGAGTCGTCATCATTCCCTATGTGCGGCCCGGATTCGATCTCGCCAAAGCCGTCGCCGAGGCCGTCGATGCGAAGCTGAATGCACATGGCGCAGTTTTGATGCAACACGGCCTAGTGACTTTCGGAGATGAGGCTTGCGAATCCTACGGGCGTCACATTGAGATCGTCAGCCTTTGCGAAGCATACATTTCGCGGCGCGTATCCTCGCAGAAGCCGCGAGCGGTGGATCGAGTTTCGGAATCTTCCGCGACGCTGGCCGCTCGCGCCGCACCGATGTTGCGAGGACTGCTCGTCACGAAAGATGACCCTAGTGCCGGCGCAGGCACAGCTTCTTTACAACGTTGCATTTTGGAATGGCGCGGCTCGAACGAATTGCGGCAAATCATCGGCTCGGATCGTGCGGCCGAAATCGTTTCCTCCGGTCCCATGACCGCCGACCACACCATCCGCACCAAGCCCTGGTGGATGTTTGTCCCGTCGCCGCAATGGTCTGACCCCAACGTGCTTCGTGATCAATTTCGGGCCGAAATCGCGAAATTTCGCGGACGATATCGTGTCTATGCCGGGCCAATCGGAAACGAACTTGGCGATTTCGATGCGTCGCCTCGCGTCATCCTATTGCCCGGCGCGGGATTCTTCGCCGCAGGCCCGACCCTTCGCGACGCCCGAATCGCCGCCGACATCGCCGAGCAAACGCTCATCGCCAAATTCGATGCCTTGTCCATTGGCGGATTCCAATCGCTTTCCGATGCGGACCTCTTCGACATGGAATTCTGCGACATGGAACGCAAGAAGCTGCGTCGTCCGGCGGGAGCGTTGGCCGGTCAGGTCGTGGTCATCAGCGGGGGCGCGGGAGCCATCGGTGCCGGCATTGCCGAAACCTGCGCGGACGCCGGAGCACACGTCGTCGTAACCGACGTCGATCCTGACCGCATCGCAAGCGTCGTCGGGCGGCTGAACGGCAAGCACGGCAATAGCTGTGCGATTGGAATCACGATCGATGTGACGAATGAAACTAGCGTGCGCGAAGGATTTGACGAAATCGCACGCGCGTTTGGCGGTGCCGATGTCATCGTCGTCAACGCCGGCGCTGCTCACGTGGCCGCAATCGACGAACTCTCGGTCGCCGATTTTCGACGCCTTCTAGACATCAACGCGGTCGGATCATTTCTATTTCTGCGCGAAGGCGCGAAATTGCTCAAGCGACAAGGAACGGGCGGGAACATCATTGTCATTTCAACCAAGAACGTGGCCGCACCGGGCAAGGATTTCGCCGCGTACAGTGCATCGAAAGCGGCCGCGCATCAGCTCGCCCGCGTGGCCGCCATTGAACTCGCTCCGTTTGACATTCGTGTAAACTTGCTCGCACCTGACGCTGTCTTTGGCGACTCAAAGGCTCCGTCGGGACTATGGGCCGAGGTCGGCCCGCAGCGCGCTGCAACGCACGGAATTGATCCGAAAACGCTTCCCCATCATTATCGCCAACGAAGCCTTCTTCGCACGGAAGTGACCCCGCGACATGTGGGAAATGCCGTCGTCTTCTTCGCGTCGAACGCCACTCCGACGACCGGCGCAGTGCTTCCTATCGACGCCGGCCTACCCGATGCGTTCCCTCGCTAGCTCGTGGATCCACCTGGCGTGAACCACTCCGGATGATCGTCAGTTTTCACGGACAAAACGGCTGCGAACTTGGCTTGATGCTTCCGTTCCAAACCGTGTACGTTCCCGCTCCATTCAACAAGTCGATCGCGCCAAGAATGTCTAGAGGGGTGAATTCGGTGCTGCGGTCAATGTCACTACTGAACACGCCCCAGGGAAGCGTCGCTGTGCCCGCCATTGCCGCCACGAGCGTCGACACATCAAGCACTTCAGCAAAACCCGCCCCGTCGACGTTCGCGGGATGGGACGTAAACCGCCCTACCGTCGCTGCGTTGTTGATATTCGTATACGAAATCGTGGTCACTGCGCCCGGAGAGATCGCTCGCGCCAGCATCAGCGTGTACGTTCCCGACGTTTCCAGCACGTTCGTAATCCCGTTGGCAGAGCCGACGCTGTCCGTTTCGCAGAGTGTCCAACATCGCGGATCCGCGTCCGATGGCGCCGTCGCGATGATCTGATTGATGCCCAGGATCTGAGACGGAATCGCGGGATCAAACGGACGCCCCGCATCCACCACACCATTGGGCGGATTGACCCACGTGACTGCGCCGGCCGGACAATTCAGCCGACACAACGACCCGCAAAGCTCCCCCGCGCCGCAACCATTATTATCAGCGCCGGTGGTCGCGCAAAACTGATCCCATTCCGTGTCGCAGCAGAAAGAATCGCACGCACATACCGCCTGGCAGCACGCGGCATCCAAGCAGAACGGCGAGTTGTGTCCGCTGCAGCAGTCACCTGCCGTCGGCCCGCCGCACTGATTGCAAGCACATAGCGCCTGCGCACCGCAACCCGGCACAAACCCGGCGCCGGAGCAATCCGCGTCCCAGCCCACAGAGCAACAGAACGGATCGCACGCGCACACGCTCTCACAACACGAAACGTCGTCGCAGCCCAGGCCGCCTGTCCCTTCACAGCACGAACCTGTCCCCGGACAGCTCGGATTCGCCGGCGGACCGCAGGTTATGCTGAGCGTTCCGGTGCCGCCCGGTGAGGTCGGATACGTCCCCACGCGGATCTCATACGTATGTCCCGCAATCGCGTTGAAGCGGACCATTGACGCTCGCGGAGGTTGATCGGTGAAATAGCCATCGCACAAATCATCGTTGCAACTCAACAAGCTCGCGTCGGTCACGGGACATTCACAACCGTCATACACGGCGAGCCGCGTGTCCACGGCCGTCCGATCGCACGTTCGCGCAAGAACTTCGCCCGAGCATGTCGAGGTCCAGCAATACCAGATGTCATGATCCATGCCCGTTTCACCGGCCGAAAGACACTGCGCGTGCCCCGGACCATCGGTCGTGGCCGAGGAATTATCGAAGAAATACTCACCCGGACCGGAAATCGGCGTCGCCGAAGCGCAGGCGTCGTTCCCCGGCGGTGGAGGCGTGCAATTGTTCGGATCGCCAAGCGCGGTGCTCAGGCAAAAGGCCGTATCATTGCCCATCAAGTCGTTCAAGTCGTAACCATTCTTCGGCTGGTTGGGGACGAACCCATCCTGAACCGATCGCTCATCGTGCGGAAGCGATCCCTCCCAATACCATGAACAGCCCGGAATTTCGTTGGTGATTTCAACCCAATAACACGCACCGGCCGAAACGCCGAGCGCCGCATGCGTCGCTCGAAACTCGTATTCGTCGTACCGGCTCGCGATCTTGTCTCCCGTCGCCACGGGCCCGTTGACCGCAAGCGTCGCCGAGGATTGCGAATAGGTCGTCAGCAAATTCCCGGGCAGGCCGTTGTTGTCCGCGTAGTATTTGACGACGATGGCATCCGTGCCCGAGCCAAAGCAATTCTCGCCGCCGATGTCATCGACGTAGGCCCCCCAAAAGCAGATCGATGAAACTTGTCCGCTGCTTAGCGGGGTGAAATTGTCGGCCACCTTGAAATCCAGCCGATTGCTGTTGAACGCCAGGCTTGTCCCGCGCGTCTGACAATTCTGCGAGGGCGATGTGCAGGGCCTCGACGCCTGGCATGAGATATTGAACAAGCCCGTTCCACCCGCGAGACCGGGAAACGAACCGATGCGAATCAAATAGCTTTGACCGGCCTGGGAGGGAAATGACACACGGCTCTGCGTGGAGCAGTCATCGTCGTTGCACGAAATAAGATTTGCGTCCGTGGGCGGGCAATTGCATCCTGTGTACACGGCGATCTTCGTATCCACGGTCGTGTCTCCGCAAGTGGACACGAGCGTCGTCGCGCCGCACGACGGCGCGGTCCAGCAATACCACACGTCCTTGTCGATGTTCGGCTGGTTGAACTGTCCCACGCACGCGGCGTGCGCCGGTCCGTCGAGAGTCGCACTGGTGTTGTTGAACGAGAATTCGCCCATGCCGGAAATCGCAGTCGCGTTCGCGCATGCATCGTTTACTGGAGCAGCCAGAGCTGTGGCAACGGACTCTTCGGTTGCTGAAGAATTCGTGTTTCCTGCGATCTCCGATTTGGACGGACCGTGCGACTTTGCCTCAGGATCGCGCGATTGCGCCGCTGTGCCTGGAGAAGACACCGATCGGCCTTCATTTCGTCCGACATTTTGCTCGTAGAGAATTCTGTTTTCATTTCGATTCGGTGACACAAGATCAACGGAGCGTTGCACGCGGTGGGACTTTCCAAATGTCGTGTCGCCTGCGTCGTTTGATGGACGAATTTGCCCGAATGCGGTGTGCGAGCTGATCAAAGCGACCGCAAATGCGGCGTAAACAACGTCGCGGGAACGCCCAAACTTGTCACCGGTTGCTCGACGATGATCTTGTGAACGCCAAAGTGATATCGAACCCTGCAATGCGGATCTCTTGAGGAGCGATGATCTCATGCGCCGATAATTCCCCCAATAACGGGTGAAGTTCGTTTTTTTGAGCAGGCGAAATTAAATTGGCCCCAGAGCGAAATGAAAAAGCCCGCCTTCGAGGAGACGGGCTTTTCAAAGTTCATGTCAAATCGCGGCTTGCAAGCGACGCAAGCTCCACGAAGCGTTCTTACTTCCGGCGACGCAAAGTCGCGAACGCGCCAAGCGCCAACAGAGACAGTGTCATCGGCTCCGGCACGGCCGTTCCACTAAGCGTATACGACGTAATCGAACCCGTATCTCCCGGCGTATCGTCGATGAGCAAGAGAATCCAGGCGTCCGTTCCACCCAGGCCATTGTGATAAAGCCCAAAGCCAGGGGGAGTGCCTTCCGGCTTGTAGGTCGTGTCTGGATTGATCGGGTCATTTTCATTGCTCGGCAGAAGCGCACCCAAGTCACTGAAACGAAGTGTCGCATTCGCGAGCCCCTGACCATTGGCATGGTCCGTCATGATCTCAAGCGTCGTGCCGAACGGATCGATCAAATAAATGTCGAGGTCGCCGGCGTTGGAGTGCGTCAGACCATTCAAAGTCAGGTTCAACGTGTCAATGTGACCGTTGCCAGGCAGCGGGGCCGACATCGTAAGCGGCACCACCGTGATACCTTCGGTTGAAGTCGGGCTCGGAAGCGTCGGAATCAACATCGGCGGCCCGGTTGACGTATAGGAAAACTCGTTGGCCGCATAGGCGCTCGAAGACCCAACTGCGACAAGCGTCATGACACCCAGCACTCTGCTTAATTTCATAGAACAAACCCTCCCCACTTCGCTTCCGCTGTTTCTTTGGCGAACCTGTTGTGCGGGAAACCCCTTTGAAGCCACCCTCTTCGAATCCCCCTCAACACATCGAGAAAACTATCTTTCCTACGCGGTAGTATAGACGACCCTTCAAAACAGTTCAATGGGCCAACGAAAATTTATTATGTTTTCGCCCCATTCTTCGCAAATCCCCACCACAAAGTCCAATAACTACGATTCCGTGCCACAGATACCCGCGTCACTGCGGATGCCATCGTTCCTTATAGGACTAAAATGCTCGAGCGTCCTTTCTGCCAAAATAAATCTTAGCACCGGTCAGCAGCAAGATGGAAAGGATGATGAGACCCCATTGTGACACGGTCGGAATCGGGTTGCAATGGGGAGTATCCAGCATCGAATTCACGCACGATCCAGTCGCGGGATCGCAGCTGTCCGCAGTGCATGCATCCTGGTCGTTGCAGCTCGGCGGATCACCGTGTACGCACGCGCCCTGAGAACAAATATCGTTTGTGCACGCGTCGCCGTCGCTGCAATTCGGTGGCGGCCCGGATATACAACTCCCTCCCAAGCATGTGTCCCCGACGGTGCAGGGGTTGCCGTCGCTGCACGAAATTGCGTTGTTCGCATGCACGCAACCATTGGCCGGATTGCACGAATCATCCGTGCAGAGATTCTTGTCATCGCAATTGGGCGGCGGACCCACGACGCACGTTCCTCCGGAGCATTGATCGCCGGTGGTGCATGCACTTCCGTCCGTGCAAGGATTGGAGTTGTCCACGTGCACACAGCCGATCGCCGGAGCACAGCTGTCGTCTGTGCAGATGTTGTTGTCGTCGCAGTTCAGAGGCGGACCCCCGACGCACTTGCCGCCCGAACAATGATCATTGGTGGTGCAGGCGTTTACGTCATTGCATGGATACGTGTTATTGTTATGGAGGCAGCCGACGGTCTTGTTGCACATATCGTCCGTGCAGGGATTACCGTCGTCGCAATTCAAAGGCGGGCCACCGCTGCACGAACCACCTGAGCACACGTCTCCCACGGTGCAAGCATTCCCGTCATCGCACGGATTGGCGTTGTTGGAATGAACACAGCCGCTGCTCGGCTTGCAGCTGTCCGTCGTGCAGCCGTTGCCGTCGTCGCAACTCGTCGGCGGTCCGGGGATGCAGCTTCCGCCGGAGCAAATATCGTTCGATGTGCAGGCGTTTCCATCGCTGCACGGGCCGGTGTTGTTCACGTGCTTGCAACCTTTAACCGCGTCGCAGGAATCATCCGTGCACACATTGCCATCGTCACAGTTGGGCGGTGGTCCGCCCGCGCAATGTCCGCCCGAGCAAATGTCATTGGTGGTGCAGGCGTCGCCGTCGTTGCATGGGTTGGCATTGTTCACATGCACGCAGCCGGAGGATGGATTGCATGAATCGTCAGTACAAACATTACTATCGTCGCAATTCAGCGGCACTCCCGGCACGCAGCTACCGCCCGTGCAAACGTCATTTGTCGTGCATGCGTTGCCGTCGCTGCACGGATTCGTGTTATTAATGTGTACGCAAATGTCCCCTTGGCAGTCGTCCGTCGTGCAGACGTTGCCATCGTCGCACGCCGACGAGGACGCGCATTCCACGCAGCCGGGGATCGGCGTGCCCTGGCAGGTTCCGTTGATGCACACGTCATTGCTGGTGCAAGGATGCCCGTCACCGCAGGAGTTCGAATTGTTGGTGTGGGTGCAGCCGGACGCCGGATTGCAAGAATCGTCCGTGCACACATTCCCATCGTCGCAATTCGGCGCCGGACCCGGAACGCAGGCGCCGCCGTGGCACGTATCAGTTGTCGTGCAGGCACTTCCGTCGCTGCAAGGCAACGAGTTGTCGGCGTGGCGGCATCCAACTGCCGAATCGCAGAAATCATCCGTGCACACATTGTTGTCATTGCAATTGGGCGCCGGTCCGGGGATGCAGCTCCCGCCAGAGCAGGTGTCATTCGTCGTGCAGGCGTTGCCATCGCTGCACGGACTCGTGTTATTGGCGTGCATGCAGCCGCCAGCCGGATCACACGAATCGTCCGTGCAGACATTTCCATCGTCGCAATTCAGCGGCGAGCCAGGAACGCAACTTCCGCCGGAGCAGGCGTCATTGGTCGTGCAGGCGTTACTGTCACTGCAAGGACTCGTATTGTTGACATGCACGCAACCGCTGGCCGGGTTGCAAGAATCGTCCGTACATCCGTTTCCGTCATCACAATTTGGCGGCGGTCCGGGAATGCAGCTTCCACCCGCACACGTGTCATTCGTCGTGCATGCGTCTCCATCACTGCACGGATTGGTGTTGTTGACGTGCGTGCAGCCGGTGGCTGGATCGCAGGCATCGTCAGTGCAGATGTTGCCGTCGTCACAGTTCGGAGCGGGCCCTGGAACGCAGTTTCCGCCCGAGCACGTGTCGTTCGTCGTGCAAGCGCTACCGTCGCTGCACGGATTGTTGTTGTTCGTATAAACGCACACGCCGCCCTGGCAGTACTCGGTCGTGCAAATGTTGCCGTCATTGCAATCGGCGGTTGTGACACAACAGATGCTGCCGTTCGGCGTGCCGTGACAACTTCCTCCGGAACACATGTCGTTGTCCGTGCAACCCAGGCCATCATCACAGGGGTTGGTATTGTTCGTGTATACGCACCCGGAGGCGGGATTGCAGCTATCCGTAGTGCACACGTTGCCATCATCGCAGTTTAGCGGAGCGCCGGGCACACAACTTCCGCCCGAACACATGTCATTGGTCGTGCAGGCGTTGTTGTCGGTGCATGGCAATGAATTGTTGGCATACACGCAACCGAGGGACGTATCGCACGAATCGTCCGTGCATACGTTGCCGTCATCGCAGTTGGGCGCAGGTCCGGGAACGCAATCACCTCCTAAGCAAGTATCGTTCGTCGTGCAGGCGTTGCCATCGCTGCATGGACTCGTGTTATCGACGTGCACGCAGCCACTCGCTGGGTTGCACGAATCATCCGTGCAGACGTTGCCGTCATCGCAATTTAAGGCTGCTCCCGGAACGCAGCTTCCACCTGAGCACGTATCATTCGTGGTGCATGCGTTACCGTCGCTGCACGGGCTGTTGTTATTCACATGCTCGCAGCCGCTGGCCGGATTGCAGGAGTCATTCGTGCACACATTGCCGTCGTCGCAGTTGAGCGCCGGGCCGGGCACGCAGCTTCCGCCGGAGCACGTATCATTCGTCGTGCACGCGCTGCCATCGGTGCAGGGGTTGGTATTGTTTGTGAACACGCAAATGCCGCCTTGGCAGGTATCCGTGGTGCACACGTTGCCGTCATTGCACTGTGCATTCGTAGTGCAACAGATGCTGCCGTTCGGCGTCCCGTGACAGCTTCCGCCGGAGCACACGTCGTTGCTCGTGCACGCCTGGCCATCATCACAGGGGTTCGTATTATTCGTATGCGTGCAGCCTGTGACCGCGTCGCAGCCATCGGTCGTGCAGACGTTTCCGTCGTCACAATTCGGCGCAGGACCCGGAACGCAGGCTCCACCTGAACACGTGTCATTCGTCGTGCAGGCATTTCCATCGCTGCACGGATTGGTGTTGTTGACGTAGACGCAACCGGTCGCAGGGTTGCACGAATCGTTCGTGCAGCCATTTCCGTCGTCGCAGTCCAGCGGCGAGCCCGGAATGCAACTACCGCCCGAGCACGCATCGCCGATCGTGCAGGCATTTCCATCAGTACATGGGCTGGAATTGTTTATATGAACGCAGCCGATGGACGGATTGCAAGAATCGTCCGTGCAACCATTGCCGTCGTCACAGTTCGGCGCCGGTCCAGGCACGCAGCTCCCGCCCGCGCATGTATCGCTGGTCGTACACGCGTTGCCGTCGCTGCAGGGATTTGAATTGTTCATGTAAACACACCCGCTTGCCGGATTGCAGGAGTCGTCCGTGCAGCCGTTTCCGTCGTCGCAATTCAGCGGCGATCCGGGAACGCAGGTTCCACCCGAGCACGAATCGTTTGTCGTGCAGGCATTTCCATCACTGCAAGGCAACGAATTGTTGGCATGGACACAACCCAAGGCCGAATCGCACGAATCATCGGTGCAGACGTTGCCGTCGTCGCAATTCGGCGCGGGTCCGCCAACGCAACTGCCGCCGGAGCACGTGTCATTCGTCGTGCAGGCATTTCCATCACTGCACGGGCTGGTGTTACTCACATGGGTGCAGCCCGAGGCCGGATTGCACGAATCGGTCGTGCACACATTGCCGTCATCGCAATTGGGTGCAGGACCGCCAACGCAGCTACCGCCTGAGCAAGTATCGTTCGTAGTGCAGGCGCTGCCGTCGTTGCACGGGCTGGTATTATTGACGTGGACGCAGCCGCTCGCCGGATTGCACGAATCATCCGTGCAAACATTGCCGTCGTCGCAATTCGGCGCCGCTCCAGGCTGACACATCCCACTAAAGCAAACGTCGTTCACCGTGCAGGCGTTCCCATCGCTGCACGAATTGGTATTGTTCGTATAGACGCACACGCCGCCCGTGCATGTATCCGTTGTGCATACGTTGCCGTCGTTGCAGTCGGCCGCCGTTGCGCACTCGATGCAGCCCGGAATTAGCGTGCCGCTACAGCTCCCCAGATGACACACGTCACCAGTGGTGCAGGCGTGCCCGTCGTCACATGGATTGCTGTTGGAGGAGTACACGCAGCCCGTGGCCGGGTTGCACGAATCAGCTGTGCACGGATTGCTGTCATTGCAATTCACCGGCGTGCCCGAGCACGAGCCGCCAGAGCACGTATCGTTTGTCGTACACGCATTGCCGTCGCTGCAAGAGGCGCTATTATTCGTATGCGTGCAGCCGGTGGACGTATTGCACGCGTCCGTCGTGCAGACGTTGCCGTCGTCGCAATTCAGCGGGCTGCCCACGCACGATCCGCCGGAACAAGTGTCGCCTGTCGTGCAGGCGTTGCTGTCGTTGCAAGGCACCGAATTATTCGTGTGTACGCATCCCGTCGCGGAATTGCAGCTGTCCGTCGTGCAAACATTCCCATCATCGCAATTCGGGGCCGAACCGCCCACGCAGCTTCCGCCGGAGCATGTGTCATTCGTGGTGCAAGCGTTGCCGTCGTTGCACGGGCTAGTATTGTTGGCGTATACGCAACCGGTAGCCGTATTGCAGGAATCGTTCGTGCAAGGATTGTTATCATTGCAATTCAGAGTCGTTCCGCTGCATACGCCGCCTGAGCACACGTCGCCCGTTGTGCAGGCGTTGTTGTCATTGCACGAATTGGTGTTGTTGGTATGCACACAACCGGTGGCCGGAACGCACGAATCAGTCGTGCACACGTTACTGTCATCGCAATTCACCGGCGTGCCGTCGCTGTTGTAGCACTTGTTCACGTTGCTGATGGTGCAGACGATTTTGGTGGCCATCGTGCCGATGGTGATCGACTTCGACGTGCAATTGCTGCAGCTTCCCACCAGCGTGGGAGTCATGTTGCAGGTACCCTTGCCAAGGGCCGCACATGTAGCAGTAGCAATGCAAGCGACGGTGCTGTCACCCGTGCAGTGGCCGGCGGTGTCGTAGCAAGCGATGCTGGAGTTGTAATCGGTCAGGACGGTGCTTGTGCCAGCCGTCTCGCTGATCGTGTGTGAGCCGGCGGCAACGGTAATGTTACTCGTGCAGTAGTTATCGCCGACGTTGGTGGCGGCCATGCACGTACCTGTGCCATCCGAGCATGCACCGCTGCCGGAAGCACATGTCCCGCTGCCATCACTGCAATAAAAACTAGTGCCGTCGAGTTGCAGGTTGAACTTGCCGGTATCGCTGTTGGGAACGATGTCCTTGCAGACCTGAATTGTCTTGGGGACGTTGATCGGGATCTTCAACGTCGGCTGCTCTTTGCACTTCGATGGGGCACCGGGGAACGCAGCAGAAGGAGTGCGGCAAAGGTCGTTCGCTCCAGACTGACGCCAACTGGTGAGCGCATTGATGTCGAGGAAGCCGTCGTTATCGACGTCAAGGCAAGAAACTGTCACACCGGTAATCTTATAGTACACGGCGTTGGTGCTTGTGATATCGCCGCACAAGTCTTGGAGGGCGCCGGGAGTGATGCAAGTCCCGCATGATGAGCCTGTTCCATTGCCGGTGCAACACGCAAACGGTGCTCCGGCACCCGTGCACACAGGGACGGAACCGGTGCAATCGCTGTTGTCATTGCAAATCTGAGTATTGGCCGATGAACACACCATACCGGTGTTGGTCGTTGAATCAAGGTCAGAATATGCGCATGTGCCGGTGCCGACGCCGGTGCAACAGGCGAACGGATTTCCGGATCCCGCACAAGCGGGGTTATTGTTCGAAGGCGTATAAGGAAGGGTGCTGATTAGGCAGCTCCCGGTATACGCAGCGCCGCCATCCAAGGAAAGGTAAATGCCGATGTCGTATCTTTCGGTCGCCGTCGACTGGACTTTTACGATGGCATCAAAGGTTGTCGTATCACCAAGGTAGTCGCAACCATCAACCGGCGTAGCCGGTAGCGTAACCAATCCAATGGAAACGTCGTTTGCAGTGCAGTGAATGCCGCTCGGGCCTCCGTATTTCGTGGCAACATCTTGAATGCATCCGGCGGTGGTTGTTTGTAGCTGCGCATGCGCAGCGTTGGCGTGAAGCGCCAAGGTGACAAACGCAGCCGCAACCCCAATGCAGCGGTAGCAATGACCGCGACTGGATCGCACTATCTGACGCGATACCGAACACACAGCCGCTCCCGCATTCAAACGTGCATCCATCCTTCTTCCTCCGATTCGTTGATCAAGCTTCCCGCTGCTGCACTTCTTCCAACTCGTTACCGTTGATCGCAATCGCACATCTCAGCGGATCAAATCACGCCGGTGCGCGCAAACACCCCGATAGTACAAACTCAAAACACATGTACTTGTCGGAGTCGTTCTGAATTGACGCCCGATTCCAAATTGCCGCCCTCCACATCACTACCGATAATTGAAGCAAAGTAGCGGTTCCTAAACCCCGTTGTCAAGTAAAATACATTCGGCCAAGAAAAATACATTCCAGAACCGAATCGACGCCATTTGCATCACATTTACCCCAATTTAACAATTTATCGCCCATTCAATCTCCTCAACACTACCTCAACACTATTAGGACTGTTGAATGGCTTCATTTCCGTTGCTACAGTGTTGCGTAGGTAGATTGTCTCAATGCTAGGGACCATCCGCACAATCCACAGGGGAGGGACGTGAGGGGAACTTACACTTTTTTGAGGTACTTGGGAATAGCTGTCAGTTGAAACTGGGGGACGGCTCAGCAAGGTCAGCTCATAAAGACCTTCGGCCGTAAGGTGCGCAGTTTCTGCGCTCCAAACTTTTTCGAACAAGAGGATGCGGTTGATGAAGATGCGCACGGCGCAGATTCTAGCGCTCGGTCTCATCGCATTGGTGCTGATGCATCGGGCGGGCAATTTCGTTTTTGCCCAGACCGCCACATTTACTCCTACGCCGGGCCCGGACGTCATTGTGTCAAAAATCCAAAGCACAACCAACTACAGTTGCAACCCCAACCCGTGCCTCGATCCAATTGACGGCACGGCCATCGATGCCATCGCCGTTGGGACGGTGTCCTGCAATATCGGAACCGAGCCTCTTCAATGGGAGGACTTCACACCCGAGCACCCCGTCATTCGTTCCGGCGCGTTCCGATTTCTGAACGGGCGGTTCGAACAAATCGGAACCTCATGGGTCAAGCATGGTTTCTTCGCGACAAACGAGACTACGGATTGTTTTGGCATCTGCTCAACCCCGAATATCGGGGGTTACCAACTGAATCCCGGATGTTCCGATCTCTATGCTTCATTCTTAAACGGAAGTTGGTCGTATATCGGACCCGCCTCGGCCGTGAATGCATTCACCGGAACGAATCCCGATACCAGCGGCTATGCGGGGACCCGTCCGGTCGACGCCCGATTGCAAATTCATTATTCGGATCTCAATCCGTCGCTGAATCTTGGTGCGCTCTACTTCCTTCAGGCGCATTATGTTACCGCCGATGATGCGGCCGCAGGGAATGCCGAAAACAACGCGTCGTATCGTCGGGCACTGGTGACGTACAACGCGAATCAAAACACCTACGACGTCAACATCACGAGTTCGACGCGCCAGCAGGAACCGGCGATCAACGCCTGGCAGGAATTTGATCCCGCCGTCGTGCAGGTCAACGCCCGTGTACCGGCCGAAGGCTTGTTCATCGTGTCGGCCCGCGCCACGGAAGTCGGTGCCACGTTCTGGCACTATGAGTATGCGATCGAAAATCTGAATTCCGACCGGTCGGGCGCGTCATTTACGATCCCGCTGCCCCAGCACGCCATTGTGCAAAACATCGGCTTTCACGACGTGGATTATCACAGCGGCGAGCCGTATTCTCGCGACAACTGGGCCGCGACCATTGAAAACAACCAGATCGCCTGGTCATGCGTGTCCTATGATCAGAACCCGAACGCCAATGCATTGCGATGGAGCACGCTGTACAACTTCCGCTTCGATGTCAATTCACCGCCCGATCCCAAAATGACGACGGCGACGCTTGGACTTTTCAAGCCGGGCGCGCCGAACTCAATCACCGTGCAGACGGTGGGTCCGACGTTGGAAATTAGCGATTGCAACCACAATGGAACCGAAGACCTTTGCGATATCGATTGCAACAACTTTCCGTTTTGCGAACAGCCCTGCGGATTCAGCAATGACTGCAATCACAATTCCGTGCCGGACGAATGCGAGGCGGACTGCAACCACAACGGCATTGCCGACGAATGCGACATCCGTGATTGTCCTCCGGGCAATTTGGCGTGTGCGGATTGCAACAACAACTCCGTGCCGGATGGGTGCGAGCCGGACTGCAACGGCAACGGCATCCCGGACACCTGCGAGTTGATTCTGGACGCCGACGGCGACGGCGTCGACGACTGCTATGACCTGTGCCCGCTGACCACACCGGAAGGCGCTTGTGACCCTCCGAGTACCGTGACTTGCCGCTTTGTCAGTGGATTGTGCTCTCCCGGATTTCCTTTTAAGCAGTGTACATCAGGGGGTGGGACCGCGGTATGTGGCGACCCTAGCCTGCCCTGCAATCTGCTAAGTCCGTGCATTACCAGCGCCTGCCGCGACGGATGTTTACTGGGCGATCGAGATGGCGACGGCGACGTCGATCTTCTCGACAGTGTCGGATTACAGGAATGCTACAGCGGAAACAAGGACGCACCCGATTTTGTCGCGGCTTCGTCCGATTGCCTAATCCACTTTGATTTTGATGGCGACGGTGATGTTGACAGCATCGATGCAAGAGAGGTTTACGCAAGAATAAGCGGACCTCGACAATGAGTTGAAAATCGTTGTGAAAGAGACTTTCCGGAAACTTCGAATCTTCTTCGCACGGTATGCCATGGCGCTCTTCGTGCACTTATCGATTTGCGCGGTGGACACGATCGCCGCGCCTCCCGGATCGGTCGCATCGCTGAATAACACGGCATCATCCAGCGGACGGGTGTTCCGGAACGGATTACGCACCGTCCGGGGCGGCGGCTGTTCTTCCAGCGCGGATTGCAACGACGGTCGTCCATGCACGGCCGATCTTTGCACCAACGGAACATGCCTCAATATCCCGATCGTCGATTGCGTCGAATGTACTCCCACCTTTCACTGCCCGCAGGTGGAAATTGTTTTCATCATGGATACGTCGGGTTCAATGCGAGACGAAGCCGCGGCTCTGTGCGTCGGAGCACAAGACCTCGTCAACCAGCTTGGGAGCCAGGGCCTGAGCGTCATTCCGCATTTTCTCGGAATCACAACGGTCGGAGAAGGATTCGATTGTCTGACGAATGACGTCGTTGATTTATTGGGCGGCACAGTTCCTGGCGCCTTCGCCGGAACCTGCCCGTTCCCCAACACGTTTTCCGCGTTTGAATCCTGGGGTCCGGCGACCGCGATTGTCGCCGCTCGCTTTCCCTGGACAGGACCGCCGCCCGGTGGAACAGTCGGGGCGACGCGCATCATCATCCCCATGAGCGATGAGGGCGCTTGCAATGGAAGTCGCCCCGAGGGTTGCCAGGATCCGGGACCGGACCGGGACTCCGTAACCAACGCCGCCAACGTCGCCGTCGCCAGCCATGTAATCGTCTCACCGATCATGGGGACAGGGACGGATAGCTGTGTCATGGGGCTCGCCAATTCATTGGCAAGCGCGACGGGTGGACAGGCGTTTCAGTCGAAACAACCGTTCGCGGATATCATTGAGTCCATTCGCGCCATCGCCACATCCACCTGCACCGTCAATGATTCGTGCAACGACGGTCACGTCTGTACGGCGAATGATCATTGCGTCGATGGCATCTGCATTGGAACTCCCATCGAAGGTTGTCGTCAGTGCAAGACTTCATCTGGCTGCAATGACAACAATGCCTGCACCAACGACGTTTGCGAGGGCGGACTGTGCATCTGGAGCGACAACTTTGACCCCGCGATGTATTGCTGCAATCCGCTGAGTCGGAACCTGACGCCGTTGGATGACGGCAATCCATGCACTCTCAACAATTGCGAGCCCCAGACCGGCTTTGTAAGCCATCCACCGTCACTCGCCGGCACGCCATGCAACGACGCTCAGGATTGCACTATTCACGATGCCTGCAACGGCAAGGGAGTTTGCGAAGGCGTTGATATTTCCACCGTCGGTTGCTCGTCCGACGAACAGTGCTTCGGTCACAAGTGCGACGTGGTTTCGCAATCGTGCTTCTGTAGTGATGTTCCCTCTTTATGCCTCCGTGTGGGACCGGATCCGACGCTTCAGGGTTCATGTCACCAGGAAGGTGAAGACATTGTCATGAATCTGGAGCTCGGCAATAGTTCCCACACGATCATCGGCGGGCAATTCCGCATCGTCTTCGATCCGACGGTCCTGGATTTCGTCGACGCGTCACCAGGGATCAATTCCGATCCGCATTCTCCGTTCTCGGTTGAAATCTTCAGCGCCGCCGATCAGGCGGGAGGCGTGCTCTTTTACGCGGTGAGCGTCGGTCTCGGCAATCCGGGCACCAGAGGTCCCGCGACAATAGCCACCCTTCGTTTCCACGGAATTCAGGCCTGTGCGCAGGACGCTCCGTGTTTCGTCGACAGCAATCCACAGCACACATTGCTGACCGATGATCGTGGCGTGTCGGTGCTTTTTGCTCCTTGCTGCGAGGCCGCCGTCAAGATCCATGGCGCCAATCCGGTTCTCGCCTGCCCACAAAGCATCGTAACTCAGGCTGATTCCGGAACGATCGCTGCAATGTTAAGCTGGAATCCGCCCACGGCGACGGGCGAATGCGACGGCCCGTTGCAATTGGCTTGTCTGGGCACAAACAGTAACGGTGCCGACATCACCCAGCTCATCCAGCACGGAGGGTACGTTCCGGCGGGCACGTCGCACTTTGCCTGCGAGGCCATCGACGCCTGTGGAGCGAGCGGTACATGCTCATGGAATGTCCTGGTGGAGGACGCGAACGCGGTGCAGGTTAGCGTGCAACTCTCTCCCCAAATGAGCCAGGGCCCCGTGCAGCGATGCATTGAATTCTCATTCTATACGGATTGCTACGAACCACCTGTCGTGATCGAACAGTCGGTGTCCTTTGGTTTCCCATTCAGCTTGCCAGGCCGGGCCGACAACGTCAGCCTGCAGGTGCCGCCCGGTCAGTACACCTGCGTATCCGCCCGCGATCCCAAGCACACGCTTCGGTCGACGGCGTCATTGAATGTTTCAGGCAACAAATATGTCGCATCGTTCGTGGGTGACCCGGCGCAAGGAGGCAACTGGTTGGTGAATGGCAACCTCGATGGAAACGGGGTGATCGACGCCATCGACCAGGCCATTCTCATGGGAGCCTTTTCCACCACTGTGTCGCGAGACACTCCCTGCGGTACCGGCGGATTCAATGCGGACCTCAATGGCGATGGGACCGTCAACGCGAACGACATGGTGTTCATCCAGCGCAACTATCTCGCCACAGATATGGCAGGCTGCTGTCCAAATCTCGTCGCGGCATCGGAAGCGGTCACACGACCATCAATCTCGCTAAACGCCGCGCGACGCATGGGGTTCGGAGACTTGTCCTTCGCCGACGTGAATCATGACGGCGTACTCAACCTCGATGACATCGACGCGATTATCGCCCGCGACCTCGTGAATCAAGCTTCCGACGTAACGCAACCATAAACGGGTGCTCCAGCCCTTGGGCTGGGGGGCTGACGATATTCCAGACTTCGCTCGCCTGATTTCAGAAAGTCGGTCACTCCGATCGCGGCGTCACCGTGACGTCGATGTGCTTTCCAGCGCGATCGATCCCCAACTTCACCGGCGTCGTCGCGGCGAACAACTCGCGCAGCTTTTCCGGTCCAACTTCTTTGTACGCAGCCCCGTTCACTTGCGTGATGATGTCGTCAGCCTGAATGTGCGCCGACTCCGCCGGGCTTCCTGGAACAACGTGGTCAACTTTCATCCCTTCATCCGATGGATGCATCAACACGCCGACGCGAACCTTCGGCGCCATCACGATCGGCCCGTCGCCGTCTCTGGAAAAGCGAATCCGTTGGTTCACCGAATCCACCGTCACGCTAAACGACTGCAGGATGCGGCCGCCGATGTTCGCTCGCGGGAAAATGTCGATGATCGAAAGCATGGGACTCGCAATCACATTCCCGCCGATTCGCACATCGCCATCGAGCTTGGCCTCCTTGATGTCGAACTGATTGAACCCCGTCGAAGCCCGGCCTACGACGGTCGGTTTGTTCGAAAAATGCAATTTGTCCGCGACAGACGGCGGCACTGAGATTCCTCCCATCGAGCCCGAATCGAGGTCGGTCTCAACGTCAATTCCTGCAACCTGAATCATGATCTCGGGAATTCCATGCGGCGACGCAAAATCGATCTCGCTCTTGCCGTCAGCTTTCGAAAGCGAACCGCGCTCAATGATGACTTTTCGATTGGGATAATCCAGCGTGAACAGACTGTCATGAAATACGCCAAGTCCGAGAATGCCGACGATTCCCCCGCGCTCTTCGACGTTCGCCTTCTTGTCGTCGCGTCGCAGAAATTGCAGCCCGCCGCTGAACGTCGCCCCGCCGACGGAAATGGAATCCACGCCTACCAGCTTGAGCGTCTCTTCATGCTGGCCGCTCGGATCGCCCGCCGTCACCTCGCCGACTTCTTTGAGTTTCAATTGCTCGGCAAGATCGTTCCCAATTCTTCCGAAACCGGCCGCACCTGTGTCGATCAGAAACTTGTACGGGCCCTGTCCATTGATGCGGGCCTCAACCACCGGCTGCGAATCCACGATCTGCATCGGCACGACGACCGGGGCATCGGGCAACTCCGTCTTCTGGGGCTTCAACACGTGCCCTTCATGCGCTAATGAATGTGTGGACGGCGCCAACAAAAGCAGCGTCGAAAACACTGCAAACAGAGTCGGCAAATTGCGCGCCTCGAATTTCAATTCGCGAGGACCACGGGTGCAGATTCGTAAACGATTCAGAGTGTTGAACATGAGACCTCCGTCTATTCAGAATGAATCACAATAGGAACGTCGAGCGCGCCCCGAGGCGCACTCCGCGACGCTTCTGAAATGACGGAACAGCTAAGCATTCACTGTCAAAGAAGGTCGGAATTTTCTGCAATTCGAGATCCGAAAAAACGAATTCGGCGCACGCTGCGTCTCGATTCACGCATCATGCGCCGAATTGGGTTTCTAACAGAAAACTGATTTACGAGCTGCTTCCGCTCCGCTCGTGGATCCACTTGGCGATGTTCTCCACGACCGCGGAATTGAACGGACCGGGGGTGCCCGATAGGAAGCTCTCCTCCTGATCCTCGGCCTTACTGTACATGTGGTCCGCCTTGGGCAAGGCCATGAACGTCGCCTTGCCCGGATGGCTCGCATTCACGGTGGACGCGACCAACTCGCTGTCCGCGCGGGAAGCGATGAAATCCGCCTCACCCCAAATCGCCAGAACCGGCACATCGATTTTCGACCAGACCTCCACCGCCTTCACCGAAACAAGCTGCTGCATGTATTTGTAGTTCACGCCATCGACCAGCTTTTCGTCTTGAATAAAGGTCGCGAGAAATTCCTTGTAGTCAGGATGTGCGGTCAACACATCGTGTGGAGACTTTTTCTGATCATAGCATTCCGCCAGAAAGGTCTTGAGCTTATCGACGGTCGCCTTCGTCTCCGCTTCGGGTTGCAAGTTGAACTTCGCGATGCGCTCAGCACGCTCGACGGCATTGTCACCCCACGGACGAGCAAAAGTCCCATACGTGATGACGCCCTTCACGCCGCCGCCTTGAGCCACTGATGGCGCAATGATGCCGCTCGTCGAATGACTGAATACGAAAATGTTTCCGGTATCGACATAGTCATACGTCTTGAGCTTCGCGAGCGCGGACTTGAACGCCGCAACATCCTGATCGACCGTGGTCTCTTGGGCATCGGCCCCGTCGGAATCGCCCATCCCCAGCCGCTCGACGCGCATGGTGACGAAACCGGCCTTGGTCAATTCGCCGATCAAATTGCGATACGGATGCGGGCCCGGCATCCCCAATTCCATCGAAAACGGAGTGAGCGTCTGCACAAACAGAATCGCCGGCAGCTTCTTTGCATCCTTGGGCTTCGTCGTGATCAGTCGGACGCGCTTCCCCGCATCGCCCGCGGAGTCGTACGCCACATCATAATCGGGCGACTGCTCCATCGGCCGCGCTACAAGCGTCAGGTCATACGCCGCTTCCTTCCCGTCGTGAACCACCGTCAAATTGACCGTGTCGCCGCCGCCAAATTTTCGCATGGCCTTCATGATGTCGCTCGGATTCGCGACTTTTTCATCACC
This sequence comes from Planctomycetota bacterium, assembly GCA_016200265.1. Lineage (GTDB taxonomy): Bacteria > Planctomycetota > Phycisphaerae > UBA1845 > UBA1845 > JACQFE01. Next base: position 4,276 of record JACQFE010000046.1, on the reverse strand, counting down.
CACTCTGACGATGACGTCACTCCCCTTGATCCCGGCCTTCTCCGCTGCGGAACCCGGCACGGTCGATGTGACCATGACACCGCCGGCGTCACCAACTTTGAGGCGCTGACGGGAATCGTCATCCAGCGGTGCGAGCATGACGCCCATCATACCGCGGCGCTTCAAGTCCTCTGCCTTCGCGCTTGGGCAAAGTGTTGTCATCGTCATCGCTACAACCGCCAGATTTCGGATGAATCGAACATTCATAGTCAATCTCCATGAAAATGAAACCGTATGCGTACCTGGTTTGCGGGCTCCACCATGCCGTCAGTGTAGATTCGCCGCGAAGCCGCAGTCCATACAAAGGCCGTGCGAACTTGTACGTTCATGCAACCGGATGTCGGGATATGAATCATGCAACCGGATGTCGGGATATGAATCATGCAACTGGATGTCAGGATATGAATTCGACTCTCGTATTAGTGCAGAGCCTCCCCCCTTTGCAAGGGGGGATGAAGGGGGTCACTATATTGATGTCGGAAGCTTCGACCCGCCGACCGCCCGCGAACACGGCCACAGGTTGGACGTTCGAATGAAACATTTCATCCCACGACGAGGCCGGGCGCTCAAGCGGCAAAACGACAAGATCGGCCGATTTTCCGACCATCAGTGAACCGCACTCATCCTCGAAGCCCAGCGCCTTGGCGCCATTGAGTGTACCCATTGCAAGAACCATCTCGATCAAAACGTCAGGATGTCTCTCACGTAGAAAACGCAATTCATCGAGAACCGAGAGCGATGGATTCGATGCAAGACTATCCGTCCCAAGGCAGACATTCATACCGGCCGCGATCATTTCGCGAAATCGATGTGGCGCATGGCCGAATGCATGGTGCGTGCGCGGACAATAGGCCACACTCGCCCCGCTGCGAACAATGAGCTGAATGTCGTCATCATTCACATAATTGGCATGCGCCAACAGCGTCCGCGGCGTCAGCAACCCGCAATGGCGCGCCAACTCTACAGGCCGCAGGCGTGGCATAGGTATGTGCTCATCCCAAACTCCAAGCGACTTCAAGAGGTCCGCGATTGGCCCGTCACCTTGCAAGGTGAATCGCTCCTCATCGAGCGTCTCGGCCAGGTGAACGCAGAGTGGAATTGATTTGTTGGGACTCGTTCGATCGGGGGAGTCGTCGACGATTTCTCGAATTTCGCCTGGCGGTCTAATCATTTCTCCCCCCTTACCAAGGGGGGAGAAAAGGGGGTTAGTCTGCCCGTCCAATGCAGCGTTTGCCGCATTTGCTCGACGCGCGCATTCACGCAGTCCGTGTTGTTCAACCGTGTAGGGCGAATGCGGCGACAGTCCAACGCGGACCCGCTCGCTTTGCCATTCACGATTCATTGCGTCTGCAACGGCCACATCCAGCCGATTGCGAATCGCGCCCACAGCGATGACTTCCCCATAAGACACCGCGCGGATGCTCGTTTGCGACAACGCCGCCCGACTCCACTGCGGCCGCCGGGCAATGTCTCCAATTGTCGTGACACCTACTGCCAACGATTGCCGAACCCCTTCGCGCACGGCCACCTCAACTTGCTCTTGGGCATTCGCTTCGACAGCGATGAGTTTCGCCAGTCGCAATATCCAATGAGGAAAATCCGGCGTCGGCGGCACTTTTCTCGCCAGGTTGGTCAATTCGAGATGCGTATGTGCATTCACAAAACCAGGAACGATCGCCGCGTCGCCGAAGTCGATGACCTCGACGTCTGCAACTCGCGTAACTTTGTGCCAGGCGCAAATCGAATCAATGAGACCGCCATGTACCGCAATCGCGCCGTTCTCAATTGGCGTTGAATCGACCGGCACAACAAATTTCGCTCGATAAATGCGCATAGGCGGAGTGACTAGCCTTCGCGGCGTGCAAACTCAACGATACGACCATCTTGAATAAACCCATATCGCTCGAAGTGCAGCAGGCTCGCCGCGTCCGATTCTTCAACCTGCGCGCACACATTCCGAAACGTCAGTCGATGAGCCATCGCCAGCACATGACGCAGCATGGCCTCTTGAATCGCGCCCGCATTGACTTGAGCAATCACATTCGGCCCGATCACGCGAGCAATATCGCCCACCTGATACAGCCCGCATCGACCCGCCGCCGTATCGCCTTGCATCGCCACAAACATATCGAACTGCGGATCGTCGAGCCGCTCGGCATACGCATCAGCCAGCATCGCTCCGCCAACATCGGATTCATCTTTGGAATTCAAGAACGTGGAACGAAATGCTCCCCGCATCGCCCGCGCGGGTAGAATTCGAATGTCGGACTTCGCAGCCGCCGCTTCCGGCCAATGACTCAAATGCAAAACCGAAAAACGCTCTTCATGAAATCCTCGCTCAATCAAGAATGACCCAAGGATCGCCGCGTCGCAACCTTCCGCCGGCGCCCAGCGCATACACGTCAGCCCGTGCGATCGAAACCACTCTTCAGCTTGCTCGAACGCCGTTGCCATCGCAGCAGCGTCGCTAACCACCACTTCACGAAACTGATTGGCCTCTGCCAATCGCGGAAATCGCGGGGAATAGTATGCGATCCCGAAGTCGAGCGTCTCTTTCTCGCAGACTTGCAGACAAAACGCCTGCGTCGTGCGAAGCAGCGATCCAACCGTCGTGCGATCCATGCGAAGCAGTGTATCGCCGCAACCCGCCGCACCCAAAAATTTGCATCGGCTATAATGGCGGTAGTTGAAGGCGAGCGAGCGTCATGCCAAGCTAGTTTTTGTGTCATGCTGAGCGAAGCGAAGCATCTCGCCGAGATTCTTCCGTCGCCCGTGCGACCTCAGAATGACGAGAACTCGGGTGCCCCAGCCCTTGGGCTGGGGGACTGACAAGAATCGTGGCCCATTAACATGAAAAAACCTGTAAGTATCTGCAGGACAATATCCAATGAATAACCCCCGCATCGGCATCGACCTCGACGACCTGCGAATGCCGGCCAAGGACGCATTGCGCACTGCGTCGCGCCTCGAACTTCGCGCCATCGAACTCCCCGCCGCTCGCGGCGAAACATCCGCCAAAAATCTCGACGCCAGCGGCCGACGCCACCTGCTCCATCTAGTCAACAGCCTGGGCCTCTCGCTCAATTCACTGTCCGCCGACGCACCGGGGCTGCGGCTGACCGATTCGAAAACCGTCGATGAACGCGTCGATCGCTCGATCGAGGTCATTCAGCTCGCTCGCGAATTGCACGTGCCGCTGGTGACGGCCGCCGTCGGACAGCTCACGCATCCCGAAACCGGCGAGCCATCGTCGATGGCCATGCAGGCCCTCGCCCGCATCGGCGAATTCGCCGACTCCCGCGGCGTGTGCTTCGCGATTCGTCCGTCGTACGACGGCGGCACGCGGCTGGCCGCAACCCTCGACGCCCTGCGATGTCCGTCGCTTCGCGTAGGGTTAGATCCGGCCGCGATGGTGATATGCGGCGTGAATCCGCTGGCCGACATCGAGAAATTCGTGCAGCACATAAGTCACTTCCACGCTCGCGACGCGACCGCCGGATTGCCCGATCGACCCGGCACGGAAACGCGACTCGGCGAAGGCGAAGTCGATCTCACCGGCTGCCTGATGGTCCTTCATGCCGCCGAATATCGCGGCGCCTATATCCTCCGCCGCACCGCCTCCGCCCGACCGATCGAAGATTTGCTCGCCGCCCGGGATGCGCTGAAGCGACGAATTGAGGATGTGTCTGGTCCCTAGATTGGCGTGAATCTCGCCGAGACAAGCCACATGCTACGCTGAATTGGCCACTTGCGGGCAAAGCCTGCTATCAAAAAAAACGCTTCTTACTATCAAAAAACTTGATCGATAAGGCAAAATGTGGAAAAATACAAAACAACTGCTTTAATAAGATCGAGCGAATCGGGTCGGCTTGAATATGGAAAAAACTGGGTTTCAACATCTTCACGAGTGGGTTCAGGCCGCCAGAGCCCGCCCAGTATACACAGCTTTTTTGTGCCTAGTTGGTCTAATTGCTGTCGTGATATTGGCCGCTGCAAGTGGATGGGGAAGCGCCGTCGGTGAGCATCTGACGAGAAAAACGTACACAGCCAATCCCGCCAAAGAACAATCTCTGGCGCCCGTGCATGATAAAAAAGAGACCTGATTCTCTATGTCGCTCCGGCGGTTAACTCTTTGCAGGTTACGGCTTTGGTGTCGAGTGCTGCGACGATAAGGCGGTCGAAGAGACTGGCTTCGATCCATCGGCGATTGGCCCGATAGGTGAACTCCGCCAGGTAT
>JACQFE010000013.1 GCA_016200265.1 Planctomycetota bacterium | reverse complement strand
AGCTTGCCGACTTCGCCGATGCGGCGGATGTTTTCCTGTCGATCCTCGGCCGAGAAGCCGAGGTTCTTATTCAAGCCATGTCGAATGTTGTCGCCGTCGAGCACATAAGCGAGATGTCCGCGCTGCACGAGCGCGTGCTCCAAGGTGTATGCAATCGTGCTCTTGCCGGAGGCCGAAAGCCCCGTGAACCATACGAGCACACCTTTCTGCTTCAATAGCTTTTCGCGCTCCGCGCGCCCAACGTGTCCCTCGTGCCAGGTGATATTCGTCGCCTTGATTGTCGTCACTGAATCGCTCCCCGTTTCTAAAAATGAAACGCGTTTTCCCATTTCCATTGATCCGAGGTCGCAGTATAGGAACCACACGCCCGCGACTCAAGGCGCAATCTCTTCGTAACCAACTGCGTTTACACGACACGTTGAACCTCCGATAATCGGTGGATGAATACGAAGCGATTGATGTACTTAGCGACTCTTGCGATATATTTCGGAGCGATAGCACTCGCCGACGTGAACACCCTCCCCAACGGAGTGGCCGCCGGGGACGTCGATCAAACCTCCGCGATTCTCTGGACGCACACGACCACACTCGGTGAAGTTCGGTTTGAATATTCCACTTCGCAAGATTTCTCGAATGCCAATATCGTGACCACATCGGCCTCGAATTCCGCAATTCCGGTCAAAGTCGAGATTACCGGCTTCAATCCAAACACGCAGTATTACTATCGCGTCACGAACGCCACCGGCGCGGCGAGCGCGGGTCAATTTCGCACGCTGGCGGAAGTCGGCGGCCTTCATGGCCTGAGATTCGGCGTCTCCGGAGATTGGCGCGGCGAGCTTCGACCCTATCCCGTGATTGCAAATATCCCCGCACGCGATCTGGTTTTTTTTCTTTCAGCGGGCGATTCGATTTACGCCGATGTCCCCTCGGTCGATTTCCCATTTCCGCAGGCCCGTTCACTTCTCGAATTTCGTGTCAAACACAACGAAGTCTATAGCGAACGATTCGGCCAGAACTCGTGGGCCCCAGTCCGCGCCTCAACAGCGATCTATGCGATCTTTGATGACCATGAAGTGACCAATGATTTCGCCGGCGGAGCGCCGCCATCCACGGACACCCGATTCGACAACACCGGTGCATACATCAATGAAACAAGGTTATTCAACAACGGCGTGGAAGTGTTCCACGAATACAATCCCATCCGCGCGGAGCGCTATGGCGATACCGGCGATCCTCGAACGGCCCACAAGCGAAAGCTCTACCGCTCTCGAACGTTCGGCAGTGACGCAGCTCTCATTATTCTCGACGCCCGGTCGTTCCGAGATAAGGAGCTACCAGAAGTCTTCGATCCGGTAGACTTTTCCGCCATCGATGCCTTCAACCGCGCATCGTACGATCCATCTCGCACCATGCTTGGCCAAGTTCAGTTGGATTCGCTCTTAAACGATTTAGCAAACGCCCAGGCGGCCGGAATCACCTGGAAGTTCGTGTTCGTACCCGAGCCGATTCAAAACCTCGGTTCGCTTTACGCTGGCGACCATTTCGAAGGTTACGCTTTCGAACGCTCGCGAATTCTTGGCTTCATCGACGATGAAAAAATCGACAATGTCGTGTTCATCTCCGCCGACATTCACGGAACCATCGTGAATGACTTGAGCTACAAACGTACATTCGAAGAGCCGCCGCGTTCGGTGGCCTCATTCGAAATCACCACCGGGCCGGTTGCTTACGCCGCTCCGTTCGGCCCGACGATCGTGGATCTTGCACCTTCTTCATTGCGATTTCTGTTCGGCAACTACGATCACCAGAGTCGTTCCCAGCAGGACATGACCATGAATCGCCTGCAAAATTACCTGCTTAGCCTCTCAGGATATCCTTTGGTGGGGCTTGACGGCAGCAAGCTCGATGTGCGTCTTTGCCGGGGATCGTACATGGTCGTGAACAACTTCGGCTGGACGGAGTTCGACATCGACGCCGCGACTCAGGATCTATTGGTGACAACCTGGGGCATCGATTGGTACGATCGCGCCACGCTCGAAGCCAATCCCCAGGCCGTCTTGAATCGAACCCCAACAATCGTCAGTCAATTCCTCGTTCATCCGCAAGTTGCGAATGACATGCTCCTTCCGGACAGAGTTGTGGCTCCTTCGACAACTGCGCATACACAGACTTCCGAACGCGCCGCCATGGTCTCAACTTCAAGTACCATGTCCGACGCGGAAATCCTGACCTGCCCATCGCCGCGGCCATCGACCTGCGGCGTCATGGGATTCTTACCGTCCGTCAGCGCGTTATGCGCATCATTATTCGGTTGTACCCGTGGGAGACGATTGTTCGCGCGTCGTTGTTGAATTCACGATATTGATGCGGCCGTCGATTGTCGCATCATCGATGCGCGTACAGATATTCGTGTAAATACTCGATCGTGGTTTGTTTTTCGGTTACTTCGCTGGCGAGGACGTCGCCGGCGGAGATCATTCCATAAAGCGTTCCGCCTTCGACGACCGGCAAGTGCCGGATGCGCTTTTGTGTCATCACGCTTTTGCAATCATCCAGTGACGTATCGCGCCGACAGCACGCCATCGGCGAAGTCATTACTTTCTCAACCGGCGTTTCTCGCGGATCGAGCCCTGCGGCCACAATGCGATTCAAGACGTCGCGTTCCGTAAAAATCCCGACCGCATGGTCCCCATCGGTCACCACGACCGCGCCGATGTGATGTTTGTTCATCAGTGTGGCCGCGTCGAATACGGATGCATTGCCGGCGATGGTCGCGACGTGACTGCCCTTGCGATCGATGACCGATTGCGCTGTCTTCATGGAGGTCTCCTGGTGGAACTAATAATTCCAACCCATCTTCCCCCGATCCCGTGGATTCTCGCATTGCCTGTGGCAAAGAACAAGGCCCCGTGAAAAGAAGGCACTGGTATCGATGTTTATTGTAACAAACCAACCAAATCATCAAGCGTCCAAATTTGATCGGCCAAACCGCTCACAACCGCCGCACTTGTTTCCAATGCCCAATGCTTGTGACAGGACTCGAAGTGCACCAAGAATTGCGAGGAGAAAATCGGTAGGGCGGGATCCGCCCTAGGCAACAAAAATTGGCGGGTGAAACACGCACTGCGCGCGGCGAGCACATCCAACGCTCGGACGCTATGGAAAAGGCAATGCCCCCAACAGTGGGCATGGCACACCCTACATTCTTCACTTCGTGTTCTCCGTGTCCTCCGTGGTGAATAATGGCGTTTGCGCCGCGTCACTCGGCCGAGAAGCTGCGGATGATAGTACTGGCCTTGTTGTCCTTCAAATTGACCGCGCCGAGGGCCTGGCTGGCGGCCGTGCGGATCACCAGATCATTCTCTTCGAGCGAGCACTTGATCAATTCATCCACCTGGCTCGGCTCAAGCTGATTGCCGTGATTCTTCGTGGATTCCGCCAGCGAATGGAACGCAGCCACCCGGAATTCCTTGGATCGTTTTCCGTCCATGGCCAAGTGAGCGACCGCCCGCTGTGACGTCGGCGTGTGCAGAAGCGCCAGCACTGACGCGGACGAAACAGCCAATCGCTCTTCCGGCGAACCCAGTGCACCGATGAGCGACGATTCGGCGGATGTCGCATCGTAGACGGTCTTGCCATCGGTGACGATCTTGCGAAGGGTGTCCGCCGCCTGCAGGGCCATCGCCATCGTCTGGTCTTTGCTGATTTCAACCTTGCCGGCGCGCTTGCGGACGCGATCGAAAGCATCTTGCAGCGAGGATTCATTTGCCGACGCATCGACGGATTCGACCAGATTGTCAGCTTTGGCGATTTGCTCCGCACGAATCGATTGTCCGGGATTCACCAACAGCACAACGGGCGTTCTTGTGTAGACGAGTTCGCCGCGCAATGCCTGCAATGCAGCTTCCAGATTCGGATCCGAAATATCCGTGGCCACCAAAATTCCTGAAAGCGATTGAAATTCCTTGCGAACGCGGTTCAAGGCGTTGAAGAAACTTGCATCGCCCAAGGCCTCTCGCCCGTCGCCATGGAAAATACCCACCACGCGATTGAGGTTTTGACTGTCGCCATCAACAACCATCACCTGCTGCGAGCCGGTTTGAGCCAGCGCTCGACCCAGTTCTGGAATCACGAATTGCGAATCCGTGAACTGCGAGCGCGGCAGTGCGGCGCCGAGCGCGAGCGCGGCCCGAGCACGAACCACGAGATCAGGGAATTGCAAACATCGCGTGAGTGAAAGCCGTGCGTCTTCGCTGCCGACGAGCGACGCCTCGCCGGCGGTGACTCGCAATGCCTCGATTGCACCCAGCGCGACGACCGAATCCTGATCCTTGAGGGCGCGTTCCAGAACGAGGTGAAGATATCGCGGGCCTGCTGCCTGCGCGAAATACATCGCCCGCGGCATGGTCGCTTGTTGCGTCTTATCAGATTCGCCCGATTCGGCCGGATCACCGCTCTCCACGTTCAATCCGAGCCGCGCTTCGCGTCGAAAATCCGCCGACAGCCAGAGGGCAATCGCATCCGCGTTGTCTCCCTTGGCACGGATCGCTTCTTCGCAGCAGCGCATGGCCATTCGTGGCCCGAATACTCTCTGCGGCACGGCGACCGGCTTCAATCGCTGATCCGCCGCATCCCAATACCACACGTTCGCGTCATCGACACGTGGATCGGCGCGAACGACTTCGTCCTCTTCGTAATAGCGATCCGCGAGCTTGTAGAACTGTTCGTCGGGCGTTCCGGTTTGCGGCTTGCCGCTGAGCGTCTGGATTCGAGCGATCGCGGCGGCGGCGGCTTTTCGCACCTCTGGGGTCGCAGTGGAATCTTCCGCGTATCGACGCAAATACGGAACGGCCTGTGCGTATCCAAGTTCGCCGAGAGCGTGCATCAAGTTTTGCCGGATGTCGTTGTTGCTGATCGCGAGCGCGGCCACCATCGGATTCACGACGCCCTTTCCGAGCTGCGGAAGGGCCATGATCACACGCGGCCAAAGTTCCTTCTTTGCAGGATCTTGAAGCGTGCGGATGATCAACGGAACCGCATACTCGCCCGATTGAGCGAGATACTTGATGGCGAACAATTCCTGCTGCGGATCGCCGCCCAGCCGATCGATGTTCGCCTGGATTCGGTCCGTATCTTTCCGTTTGAGAAGTTCGCCCTTCTCGATCACTTCCATCACGCGACGGGCCGTGTCGCTGATCGACGAGGTCGCGATGAGCTTCTGCAGGGTGTCAATGTTGACCGGGTCGCGATTGGCCAGATTGAGCAGCTCGACGGGATCAAGATCGGGATGGGCGAGCAGTGCCTTGCCCAGCGCGTCGGCTTGTTTGAACTTGCCTTGAATGGCCGATTGCAGGAAATCGACGAACAAGTTTTCCACCGTGAGTTCCTGGTTGAGATCGACGGCGGGTGTGTTGCCGGCGGGCTTAGGCTTTGTGGTTGGCGCTGTGCTGCTGCCCAGCGCCGCTGCGGACTTGTTATCAGCCTGGGCCATTGCCGACTGGCAAACGACCGAGGCCAAGAGAATTGTGCAAACGGTTGGGATGCGAAGGGCTGTGCCGGACATCGGTTTCTCCAGAATCATAAACGCTGAAGGATCGCACCATCGGGCCGCCGGCTTTGGCGCGAATTTCTCAAGCCGGTCCCGGTCATCGACGGAAAACCAAGCCCTTCCTGTCTCAAAGGATAGGGCAGGCGGGAGGATTCGAGGGACTGACTCTTGCTCGAATGGCCCGTCGAAAATCGGCAGGCCTTCAGGCACCCGATGGTCATTTTACAAGATAGAACGGAGTGTCGCTTGCGTCAACCTTTGGGCGGCAATTTCGATGCCGAACTCGGCATGGTCAATATCGCGGCAAATCAGGGCATTTGCGGAGGACGCAGCTACATCTTGGAGAGCAATTGCGGAAACGAATCCTGAATGCCGCTGATGACGAATTGAACCGCCACGGCCGCGAGGATCAATCCCATGAGCCGGGTCAGGATATTCAACCCGGTGTTCTTAAGCGTTCGTTCCAGCATCGTGGCCGCACGTAGCACAAGAAACGTCAAGATTCCGGTCACGATGATACACGTCATCACAATAGCGACTTGGATGGGCGTCGATGACCGGCTCATCAAGACCATGACCGTGGCGATGGAGCCCGGCCCGGACAGCATAGGGATCGCAAGAGGGATGATGGCCACATCCTCGCGAGACACTCCCTCCGACTCTTCCTCCGGACTGGACCGCAGGCGGGATCTTTGGGCACGGATCATGTCCACGGCCATAAGGAACAGAAGGATGCCGCCGGCAATTTTGAACGCTCCCAGCGTGATGCCGAACATGCGGAAGATCAGGCCGCCTGCGATGGCGAATGAAATCAGGGTGACGGTCGTTGCGATTGACGCCCGACGAGCGGTGGCCAGCTTCTTTTCCGCCGAGTCGCCTTGCGTAATGGCCAGATACATCGGAATGACCGCAAAGGGATCGACCACGAAAAAGATCGCGGAAAAGGTGAGAAGGAGGAATGAAGGAGTTTCGGACATCGGATTCGGGGCACGATAGGTTTAGATTGTCAATGCAAGTGCAGTGAAATCAGTAGAATTGAGCGGACCCAGAATTACAAGTTTCAAGTTACAAAGAATACGACTGTCTGATCAAGTAACTTGTAACTTGTCACTCGCAACTGCTTTTCAACTTATCGCCGACTGTTGCCGTTGGGCGACACATCGCGGCGCTTCAGTTTCATTTCGCGGCGGGGCGGACGCTCTTCGAGCACTTTCATGGCCTTCTTGATGTCCGGAACTTTCAGAACCACGTTGGTCTTACCACCTGCGGGGCCGCCGGCCGCGCCGCCAGTGCAATACATGTAGCCGATGTTCATGTGCGCATTGGCGAGGCGTTCGCAGAGGTCCGCGCCGGCACCGGGATGATTCGCCAGTTGCACGCAAAGCACCTCGGCCTCATTCACCGGAATATTCAGCCGCCCGAAGACTTTCCGTGCAGCGACGGGCTCGTCAACGGTCAGCCGCAGCACGCCATGCTCGGTTGTATCCATCATGGCCAATGCTTCGACATTGACTTTGGCCTTGCCCAGTTCCCGAAAAATCTGCGTCAAAACTCCCGGCTTGTTGACCAGGAAAATGGAAAATTGAATCTGCTTGTTCATTCCGCACTCCCATGATTCGTAGAAGTCTCAGCGACTGGATTCTTCCGACCGCGTCCGCCGCGGGACGAGTATACAGGAATCTCGAGGAGGTTCAATTGCATGAAACTTTGGCAGTTGGGGTCAAATTCCTAGAAATTCTTGCGCCGTCTTGAAGAGCAGTTGTTCTTTGACTTCCTGCGAAAGATCGTGCATTTCGTGAATCATTTTTCCCGGCTCGGTTTCGCCGAGCGGAAATGGGTAGTCTGTGCCGAGTGCCACGCGATTGGCTCCCACAAGTCGTATCAGGTAACGGAGCGCATCCGCGTCGTGCGTCAGCGAGTCCACGAAAAATCGACCGAGATAGCTGCGCGGATTGCGACCACCGAAGGTGAACAAGTCAGGTCGGGCGTGAAAACCGGCCTCGATTCGACCGATCGTTCCTGCAAACGATCCTCCGCCGTGGGCGAATCCGATCCGCAGCCGCGGCAGCCGTTCGAGCACGCCGCCGAATATGACCGAGCAAATGGCAAGCGCAGTTTCCGTAGGCATTCCCACCAGCCAACTCAGCCAATATTTGCTCATTCGTTCTTTGCCGAGCATGTCCCAGGGATGCACGAACACGGCCGCGTTCATCGCCTCCGCCGCCTCCAGCACCGCGATGATCGAAGGATCGTCAAGGTTCTTGCCATCAACGTGCGTGCCGATCTGCACACCGGGCATGTGAAGCTGCCGCACGCATCGTTCCAGCTCTTTGATTGCAAGTTCAGGTGACTGCAAGGGCAGCGTGCCAAGGGCCATGAATCGATCGGGACGCCGATGCACGACACTGGCGAGATGATCGTTCAGAATTTGGGAAAGATCATGACCGTGTTCGGGTTTGGCCCAATAGCTGAACATCACCGGCACGGTGGAGATCACCTGCATCGTCACGCCGTGACGATCACAATCTTCGATCCTCCGGCCGACCGACCAGCAGTTGTCCTCGATCTCGCGAAACACGCTGCCATCAATCATCATTCGCGCGCGGCACGGCCCAAGATGCTCGATGTCGACAAAGCCGCCGTAGCCATAGCGCTCGCGCAGATCGGGCCAATGTTCCGGTAGCATGTGCGTGTGCAGATCGATTTTCACGAAGATTATTATGCCCTTGGGGCGCGAGTTTGTCGAGCTGGCATTCGTTTTGGACCCCTCCATGCATTGATCAGAAGGCGCCCAAAGACCAATGTGAACCCTGGCGCAAACGACAGGCATGAGCCGTCCCGTTTACGGCGTGGGTGATGGTGCCCCGCGCTCGCGCTTGGGGTTTGGAACTAGGTGATGCGCCATGCGGTCCTTCAATGCGGCGCATCTGAGAAACCACGAAAAAAGAACGGCGGAATGGGAATCGAACGAACCTCGGTGATTCGCCAGCGATCGTCAACAAGATGAAATTCAAGCCGCCAGCGCGTTGGGACGCTATCGGCGTAAGCATCTGCACTGCGGACGGCGCAGGTCGCATCGAATGTCGCCACCGCATCGGACGGATCAGGAAAGCTCACGTCGAAATTCCGGAGTCGAATACGGTCGACGCGATTCCGCGTCATTGTCTCCTCGGCCCGGCGAAGAAAATCCTCTCGATCGATTCCTTCCGCATGAAACGTGGAAGCAAGCAAATCTCTCAAGGCGCGAAGGTTGCCGTCATCAATCGCGTTGCCCGCAAGCTGACAGGTCTGCTCGATTTGCTCGCGATCAGTCACGACGAGCACGGAGATGATAGGCAGAGTAACTGCCGCCATCAGGCCGATCAACGCGACGCGTCCGCCCAAGCGCGTCCGCGTCTGGGCCCAGCGACGAGCAATGACGACTTCAGCAACGAGGCAAACCAAAAGTAAGGCCACAGGGTGTTCAAAAAGCGCGGATTTGATCACGACGGGTGATAGTGTAGGGTGTGGGATGAGTTCTTTGAACCAGCGTGCGATGCGATTGATTTGAGATTGACGGATTCATTGCGCCTCACCAGAATACAGTCGTTGGCGTTTCGATGATTGATGCAACTGGAACAAACGGTCGGCGCGGCCGGGGTTCCCGTGATTGAGTTTTTCTTCGGAGATTACAATGCGCGGTAAACGCATAGCAAGGGCGCTTAAGTTTCTGGCAACAGGTGCACTTCTCTTTCAAGCATCCGCCTGCGATTTTAACCTGGCTGCGGCGAATATTGCCGCTCAGACGGTGCTTCTGGGTGTGACGGCCGCCGGCGCGATTGCCATCATCGAAAATATCTGATCCGAAGCGTGAGGGCTGCCCGCGGTTCCTCTGCCGGTGCTTGTATTTGTCGTTTAACTACGACGTAAGTGCCAGGGGGTTGGTACGTTTCGAGCATTGCCATCGCGGATGACGTGGCCCGTCTTCACAAACCAGGGGTCATGGGTAGAAGTCCAGCGCGGATTAGGTCGGCCGCGCCCGTGCAGAGCGAAGTTGCCAGTTCGTCAAGATTCTTCATCACAATTCGAGGCCCGGCGCGGTGGAGTCGTTCGGCGCCGCACGGACCACAGCTAAGTCCCACGGTAAACAGTTCGGCGGAGTCGGCCGCACGAATGATGGCGTCTGAGCTTGCTACGATGATCGTGCGGCGATCGCCTTTGGCCCATGCCTTCAGTTCATTCGGCCTTTGTCGAGGGTCCGCAGCCAGCGATTGAATTTCGGGAAGCATTGAGGCCAGTTTCCATCCCTTGAGCAAGTTTCCTCGCTCTGTCGCGTTTACGCCAAGAGTAATCGCACCCAATGGCCCGTGTCGGATCAGTTTCGACAAGCTCGTGAAACTGTCCGCAGCGAGTGAATAACGCTGCAATAGGCTTGGTTTTTCGAGTAATTCATTGAATCGCTGGCGGTAGTCTTTCAACTTGAAGTCCGATGCTCGCGGAAGCAGATCGCCTTCTGGGCCTTTCGTGCGGATGAGCCGCCAGAATGTCGGTTGATCCAACTTGGACCAGCCGACTTGCGTCGCCGCTTCAACATAGGCCGCGTAGTATGCCTCGGCGACGTTGGCGATCGGTCCGTCAAATTCAATCAGGAATCGCATGTTTGGTAACTTGGATCGTTTGTTTTCGTCAAATTGAACTCGCGGGCCTCTATTCTCCAAAATCTCCCATCCAGAGACACAAATTCATGCATATCTCATTCATTCAAGGGCGTATCACGCATCAGAATAAGTTGCGCACCGTGATTTGAATAGAGCCGCTGGCAACGTCCGACGGCGGGAAATGTCCCGAGTCGTGATCAAAAAACTGCTTGCCTTCTCATTTGGTTGGGAATATGGGTTAATGTGAGGTGTGTGTTGAATTTCGATATGATTTTCTCGGATTGTAAATTACATAATTTACCAAAGGTTATGAATTGAGTGGAAGAGAGTCCAGCTGATTTGACCGCTCATTTTCTGACGGTTGTTGAATTGCGGATTTCCGGCAAACACTCAAGATGAGCGGCAGGGTGGACCGATTACCTCACAGACGGCTGGATTCGTGGCGACCTCTACGTGTGGAATGAACCGGGTTCTAAACGCTGGATCCGGCGAAGCGGCACGGTATTTGTGTACCTCATTGGTTGACATGCCACTGGCCTTCCGTAGAATCGGCTGGCAGTCGGTCGAATGAGGGGTTCATGTCGCTTCGAGATTTGCTCGAAGCGCCGATGTTGTGGACTTTTGTTTGAGGCACCTGTTTCCTGTGGCTGGCGCGCTGCGGAAATGGATGGAGCCTCCAATCGATGAGGGATTTGAAACCGTCAACTGCGGAATTGTCCCGCGCGGAATGCCTTCGGCACTCGGCGGGCTTGCAAGGCAATAGCAATGTTGACTGACCATCGCGGACGGTGGTCGATTGCGCGGCTAATGCTGGTTTAGTCATTGGTAAGCGGTGGAAAAACAGCGTGGAATTCGGTTCACGCCACAGCCTTTTTACTTGGGAGGTCAATACGAAATGGTAAGTCATGGAAATGGTGAAACGACGCTGGTCCGGTCGATCCGGCGTGCGTCCCGCGTCGGCACGGCGTTCGGCGTGTTGACGATGGTGGGTCTCTGTCTGGGGCTGACGCAGATCGGAACCTGCGGGGGCAAAAAATGCCAGACGAACGCGGACTGCGATGATAGCAACGGCTGTACGACGGACACATGCAGCGCAGGCTCTTGCTCGAACACTGCAGCCTGCGACGCGACGCACTGCGTGAACAAGGGATGCCTCGAATGCTTGACTGACGCAGAGTGCGACGACAGCGACGTTTGCACGACGGACGCTTGTACAGCAGGTGCTTGCAGCAATACGGCCATCACTGCTTGCTGCACGGCCGACGCCGATTGCGACGACACCGACGCCTGCACGACGGACACGTGCGATGCGAACACACACACGTGCTCGAACGCCGCGGTGCCCAGTTGCTGCAACGACGATGCGGGCTGCGATGACGGCGATGCCTGCACGGACGACACTTGCGACACGACGGCTCACACCTGTGCGAACACGCCAAAGACATGCGCCACGGGCGAGACTTGCGTGAACGGCGTGTGCCAGACGAATTGCCTCGTGGATGCGGATTGCGACGACAGCAACGCCTGCACGACGGACGCATGTGACGCGACGACGAGCACTTGCACACACGCTGACAAGAACTGTGACGACAGCGTGGCCTGCACGGATGATGGATGCGACACGACCACCGGAACCTGCACGCACACAGACAATTGCACCGGAGGTCAGGTGTGCGACACAGCGACTGGCGCTTGCAGCGCTTGCACGACTTGCACCACAGACGCCGATTGCGCCGATGACGGCGTGTTCTGCAACGGTACGGAGAGCTGCGATACCACGGCAAGCTGCTGCACGCACTCCGGCAATCCGTGTACGGCCCCGGCGACTTGTGATGAGACGACCAATGCGTGCGTGGAACCGGGAGGTACAACCACTCGCTGCACGCTCGGGACTGACAACCTGACCGGCGGAACCGGCACGGACACTTTTGATTGCAGCCTCGAAGTCAGCGGCGGCGTGTTCTTCCAAACCATCAATAACGCCGACCGCTATACCGGCTCATCAAGCACGGACACCTTGACGGCACAGTTCAAGGGCGGCGGCACCACGACGCCTTCCTCTCTGGACAGCGTCGAAGTGCTGAATCTCGAAGTCACTGACACGAACGCGACCACGCTCAGTCTGGCGAACGCGAACGCGGTGACGACGCTCAACTCCAATAACGGCTTGGCCGCCCTGACCGTGTCGAACGCGACCACGGCCCCAACCGATTTTGGAATGACCAACAACACTCAGAACTTCACCGTGACCGTGGTCAACACGGCGCTGGCTGGAAATGCTGACACGGCGACGTTGACGTTGAACGCCACAACCGCAGGCACACTTGCCGTCGGACCGGTCAGCGGCACCAACGGTTATGAAAGCTTGACGGTCGACAGCGAAGGCAACGTGGCCAACGTCCTGACTGACCTTCAGCAGGGTACGGGCACTTCGCTCGCCAGAGTGGATGTCTCCGGAACTCAAGACGTGAACCTTGGTTCGGGTCTTGACAACTCCGTCACCACGGTCAACGCAACCGGATTCACGGGCAAGTTGACAGTAACGATGGGTACGAACACGGCCACCGTAACGGGCGGCGAAGGGGATGATACGATCATCTTCGGCGCAGCCTATACGACGGCCGATACGATCGATTGCGGTGCCGGCACGGGTGATATTCTCAGTCTCACCACGGCGACGGCGGCGGGCACATCGGCCGCACAGTCCAACGTCACACACTGCGAGGGTCTGACCGTGTCCGACCAGCTCGCCGGCAACGTCAATGGCGTGCACTTCGGCGCCACCACCGTGACTCTGCACGGCGGTGTTGACGGTACGAACCGCACGGTCACTCTTGCGTCCGGCGGCACGGTGCAATTGGATGCGGGCGCGGGCGCCAATCTCGTGATTGCGGCCTCGCCGAACACGTCTTCCGACACGATGACGTTGACCATGAAGAACGTCACGATCACGGGCAATTTGGACGCTTCGGTCTATGAGACTCTGAATATCGCCTCGTCAACCGGCGCGAACATCATCAGCGGAACAACCGCAGTGAATAATCCGCTCGGTTCCGGTGTCATCAATGTGACCGGTGATCAGAACCTGACGTTCACTGGTGCGATCACAGCGAACTCGTTGAATGCGTCCACTTTTACTGGCGCTCTGACAGTGACGGGTACTGCCGCGAATGCGATCGCCATTACGGGCGGTTCGGGCGCGGATACCCTGAATGGTAGCGCCAGCGGCGACACTATCAACGGCGGCGCCGGCAACGACACCATCAACGGTGGCGCCGGTGCGGACACCATGACTGGTGGCGCAGGCAACGACACGTTCGACTTCGACAACAGCGTGACGGCTGGTTCGGCTAGCGACACGGTGTCGGATTGGGTTGATGGAAGTGATCTGATCGGTATCTCCGGCGGCAATACGTTTGCTGCCGGTGGCGCGACGGGTCTCGCTCAGGGCGGTGGTGCGGCGGGCAGTCTTGCGGCGACCGCGGCCGGCTCGGTGGTTGTGACCAGTGTGGCGCAGAACGCTTCTGCGGCCGCAATCGGCACGACGCAGTTCGTCAAGCTGACGACGGGTGTGGCCAATGCCGGTTCGGATCAGGCGACGTTCAATGCGGCCATCGGCACAGCGACACTGACCGGTACGACTGCGGCGACGTCCTATGCCGGATCGTACTATGACACAACGAACAGCCAGATGGTTGTGTTCGAAGTGCTCTCGACTGCCACCACGACGACGGTCATCGAAACCGGTGACGTGATCCGAATCATCGTGAAGGTGAGTATGTCCGCGACGGACTACTCGAACTTCACGACTTCGGATATCCTGGTCTACTAGTCGTTCGAATCCCAAAGGGTTCGCGAGTTGTTGAACCCTGCCAAGTCGTAAATCAGGGCCCGGTGGACTTTGTTCCACCGGGCCTTTTTCATTGGGACGAATGAGTTTTTGTGTGGCACTCGCAAGCAAATTGGCGCGAATCTCGATACAATACCGGAAGGGGCCAGGGAATTGGAGAACAACAATGTCTGAACCGCAATCGACAGTGCCGAGTGATTCGCCCACGCCCGATGTGCTGCGTGACGCGTTAAAGGCCTTCAAAAAGCGGCTCAAGCTCACGCGATTGGATGCGGAGTCGAGCCTGGGCCGCGGGCCCCTTTCAGGTGGCAAGTCGTCGGGGATCGTCGCGATTACTCCTCCGCATCAATTCCCACGGGCGGTGTGGGATGGGCTGGTCAATCAAGGAAAACTCAAATACGCAGGTCAGGGAACTTATGAGCTTGCCAATTAACGAACAAGAAGCCAGCTTGAATTGCTTCCAGTGAGAAGAGTTCACAAAGTGGGAAGAGTGAGAAAAGTCCGCAAAGTTCGACGGGTGCGAAATATTCAAAAAGCAAGAAGAGTGCGAAGGTGAATGCGAGCGGGCGGCCCCATTCGGCAAGTGCAATGTTACTGGGGATCATGTCAGACAGTCATGGCCGGGTGCGAGCCGTACGGCGGGCGCTCGAGATTTTCGACGGACTTGGCGTCGGGCACATCGTGCATTGCGGCGATGTGGGCGATGAGGACGTTTTCGCCGAATTCGTGAATCGACCTTTCACGTTTGTCTGGGGCAACACCGATTCGCCAAGTCAAGGTACCTTTGCATTCTTGCGAAGCATTGGGATTGGACCTCCGGAATCCGTGCCAGTGATACTTGAATTGGACGGCAAAAAATTTGCGATTTTTCATGGACACGAGCGCGGTTTCGAGGTCGCGATTGATTCAATTCCCGTCGATTACATCCTGCACGGCCACACACATGTGCGCCGCGATGAACGAATCAACAAGTGCAGGATCATCAATCCCGGAGCGCTGCATCGCGCACGTCCAAAGACGATCGCGACACTGGACATTGACTCCGATCTGCTTGCGTTTCAGATCATCGAGGATTGATACCAGTCTTTCCTTTTGCGGTGAATTCGATTTTGGTATGCGCATAAACGCGGTCGAACGCACCTTTCACGAACCCCCTTTATCACCCCTTGTTAAGGATGGAGGCAGGGCGCGGAACGAAATCATTGGTTGGCTCACGAGTTGGAATTCGCACGAGACGTGAGGGGACTGGCACCCAATTGCCTTGACTGTCGCGGGCCTTGAGGACCGCGCCGTTCACAACGTTGTACTTGAGAAGTTCATCGCTTTGCAGCCGGCCGACGGCTTCGCTGTAATATGGTTTCTGGTCAGCGCCGCGAAACACGGCATCGGCCCCGAAAGTTCCGACGGTCACCATGCTCGAACTACGCGTGTGATAGTAGTAGGCGTCATAGCCTTTCTTGTGGAGGTAATCGCAGTAATCCGCCGCGGCTTTCTTGAATTCCCAGAAATCCTCGTTCGGCTCAAAGGCGGCCACTTGGAGCGAGTACATTCCATTTGCATTCATCAGGTTCCAGTCACGGTTGCCTACGTCAGGCTGCGGGACGGGAACCGGCAGGGCGCGAAAGAAATAATGTTCGCCGGATTCGCCGCCGAGCTGCCGAAGCATGTGGACGTCGGCGTGGATTTGAGCCGGCAACATGGGTTTTCCGGATTTGTCCATCGTGCGGTGGTAGGTTCCATAGTAAAGGCGCGAGTAGCCGTCGGATTCATCGAGAATGCTCACGTCCGCCGCTCGGATGCCTTGCGTATTCTTGAGACTCTCGGCAAAAGTCCGAACGTCGCGCTGTCGAGTTAGACCGGGCAGCTCGATGCATTGAATCGTCCACGGCTGACCCTTGTTCGACGCGTAGACTCCGCTTTTTTTTTCCGCGGCTTGCGAACCTGAAGGCGTCGCACAACCGGTGAATGAGGCAAGCATCATCAATGCAGCGAAAGGGGTCATTCTGAGGTCGCGCGGAGCGACCGAAGAATCTCGCGATAAGAGATGCTTCGCTCCGTTCAGCATGACAGAAAAGGCGTCCAGCATGATGGAGAAGGCGTTCTGCATGACGACCTCAAACTTCAGGGATTTTTCCTTTTGAGGGATTGCATTTGCATGGTGAGCAGCTTGCGTATGCCTCGTTGGGCGAGCAAGACCATGCGGTCCATTTGCGATTTCGTGAACGTCGCTTCCTCGCCGCTGCCTTGCACTTCGACGAATTTTCCGCTGCCGGTCATCACCACGTTCATATCGACTTCGGCCGCTGAATCCTCCGCATAGTCGAGGTCCAGTCGCGCCCGGCCATCCACGATTCCCACGCTCACCGCGGCGACGGCGTCGGTGATCGGCGACTTTTCGATCCAGCGGTTCTTGCGTGCGGCCGCCACCGCGTCGCACAAGGCCACATACGCGCCGGTGATGCTCGCAGTTCGCGTTCCGCCGTCGGCCTGAAGGACGTCGCAGTCGATGAGAATGGAGTTTTCGCCGAGAGCGGCCAGGTCAACCACGGCCCGGAGGGACCGGCCGATCAGTCGTTGAATCTCCTGCGTTCGACCGTCGATCTTGGTTCGATTTCGGGCGCGGCGTTCGTGCGTGGCCGCGGGAAGCATGTCATATTCGGCGGTCACCCACCCCGTGCCCTGACCCTTTTTCCATGGCGGCACTTCGCGGGCCCAACAGGCCGTGCAGAGGACAATTGTGTTTCCTGCCTGGATCAATACGGAGCCGTGTGGACTTCGTGTGTAGCCGCGGCGTATTGTGACGGGTCGAAGTGCGTCGGCAGATCGGTTGGTTCGTTTGATCACATTAAGTTCCTCGCGTGCAATCAGTTTGAATTCGCTTCACGGCAATTCCAGAGACGCAAAATTTCCATGAGCCTGTCGGATTTCGGCGAGCTCGATCGACAAGTGAATTTCCTATTTGTCGCTGAGTTCGAACTGATCTCGATCCACAGCGCCTCCGGAGGAACGAGTTCGTGTACCTTGTCCGCCCATTCCACTATCACGACTGAGTTCCGGGCGAGCATTTCATCAAAGCCCAGGACGGCCAGTTCGCGAGGGGATTTCAGGCGGTAGGCATCGATGTGAAAGATTCGCAAGCGGCCTGGATACTCGTGAATCAGCGTGAAGGTCGGGCTTGTCACATTCGGCTCGGAATTAGGCGAATTTCCCGCGGCAATTCCCTTCACCAGGTGCGTCTTGCCGGCACCAAGCGGGCCGACGAGAGCGATGCACTCGCCACCCTGCAAGGCCTCCCCGAGCGCGGTCCCAAGACGCATCGTTTCGTCGGGTGAGCTTGTTTCTAATTCGGCGGCAGTCATTAGGGAGTTAGCGTAAACACTCTTGTTAATAGTGATTGGTGGCTTGTCGCGCTGAGCGGAGCGGAGCATCTCGAATCCGAGATTCTTCGGTCACCCTCGGTGACCTCAAAATGACGAGCCCATTCAGCCAATCCCAATTCGATGGTCATTTCAATGAACATATCCCTTCGGCGGAAGGTCGCAAATGGTACCGTCGGATCGCTGCATTTGAAATCCGTGTTCGCAAAGCGTTCCCACTCGGTACAGCGTCACGCCGGACGCATTCTCGACGCCCGGAGCAACCGCCAGCAACAGCTCAAAATCTTCGCCGTCGCTTAGGGCGTGCTGCAAGGCCGCATCGCTATCGCCGAACGCCATACGCATGGCATCGTCGCTAACAACCGTGCCCAGTTTGCTTTCGTCGATGATTACACCCACGCCGGAGGCCTGACACATTCGCCACAGATCAAGCGACAGTCCATCGCTGATATCCATCATCGCACGGAGTTTGTCGCCCAGACATTCCGCCAATCGACGGGCCTCTTCGACGCGCGGGACAAACGAAAGATGCTTTCCAAGAATGCTGCCGCCGAGTTTTCCGGTGACATAAACCTCGTCTCCGGGTCGGCCGCCGGCTCGAGTCCTGGGTTCGATTCCCGGATACGGCTCGGCGGCGATGGCCACGTCAATCACCAACGGATTCTTCCAACGATTGGTATCGCCGCCAAGGATGGTTACTTTGAATCGATCCTCCAGCTCGGACATCCCAATGTAAATCTCTTTTGCTTTTTCCAGATCCAGTCCGAAAGGCAGGGCAAGTGAAACGAGGGCGGCCACTGGTCGAACGGCCATTGCCGCACAATCGCTGAGGCTGCAAGCCAACGCTTTGCGTCCGATTTCGGAAAGGCGATGCTTTGACGTATCGAAATGCACGCCATCCAGCAGCATGTCGGAAGTGAGCAGCAGTCGCGATCCGGCGGCATTCTTCTCGCCGGAAAGCCGCACCTGCCCCATGTCATCGCCGATGGGCAGCTCGACGCCGGGCGCTTGGCGGCCGCAGCGGCGCAGCCATTCGACGAATTCCAGCTCATTCTTGGCCATACAACGGGATTGTACCGCCTTGAGGGCGCACTTGCCGAGGGCCGGCGGCGTAATATAATGATGGATTCCGGAAGGTTCCGGATTTAAGAGTTCGGTTTTACACACAGTGAGTGAGCCATGAAGAAAGAAATTCATCCGAAGTATGTGAAATGCGTGGTGCGATGCGGTTGCGGGGAGACGTGGGAAACGCGCAGCACCGTTCCCGAGATCAAAATTGAAATTTGCGGTGCGTGCCATCCGTTCTACAAGGGCGGCACGGGCGGAAAGCTCATGGACACGCTTGGCCGCGTTGATCGCTTCACCAAGAAGTTCGGCAGCGATTACTTCGCCAAGTCCGCCAAGCCGGAAAAGAAGACAACGGCCGGGACCAAGACGGCCTAGCTGAGTCTTGTGAAATTCATTCACGCGCGGGGGTTGCGATGCGATCCCGCGCGTGATTTGTTTTTGAAGATCAAAGTGCGAAGTTCAAAGCCCAAAGAAGATTGTTGACGTTTGGTTTTGATGTTTTGACGTTTGTCGTATGCCTGTTGCACTCGACACCAACCAGCGAATCCTCGGCAAGCTGCAAGAGCTGGCCGATCGCGCGGATTTTCTGAATCAACAACTCGGCGAGCAGGAAATCGCCAGCAATCCGGCCAAGAGCATTGCCATCACCAAAGAGCTGGGTCGCCTGCGTCGTCTTGTCGAGCCGTTTCGTGAGTTTCGCAAAGTGCGTGATGGACTCGCTGAGGCGAAACACATCGTGGACGATCCTGCCCAGGATAAGGAGATGCGCGAACTGGCCGAAAGTGAGGCCGCAACTCTGATCGCACGTTACGACCAGCTCCTCGAAGACTTGAAATCATCATTAGTGAGTGATGAAGATGCAGCGATTACCTCAGTCATCCTGGAAATACGGGCCGGCACCGGCGGCGATGAAGCCGCCCTGTTCGCCCGCGATCTTTTTGAAATGTATCTGCGATATTGCGAACGGAAGCGGCTCAATGTCGAAGTGATGGATCAGAGCGCCTCGGACCTTGGCGGGCTCAAGGAAGTGGTGATGAACGTCAAGGGGCCGGAAGTTTACCGACTGCTCGGCTATGAAGGCGGCGGGCATCGCGTGCAGCGCGTGCCGCAGACGGAAACGCAGGGGCGCATTCACACCTCTGCGGCGACGGTGGCCGTTCTGCCTGAGCCGGAAGAAATCAACATCGAAGTCAATTGGGACACGGATGTCGAGGAATTCGTATCTCGCGCGGGCGGACCCGGTGGTCAGAATGTCAACAAAGTCTCATCGGCCATACGGCTGGCGCATAAGGCGACCGGCATCACAGTGAACATGCGCGACGAAAAAAGCCAGCACAAAAACCGGGCCAAAGCTCGCCGAGTGATGCTGACACGCCTGTACGATTATCACCAGCAGCAGGCCGATTCGCAGCGCGACAGCGCCCGAAAATCGATGATCGGAAGCGGCGATCGCTCGCAGCGCATCCGCACCTATAACTTTCCGCAAAACCGCCTCACCGACCATCGCATCAATTTTGATATGTATTCGCTCGACAAAATCATGCAGGGCGACCTCGATGAACTCATCGAGGCCTTGCAGAACTACGACCGCGAGCAACGCCTGAAAAACCTTTAGTTAACTAGCTTTCTTTGATGACTGGCTTCACTCGCTCAACGCCGAATGCTTCGTCGGCGAGCGGAGTTTGTCGATTGCAAATCTGGGCTGAAATGATCTCTGCCGTGATCGGCGCGAGGATTAGACCGGAACGGAAGTGACCGGTCGCTGCGAATAGGCCGGGGCTTTCGGGTATCGGGCCGATCAATGGATTCTCATCCGGTGTTCCGGGTCGCAAGCCCGCCCAGGTCGCGACAATTGCCGCATCGCGGATCGAAGGAACCAGCTTCATTCCCTTTTCAAGCAAGCTTGCGATTCCCGACGCCGTCGTTCGCTTGTTGAAACCGGAATCGTGCTCTTCGGTTGCTCCGAGCAGCACATGGCCGTCGCGCCGGGGAACGAGATAAGTCTTTCCGCGAGCGATGACATGAGTGAATGGGCGGCGGTCGAATCTCATCAGGATTATTTGTCCGCGCACAGGGTAGACTGGCAAGGCGTCCCGCGACTGATCATCGAGCTGCGCTGACCACGCGCCGGCACAAATTACCGTCTGCGCGGCGTGGATTTTATCGGAATGGGTTTGAACGCCAATGACACGCATGCCATGGCGAAGCAGGCCCGCGACTTCAGTATGTTCATAAATGTTGACGCCCTTTTGTAGGCACGCTGCTTTAAGCGTTTGGAGCAATCGCGGATTCCGCACCTGTGAAGTCAGACGGCATTCCATCGCGCCAAGTATGTTTGGAGCAATGAGGGGCTCGATGTGTTGGGCCGCAACCGGATCGTGGAATTGATATGCAGGTCGACCGTCCGGCGCAAGCGCATCTTGGCCTGCATCGGCATCGCTTTTCAGGCTGCGAAGGCTTGAATCATTAAGGGCGATTTCAAGCTCGCCGCATTCTTCGTATTCCGGATCAATGCCGCTCTCTTCGCGAAGTGCATTGCAAAATTGAGGATAGAGGGCCAAACTTTTTTGCCGTAGTTCAGCAATCGCATCGCGGCGGTGTGGATTGCTCGGCGTGAGCACGCCCGCACCGGCCCACGATGCTTCCGCGCCGCAAACGCCTCGCTCAAGAAGCGCAACGGCCAGGCCGTCGAGGCTGAGGCGACGGGCGATCGAAAGCCCGATCACGCCGCCGCCTATGACAATAACATCAGGATGCGTGGACATGCCGCCGCGCAGTATACCCGATTATCGCCAAAAAGACTGGTGATCGACGATTGCGCGCGGCGTTCTGCGATGACTTAACGGCCCATTGAAGAAGGCTAATCCTCTTGTGGGACCAACATTGTTGTCGGTTTCTTTTCTTGGAATTGGCCGTGCTGACCGACTGGAAAGTCGGTTCCACGGTATTTTTTCAACAAGCTGTCAGTGAACTTCCCATCGACCGTGAACATACACGTGCCCACAGTGTGGTCCGTGGACATGACCCCGCTCGATGTTGATCCAGATGTTTCGATGGCTGTCGAACACGCGGACTTCCGCGCCAGAATAGTGTACGGGGCGTTCATCCACGATCACGGCCGGGCGTTCGACGTAAACTGGCCGCTGCTCGACAACCACCGGTCGCTCAACCACAACCGGTCGTTCCTCTACGTAAACCGGCGGTGGAGGCCCTGCATCGACCGCAAAGGCCCGATGATGATGTCCGTGTTCCTCGTAATAACTCATCGATGTGCCGCCGCAGCCGGCTGCAACAAGGGCAAGTGATGCAAGTCCAATGAGTGTATTTTGTTTCATGATAATGTAGCTCCATTCAAGGTCGATTCCTCTATCTCATCGACACGCCCGATCAACAAATGTTAGTCCAAAATCTCGAAATCGGCGACTTCTCGCAGTGCTTTTTGCAGTCTTTTCGCGGCTCCCGGCGATTGGTTTACAAAGATCTGCGAATGAGAATCGTCGCTCCAGCGCCGACGAGCATGAGTGCAAGAACTGAAATGCCGGCAGTCGAGGCGGCGGGTATGAAAACAGTGCCGCTGTTTTTCATCAGGATCACTTGATCGGCTTCTTCATCGATCAAGGCGAGATCGAGGTCGCCATCATTATCAAGGTCGAGAAGCAATGCACAGGACGACGCCGTTGTGGAATTGAATTCCCGGTAAAAGGTGAAGGTGCCGTCTCCGTTGTTGGTGAAAAATCGCCAGTCGCCGGAGTAACTCGACGTCACCCAATCGAGATCGCCGTCGCCATCGAGATCGCCAAGATCGGTCGCCAGCGTGAATGGATCCGTGAGGTATCGCGTGGGCAAACCGAGATGTGCGGTGCCGTCGCCAAGCAGGATCGCGGCGCGGTTGCTGCCGCTGTTGCCGACAGCCACATCCTCATTGCCATCGCCATTCAGATCGCCTGTGTTTAGCATCCACACCAATCCGTCGCAGCTTTGGGTTGACGCCAATGTGAATGTCCCGTCTTCATTGCCGGTTTGGATGATGATTTGTTGAGATGTTTGCGCGCCGATCACGAGGTCGAGTATTCCGTCATTGTTCATGTCGGCAGCCGCCAACGCCCATTCGCCAGTTCCGCCGCCTTCGAAAAAGGTTGCAGGCCCGAAAACTCCCGAGCCGTCATTCAGCATGATCGACATGTTGTTCGAGCCGGCGTTGGTGTTTACGATGTCGATGTCGCCATCGCCATCCACATCCAGCACGGCAATGCCTCGTGGCTGCGCTCCCACGCTGACTGACTGTTGTGGCGCGAACGTTCCATCGCCATTTCCCAGAAGAATGGACACCGAGTTGGAGTTAATGTTCGCGACGCAGATGTCCGCCTTGCCGTCACGATTGAAATCCGAAGGCTCCGAAGGACTGGCCCGCGGTCCGACAGGAAACGTCGGCTGAAGAAAGGGATACACATCACCGGAATGGTCGGCCTTGTTCAAGAAAACGCGAAGGTCGGCGGTGTCCTCGTTTACGATCGTCACGTCGAGGAATCCGTCGCCGTTAAAGTCGGTGGCGACTCCGCCATACGCCCGAGAAGTTTGCGATGGGGTAGTCCGCGTGCTGAGCAAGTCTATCTGTGTGAAATCGAGTGTCGAAGGTTTGGTGCGTACCCAGAATTGAAACGAATACCCGGCCGGGCGGAGCTTTGATCCATCGACCCCCTCAATATCATGCGACATGATCACCATGACGTTTTCGCCGGCGGAGAAGGGACGACTCGGTAGGAGTGAAACCGTCTGATCGCCATTGGAAAAAGCAAACGTGCCTGAGGCCGTGCCGCTCCATCGACCGAACGCCCAGAAGCTGCGCAGTGGCACGAGTGACGAACGCTTTACCGGCCTGTCGAATTGCACGACAATTGCCGAGTTCACCGGCGCGTGCAGAGATCTCGCCGCAGGAGAAACCGACACCACCTGCAAGTCGGCGGCTCGAGCTTGACCGATCAAAGAAAAGAATGCGACCGAAGTCCAAGTGACTTGACGAGCCGCTGGGAATCGATGCTTACACGAAGTCGAAATTCGTTGTCGCGTTTTTTTCATGCTGACGCCCCACGATCTCTTGCAACGTGAATGGAAAGCACAATTTCTTCATTCGGTTCCCCGACGTACCGTTTCAATCTGCACAAATTCGTGATGCTTGCCGGTGTTCATGCCCGGGCAGATTCGCTTGTGGGTGTCGTTCCATGCGTCGCGGGATTCGAGAAGTTCGTCCCAGAAAGGCCAGGTTCGACATTGCTTGGGTCGGACCGGATAAATCGTGCAAATCGCTTTTCCGTTTTCGCGGGCGAGGAACGTGCAGTCGCCGTTGGGCCGCTCGGTTAAGCTGTGGCTGAGCCCGACACGGCGAATCTGGGCGGGATCGAGCCAGCCGTCGTTTCGGCCAAGGAATTCGGAGATGCGTTTCACTTCGTCCCGAGTGACCCAGACATAGCCGGGTTCGCCGGTGCAGCAATTGCCGCACTGCGTGCAGGTGAATTTAAGACCTTGACTGTACCATTTTTCTTTGGCCAATATCCCGCCTCCAACCTAACCGGGTAACGTCCGAATAGTAATCGCCCCCAGGAATCCGGTCCAAGGAAAACCGATAAGCGGAATATCCTGATTGTCCTACGGCCGAGAGTGTATTGCTTCGGTATTTCCAGGTTTTGGTGCAGCTTGTGCCGATAGGCCGCGGAACCATGAAAAATGCATAAACACGGTCTGGTCTGGGTGGTCCTGTTTTCGGTGATGGCGCTGATGTTTCTGCAGCTCCCTCCGATGGCGGCCAAACAGGATTCGGTGCTCCATACCTACGCGTCATTGGTGGAAGTCGACGCGTTGGCACGTCAACAATACGTCGACACGATTGACGACAATCGACTGGTCGATGGCGCGATCCGCGGCATGATGCGGGAGCTGGACCCTTACAGCGGATACCTTTCGACGAAAGAGCTTCCTTCGTTCGAACGGCGCAATCGCGGCGACTCGTATGGCGTCGGCGTCGAGCTGGGTATGCAGTCCGGGCGAATTGCGATCATCGCGCCGGTTGCGGGCGGTCCGGCGGAACGAGCCGGCATTCTTGCGGGTGATGTCCTATTGTCCGTCGATGGCCGCGATTTGGACGGCCGAAGCGTTTTTGACGTGGAGGAGATGCTCGCGGGTCGGCCCGGCACGAGAGTATCCCTGCGCGTGCAGCACTTCGGTGGCACGGAGCCTGAAGTCATTTCGATCACGCGCGGTATCGTAAGCATTCACACGGTTCGTGGATTCGCTCGCCACACGGACGGATCTTGGGATTATTGCGTCGATCCGTCGGTGGGGGTGGCGTACGTGCGAGTCAGCGGTTTTCATGCGAATACGCTGCGAGATTTCGATGAAGCGCTCGCCGGCATTGAGAAAGACCATGCCCGGTCGTTGATCCTTGATCTTCGCTTTGATCCCGGCGGGTTGATGAATCAGGCCGTCGAAATGGTGGATCGGTTCGTGAGTGAAGGGTTGATTTTATCCACGATGTCGGGCCGCGGAGCCGTGGATGAATTCTTCGCGACAGAAGCCGCCACGGATTCGGCGTTGAAACTTGTGGTGCTGGTGAATGGAAGCACGGCAAGCGCGGCGGAGATCGTGGCCGGCTCGCTGCAGGCGCAGCATCGGGCGGTTGTCGTTGGAGAACGGAGTTTCGGCAAAGGAAGCGTGCAGCACCTGATTCACCTGGTGGGTCGAAAGGCTGCAGTCAAGCTCACCGTGGCTTTGTACAGGCTTCCGGACGGGCGTTTCATTCATCGCACAGAGCAGAATGCTCGCGGAAAATCATGGGGCATCCAGCCGGATGTCGAAGTGCGGCTGGGCGATGATGAAACGAAGGCGATCCAGCGCTCGCGTCAGGCCGTGGACAATGCGACCGATTTGGATCGAAGTGCAGGTTCTACAGGCATCAACACTGCATTCCCGCGTACGATCCTTCTCGATCGACAGCTTGAGGCGGCGATTCAGGTTGCGCGCGGCACGCTGGGACCAAGTTCATAAGAACTCAAATCATCACGCGCCGTCATCGGCGATCGCGGCGGGCTGCGGGGCCGGTGCGGGTGCCACAGTTGCGTCACGGACTGCAAGTCGACAGGCCAAAGTGATCGCGGCCTTCATGCTTCCGGGGTCCGCGGCATTCGCACCAGCGATGTCGAATGCAGTACCGTGATCGACGCTGGTTCGGATGATGGGGAGCCCCAGCGTCACGTTCACAGCCTGATCAAAGGCCATCATTTTCACGGGTATCAAGCCTTGATCGTGGTACATCGCGACGATGCCGTCATAACGTGTGCGGCGCTGTCGAATGAACAGTGTGTCCGCGGGAAACGGTCCTTCGACTTCGATGCCCGCGTTGCGTGCCATTTGGATCGCTGGCTCGATGATGCGGGCTTCCTCGTCGCCAAACGCGCCGTTTTCGCCGGCGTGCGGATTGAGTCCCGCTACCGCGATTCGCGGACGCTCGATGCCGAACCAGTCTCGGAGTGATTGATGCAGCAAATCGATCGGCTGGAACACGGCCCCGATCGTAAATCGATTTCGCAATTCAAACAGTCCGACGTGGGCGCTCGCCAATGCAACGCGAAGATCACCCGCGACGAAGGCCATCGTGACGCGCTTGGCCCCAAAGGCTTCCGCCAGCTTTTCCGTATGTCCGGGATGTCGACACCCGGCCAGTCGCCAGCTTGTCTTGTTGATCGGTCCGGTGACGATCGCGTCAATCGCGCCGCTCTTTGCGTCCTCGATGGCTTCATCAAGAAATCGAAGCGACAAGCGGCCGCCTTCCAGCGTCGGCCGGGGCTTCATCCAGAATCCAGCCTCATATTCCTTGTGGTCGATTACAATGACGCCGCTATCGACTCGCCGCCGCTGTGACGCATCCAGCGAGAACCAAAACGAACGAACGTCTGCGGCATCGGCTGCGGCGGCCAGAATTTCATCGATCCCGAAGACCACAAATCGGGCCAGCGAACGAATCGAGGGGTCGGCGAGCGCTTTGACGATGGTCTCGGCCCCGATGCCCGACGGATCCCCCATGGTGATCCCAATGAGCGGCTTGCACGACTTGCTCTCGAACGGTGAATCACTGGTGGGGTCGTGGACGGTCATGCGAATCCCGCCGCCTGGAGCTTTTCGATGGTAAGTTCGGAGGTCGATCCGAGTCGCCTTAAGTTCTCAACGACCGTTCGAGCGATGATGTCGGTTTCAAGATTGACAGAATCACCGACGCGAAGGTCGCCCAGCGTCGTGAGCTTCAACGTTGTCGGAATCAGTGCCACGCTGAAGGAACTCGCAGCGACTTCGGCAAGGGTGAGTGAAACACCGTCGATACAAATCGAACCCTTGGGGATGATGTAGGGTTGCACGCTTTCTGACGCGGCGATTCGGATGACGTATTCGTTTCCCAGTCGGGCGACCTGTACGACATTCCCGATGGCATCCACATGGCCCTGCACGAAATGGCCGTCCAGCCGGTCGCCGATGCGAAGTGAGCGTTCCAGATTGACGCGATCGCCCTGCTGCCTGCGTCCCAACGTTGTGCGGCACAAAGTCTCTGGAATGACGTCGAATTCGAGGTGCGAATCCGTCCGGGCGGCCACGGTCAGACAAACGCCGCTGACGGAAATGCTTTCGCCGAGAGTGCATTGGCCGGCGAGGACGCCGACTTCAAGGCGCAACCGGCGCCCGCACGCCGTGGTGCGGTTTTCAACAATATTCGCAGTGGTTTGGACAACTCCGGTAAACATCGTTCCTCTGCCAACATGTCAGGTGTCATTGCGTCTTCGACATGCTATCGTAGCCCGCAAAGGCGGAAAAGTGAAGAATCCTCAGGCGATCGGAAGGCGTCAATGTTGCAGCAAGCACCGTCAAGGCCCCCCAAGTCGGTGTCAAAATTGATTGTACGCTTCTCTCAAGAAAATGAATTCACGCGAAATGAAGCGATGTTCGACAGCGGGCGATAAAAAGGGTATAAGCAATCACCTTTCGGTTTTCGGTGGGGTGGTTGACCAGCGGCGTCACCTGAACGTGACCGCGAACCACCTTTCGTTCACGATCAAGGAACGTCCCAAAGAAACGGCGAAACGAGCGAGTGAACACGTGATCATGGATATCGGTATCGAAGGATCGGAGTGCGGATGATGAGAATTGCAATGCTTTCATGGGAGTCGATGCATTCGATCGCGATCGGCGGATTGGCCCCACATGTCACCGAGCTCAGCGCCGCGCTCCAGCGCCGCGGCCATGAAGTTCACGTGTTCACGCGCATCGCCGAAGGTCAAACCGGATACGACTGCATCGATGGCGTCCATTACCACCGCTGCCCGTACTCTTCGAGCACCGACTTTCTCCGCGACATCGCCCAAATGAACCAGAGCTTCGTCTGGCATCTTGGAGAGACGGAACATTTTATTGGCTCGCCGTTCGACATCATTCACGGACATGACTGGTTGTCCGTCGATTCGATTCGACAGATCAAAAACGAATGGCGGCGCGCGGTCGTGCTGACGATGCACTCCACGGAGTTTGGCCGGTGTGGAAATTCGGTGTGGGACGATGTGCTGTCACACCGCATTCGCGATCTCGAGTGGGAAGGAACGTATCTCGCGAACCGCGTCATCTGCGTGTCAAAGACGTTGGGTGCGGAAGTGCGGCGTTTGTATGAAGTCCCCGCGGACAAAATTTCCTGCGTGTACAACGGGGTCGATGCACGCAAATATGATTCCAAGGTGGATGTGGATGCCGTGCGAAAGCACTTCGCAGTGTCCTGCGAAGATCCGATGGTTCTTTACGCCGGTCGTCTCACATGGCAAAAAGGCCCGGATGTGCTGCTCGATGCCGTACCGGCCGTCCTCAACGAAGACCGTCGCGTGAAATTTGTATTTGCCGGAGACGGCGACATGCGCCCCGGGCTTGAATCGCGTGCGACGGCCATGGGCGTGGCCTCGTCAACGCGCTTCCTGGGTCATCGCACGGGACGCGATCTTGTCGGGATCTTCAAAGGTGCGGATATGGTGTGCGTGCCCAGCCGCAATGAACCCTTCGGCATCGTCATTCTCGAAGCGTGGAGCGCCGGGAAGCCGGTCGTCGCGACGCGCACTGGCGGCCCGGCTGAATTCGTTCGCGATCATCACAATGGGCTTACCGTCGGTACCGGCTCCGATGCCATCAGCACCGGCTTGACGACGATGCTCTCCGATCGCGACGCCGCCCGCACCATGGGCAAGAACGGTCGGAATGAAGCCGTCTCGACGTTTTCATGGGACAATTCTGCGATTGGAACCGAGAAGGCCTATGAGACAGTATTGAACGGTTCTCATGCGAATCCTGAGACTGTAACGACCAGCAGCGGAACACCTGCGCCTCCCAGCGAGGATCAGATCCGACGGAGGGCACATGCTATTTTTCTCGCACGACGCGGCGCGGCCGGTGATCCGTTTGCAGACTGGCTGGAGGCAAAGCGCCAATTGCAGGCCGAATACGACCGCCAATTACGCTCACGCTCGCGGCAAGGGAATTCCGGACCGTCGCAAAGGCCGGTACATTTCAAGAAGTGAGCGCTTGCACGCGCTTCTTGCACGATCATCATGGACACGGTCCGGTGCACACCTTTGTCGTGAAGCTCCCGGTCAACAATGCCGCATCCGCCCCGAATCCGCAGTTTTGCCAGCTTTCGTACACGCGCACTCGAGCCGTCCATTTTCCAGTTTGGTCAATTGTGAAAGTGCTCGTTCTCGCGGTTGTTCCGCACGACGGTGTCGAAGTCGCCAATGTGCCATCCGGTCGGATCAAATCGAGGCGAGCGGGGATGTCCGGCTTGACGTTGGATAATGGGGTAATCAAATCAAGCGTCACGGCATCGCCGATGGTTCGGTTGAATGAGAACTGCTTCACCTCGCCGGCGTTGTTGATCGATCCAGGAGTCGGAGTGTTGAGCGAAATCGGCGTTGACAGATCCAACTCCGACAGCCCGATGGAAAACGTCCCAATCGGTTGGTTGTCGGCAGCCTCGACCGCGATGCGATATTGGCCGTCAATTGGCAGCGAAACGTCGATGAATGCTGTCCCTTGTCCGGCCCCCGATGATTGAATCAATGCGCCATTGGGGGCGAAGAGCTGAATTCGCCGGGCGTACGCCTGCCCAAAGTAAAGGGCCGACACGAAATCCCCTGCAAGCCCCGAAAACTGATAGTTCACGATCTGCGAATCGACGATAAGATTTCCGTTTCGCGTCTGGCCATACGCGATCGCCGTCACCGGAGAATTGGATGCCGAAACCGCAACAGTATACGCGCCCGTGAGTATGTCCGTGTTCGTGCCGTAGCCGCAGTTGAACCATGATTCGTAAGCACGAATGCGAATGGTCCACGTTCCCGTATCATTAAGCGAAACCGTATCCAGACGGGCATTGACGCCGCAGGTCGGTGTGGAGTTGAAAACCGCTCCATTCGGCCCTACAAGTTCAAGGCGGGTAACGATATCCGGGGCGTTGCCGACGGCGTTAGCCTGAAAATCGACCGTGACAGTCGTGCCGAAGGTTCCAGTAAACGAATACGAATCAACCTCACCGATCTGCGAGAGCGATCCGGGCGTTGCGGTATCAAATGCAATCGGAGTCGCGCCGCTCAGCTTGTTCAGGCTGACCGAGTAATTGCCCAGTGCTTGGTTATCCTGGGCCTCAACTGAGAATGTGTACGTTCCGTCGATGGGCAGCACCATGTCGGTCAAGGATGTCCCCTGTCCGGCTCCCGATGCCGGACCGATTGGATTGCCGTCCGGCCCAAAAAGCTGGATGCGTCGTGCATACCCCGGGCCAAGGTAAACGATGGTCACCACATCTCCGTGCGTCCCCGTAAACGAATAATTGTCGATCTGGCAGTCAACGGAGAAGCTGCCGTTATGCGACTGCCCGAATGCAATCGGCGTGGCCGGTGCATTCGACGTGCAAACTGCAAGCGAGAAGTTCCCGGTCAAAAGGCTTGTGTCCGCCCCATATCCGCAATTGAACCAACTCTCGTATGCGCGGACACGTGCGGTCCATGTGCCCGTGGCGTCCATTGCGAAGTTGTCCAGACGCGTAGTTTGTCCGCAGGAAGGGGTGCTCGACGCCGTCGTTCCATTGGGCCGCAAGAGGTCAAGACGCACCACGATATCCGGGCGGTTGTTCACCGAGGGAGTCGAAAAATCAACGGTCACCGTGCTTCCGAAGACTCCGGGGAATGAATACGAATCCACCTCGCCGATTTGCGAGAGTGAATCGGCGGTGGCGGTGTCAAATGCAATCGGAGTAGCGCCGCTCAGCTTGTTCAGGCTGACCGAGTAATTGCCCAGTGCTTGGTTGTCCTGGGCCTCCACTGAGAAAATGTACGTTCCGTCGATGGGAAGCACCATGTCAGTCAAGGACGTCCCTTGTCCGGCTCCCGATGCAGGGCCGACCGGATTGCCATCCGGTCCAAGGAGCTGGATGCGTCGTACATACCCCGGGCCAAAGTAAACGATGGTCACCATATCGCCGTGCGTCCCGACGAACGAGTAATTGTCAATCTGGCAATCAGTGGAGAAGCTACCATCGTGCGATTGGCCGTAAGCAATCGGCGTGGCCGGTGAATCCGACGTGCAAACCGCGAGCGAGAAGTTGCCAGTCAAGAGGTTGGTGTCCGCTCCATATCCGCAATTGAACCAACTCTCATACGCTCGCACGCGAGCGGTCCATGTACCTGTGGCGTCCATTGGGACGTCGTCCAAACGAACCGTCTGCCCGCAGGAAACAGTACTCGTCGCCATGGAGCCATTGGGTCGCAAGAGGTCCAGTCGCACCACCAGATCGGGGCGGCTGTTCACTGATGGCGTCGAAAAATCAACGGTCACCGTGCTTCCGAAGACTCCGGGGAATGAATACACGTCCGCTCCCGCGATCAGCGCCAGATTCCCCGGCGTCAACGTGTCCAGCACAACCGGAGTGGCTGTGCTGAGTTTGCTCAGACCAATGCTGAAATTGCCGAAGGGTTGGTTATCCGCGGCCTCAACCGAGATGC
Source organism: Planctomycetota bacterium (assembly GCA_016200265.1). GTDB lineage: Bacteria > Planctomycetota > Phycisphaerae > UBA1845 > UBA1845 > JACQFE01. Next base: position 166,010 of record JACQFE010000013.1, on the reverse strand, counting down.
GATAGGAACCGGACAGCGGAAGCTGCACATCGGTGAGCGACACGCCTTGTCCCCCTCCGGTGACGCCAATGGACGATCCATTCGGTGCAAAGAGCTGGACCCGCCGGGTTGTGGCCGGGCCAAGATACATGATGGTGGCAAGGTCGTTGAGCGCGCCCGTGAATTGATAATTCACGATCTGGCAATCCGCGGCGAAGCTGCCGTCTTTGGTTTGCCCGTACGCAATTGCAATCGGAGCCGCGTTCGACGGACAGATGAGAAGCGAGTAATTTCCAACAATGAGATTGGTGTCAAGGCCATACCCGCAGTTGAACCATGATTCGTAGGCCCGAACTCGCACTGTCCAGGTGCCCGAAGTTTCGATCGGATAGCTGTCGATCCGCGAGTTGTTCCCGCAGCTCACCACTGACGTTGCCGTTGTTCCATTGGGGCGTATGAGGTCGACTCGAGACACAACGTCCGGACGGCCATTTACCGAAGGTGTCGTAAAATCGACGGTGACCGTTGTGCCGAATACGCCGTCAAAACTGTATGTGTCAGCTTCCGCGGGGACGCTCAAAACGCCGCCTGTTGGTGTGTTGAATCCCACGTGAGTCGCTCCGCCGAGCTCGCTAAGCCCTATGCTGAAGCTCCCGGTCGGCTGGTTGTCGGTTGCTTCGACGGCAATTTGATAGGTTCCGTCCAAAGGCAAGACGATGTCGTTGAGCGACGCGCCGCTGCCGCCGGATGATGTCCCTAGCTTGGTCCCATTAGGGGCGTAGAGCTGAACGTGCCGGGTTTGTGCCGGTCCCAGATACATGATCGACACCACATCGTCTGAATTCCCGCTGAATTGGAAATTGACGATCTGGCAATCTGAGCTGAACACGCTTGTGCGCGTTTGACCATAAGCGATTGCAATGGGTGGTGTATTCGACGGACAGACTGTCAGCGTATAAAGACCGGTGCGAAGTGCGTCGTCCGCTCCGTATCCGCAGTTGTTCCAGCTCTCATAGGCGCGAACTCGCACTTTCCAGTTACCGGTCGTGTCGAGTGGGAAGGAATCGATTCGCGCCGTCGTTCCGCACGACACTGCCGTGCCCGAGGCCGGAATCGTGCCGTTTGGTCGCACAAGATCAATATGTATCACAAGGTCCGGACGCCCGTTCACCGTTGGCGTGGAAAAATCCACCGTGACCGTGGAGCCGAAATCACCTTGGAACGTGTATTCGTCCACATCATCGATCGGATTGATTTCACCCGCTGTCTCCGTTGAAAACTGGATCGGTCCGGGGGTTAACGCGTAGCCTCTTTGGATGACAGCGAAATCCGCCAGGTCAATGTGAGTGTCGGCGTGAAAATTGAAGGTGCTGCAACCTGCCGCGACCGGCGCGTTCGGACCATCCAGACAATCCGGGAATGCCGCGAAGTCGATAGTTGATGCGACTTCGGCAAGTGCCGTATCGATTTGATCCTGACCAAAGGCAATCGTCCCGCGACCAAAGGCGAACGATAGAATGACGAACCGAAAAAAGTGTTTCCGCATAGCCCCCCCAATTTCGCTGTCTGAGCGCCGCATTGCTCCACGATGATTTCGCTGACCATGGTCGCATAATTCATTCCGAATTGAAAGCGAAATCATGGCCGCCGTACGTTGGACGACAGCTTACGAAGTTTGATATCCGTGTTCGAGTCCACTTGAACGCGCGGCAAATTGGCTGGATTCGCGCACCGTAGGCCCTATAATCACCGTGTTGTTAGCACCGTTGATATTTCTTTCCATTCCCGGATTGCGACGCCGCGACATCACCCAGGCTACACCGCAATTGTCCGCATGGGCGAATCACGGCGTGCTTCGCGATCTGACGCCGACATTCCCTTGTGTGACGTCCTGCGTGCAGGCGTCGATGTTCACCGGCGCCGCACCGCATGAGCACGGCGTCATCGCCAACGGCTTCTATGATCGTGAGAAACGTGAGGTCGAATTCTGGGTCGGCCGAAACAATCGAATCAAGGGCCTACAAATCTGGGATGAGCTGAGGCGTCGCGAGATCAGCTCCGCCGCCTGGCATGCTCAAAACATCAAAGACGCCGCGGCCGACTTGATCGTCACGCCCGAGCCGATTCACCAGCCCGATGGCACGACGAAGCTTTGGTGCTATTCCAAGCCCGACGGACTGTACGCCGAATTGATCGGCGAATGCGGCCATTTTCCCTTGCAGCACTATTGGGGCCCTCTCTCCAACATCGAATCCACGAAGTGGATCCTGCGAGCGGCCGCATGGCTGCACAAGCGCCACACACCCGGCTTTCATTGGATTTATTTGCCGCACTTGGATTACGCGATGCAGAAGTTCGGTCCGAATTCACCGCAAGCCGCGCAAGCCGTCGGCGAACTCGATCGCGCCATCGCGGAATTCGTCGCCATCGTGGAGACCAATGCGGCCGTTGCGTCCAACGCCGCCATAGTGCCCGGCGATGTCAAAGGGTCCAGCGCCGTCATGGAGTCAGATTTCGTCATGCTGAGCGATGCGAAGCATCTCGCCGCGCCCGTTTTCATTGTGGCCGGTGAATACGCATTGACCGATGTCACATGTGCAATCCATCCCAATCGCATTCTACGTCAGGCCGGTATGCTTTCCGTGCGCGAGGTGGAAGGGAAAGAACATGTGGATCTCGCAAGAAGCGTCGCCTTCGCAATGGTCGATCACCAATTCGCCCACGTGTATGTGAGCGGCGGCGAAGGCCGCGCGAAGCGGGTCGCCCGGATTGTCGAATCATTTCGCGGAACGCCCGGAATCTCCGGCGTTTTTGCCGATTCCGAGCGCGCCCCAATCGGTCTCAATCATCCGCTCAGCGGCGACGTGATTCTAGTGAGCGAAGAGGACCACTGGTTCGCGTATTATTGGTGGCTGGATGATTCGCTCGCTCCATTCTTCGCGCGAACGGTGGATATTCATCGCAAGCCCGGATACGACCCCGTCGAGCTTTTCTTTGATCCCATTGCCAAAGGAATTCCGCTCAATGCTGCGCTCGTCAAAGGCTCGCATGGAGTGCCGACCACGCAGACGCATCACCGCACCGCACTGCTTTGCTCGCAGCCTTCGCGAGCGCTCGAAGCTCCCGGCGAACTCCGCGACACGGATCTCAAAGACATCTGCCTGCGACTTCTCGAACCGGGTTGACAGCATCGAGCAATCCGCCGAGCTTCGGTCGTCATGAAACTTCCACGACCGTTGCACCGCTGGAATGCAACGCCGGCTCGCGCCATCGAGCTGCAAATTCGATTGGCTCCACGAATTATTTGTCACGGCTCAATCCCTCGGCTTCGACTCGTCGCCGGCGCTGATCTTGCATTTTCTCCGGATGGCAATGAATGCGTGGCCGGCATCGTCGTTTGGGATGTGCGAGCCGGGGCAATCGTCGAACAAGTCACCGCCCGCGCCGCTGCGAGATTTCCATACGTGCCGGGTTTGCTCACCTTTCGCGAAGCTCCGGCGATTCTGGCCGCCGTACGGAAAATGAAATCGCAACCTGACGTATTCATGTTTGACGGCCAAGGCCGCGCCCATCCCCGCCGGATCGGCCTGGCGAGCCATCTTGGATTGATGTTGGACCGACCGAGCGTGGGCTGCGCGAAGAGCGTGCTGGTCGGCGAATTCGATGAACCAGGCCCGAACCGTGGCGACACAAGCAAGATGCTGCATCGCGGCGAGTGCGTCGGAATCGCGCTGCGGACGCGCGACAATGTCAAGCCGGTCTACGCCAGCATCGGGCACCGCGTTTCCCTGCGAGCCGCGGTCCGTGTCATCCTTGCCTGCGACAATGGGTTTCGTGTACCTGAACCGACGCGCCTGGCCGATCAACTTGTGAGCCGCGAGCGGATTCCCAAATTCTGAAGTCGATCCAATTCGTGGCTTCATCTGTTTCGTATATCTGGTCATGCAATTCGGGTTGATGTACACGCGTTCGTCATGTACAAGTGTGTAACGAAAGGCACTTCTCCACATGCATGTTCCCCGCGATCCATCCACGAAGCCTGATCAGCGATTTCGACCGCAAGAGCGATTGAAAAGCGATCGAGACTTTGATCGCGTCTACAAGCTCCGCTTCCGAGCCTCTGATCACGCGCTTACTGTTTACGTCGCGGAAAACGAACTGCCTTGGTCAAGGCTCGGCATAAGTGTCAGCAAACGTGTCGGAGGCGCTGTGCAAAGGAACTACGTGAAGCGACGCATCCGGGAGGCCTTTCGACGGAACAAGTCACATCTGCCGGGCGGTTTGGACATTGTGTGCGTGGCCAATGCCAAGGCGACCGATCGTGGGATTGTGATTGCGGATTCTCTGGAGACGCTGGTGAAGAAAGCTACGGCCCGGTTTTTACCGCAGCGCCTGCCCGATAACCGCACAACGTGACACTCTGTCCGAAAGGCTCGGAAATGAAGCGATCCGAATTGAATGGCGAGAACACGCTCAGCAGCTCATAATCGCCCGGATCGGCCACGCTTGCCACGTCGCCTGTGCCTGAACCGAGACCAGCCCCGCCACCGAGAATCGTGCCGATCGGCACGCGAGTGGTGATCTGCTTGTTGGGGCTGGAGACAGATTGAAGCAAACGGCGGTGCGTCGAATCGTTCGTATCAGTGGCCGGAATCGCCCCATCCTTGGAAAGCCAGAATTCGACAGCCGTATTTGTGTCGCTTTCGGCGAATCCGCCGCCGTACCAGGTGAATTCCAGGCCGATGAACGGAGACGCGTCGGCCAATCCCGTGCAGGAATAACCCAGCATCGTGGCGCTGATCACTTCGACCTGCTGGCGAATCTTGATCGGACGCATCGAGTAGAAAGCCGCCATGCTCCCGTCGGCGTATGTAAGATCGGTTTCAAGGTCGAACGATCTTGGCCAGGCATCGTTGGGGATCGAACTCAGATCGAGCGAATAGACTGAAGTCTTGGCCGGCGTTCCCGTTGCCGCTGGCGTGACTTCAATCTTTGTCGAGCCGCCGTAAGCAACGTTGCTTATGAAGATTTGCTGTCGCGACGGCACGGGCCCGTTGATCATGGAATGGACCATCAGCGTTTGCGTGACATCGTCCACGACATCGGCGAAAGGCTCAATGGAGGTCAGCGTACCCACGGGACCTGCCCCAACGTCGCCGCCGATCTGGCCGTCTCCGCCGCCTTGTCCATTTTGATCATCCGAATTTCGCCCGACGTAAATGAACGCCGCCGCTCGTACCTGCACTTCGATCAATCCATCATTGATGACCGCGACAAGCACGTACGCCCCATTGGGAAGCCCTGCCGGAAGCACAAGACGTGTCTGATCCCCGACTCCATCCGGGTCTTCACTGATGGATGAAGCAAGCAGATACTCGTTTCCATCCAGCGGAATGTTCTGCCAATCCGGGTCGAGAAGGAAAGAGATTTGCGCGTTGTCATTGGCGTCGGAATCAGTCCAGCGGGCCTCAAAGCGCTGACCGGCGGCCACGTCAATGTCCAAGGCCGGCTCGACAAAGCTGAACGTCGGTGGATCATTTTTCAAGTCGGGGAGCATGCTTACCGCGCGGGAAAGTCGATCGGACCCCGCAAGCCCGTTGTCGCTGATGCGGGCCACAAGGTCGTATGTTCCGGGAATCACCCCATGGATGGAAATCGCGGCCGAATCACCCGCTCCATCTGGATCTCCGGGGAAAGTCGGGCTGAGCGTGAACACCTGCACGCCGGTCTCCGACGGGTCCGACGATTCGAGCGAGAACGTGATCGTCGCATTGCCGCCGGGATCGACATCGGACCACTGAATGCTGATCGCATCGCCATTGTAAATCACTTGCTGGGATGTTTGCGGCGTAAGCGTGATCGTCGGGGCGATTCCTTCGGAAGGCTTCTGGACGTCAATTTTTCCAGGTGCCACGGCGATGACATCGCTCGATGCGGGATCGGTCAGCACTCCGACAATCTCGTACGATCCGGCATCGACGCCTTCGATCAACACGTCAAGTTGATCATTCGTTCCATCGAGCAAGGCCCCAACCGCAGGTCCGAGCGAAATCCAATGGTTCTTGTTCGCGTCTCCAAAAAGTTTAAGGAACAGAGAAACCGTTGACGTCGTATCAGTGGCCGTGTCGTCCCATCGAACGTGGACCGTCTGTCCGATGAAGATCGCCACGCTATCTGCGGGCTCAACGATCGTCAATGCAGGTGTTACAGGGCCTGGACCTGGCGGCGGTGATCCTCCTCCGTTGTCGGTCCAACCGTCCGGCTGTCCCGACGACCCGGAGCCTGTTCCGCCACTCGATCCACCGCTAGCTCCACCCGTCGATCCGCCCGACGTAGACCCATCACCGCCGCCATTGTCGGGCGGCGTGGGGTTGCTCGGATCGCGAATGATGTATTCAGCGGGAATGCCGGTCTGAAAATCAACACCAAGCGTGAAAATCTTCGACGGCAACACATGGCCGTTCGCATCGACGCCGGTCAACTCGACCAACTGTGCCGATTCGGGGCTTGTGACGGTGGTAATGGATGCGGGTACTGCGCGAATAAAGGAAATATTGACGATGGAGTTTCCGCGCAGGAACTTCACCGTCATGTCCGAACCGGATGAGCTTTCGTTTCGAACACGCGCCCGAACTGCCAATGAAGGAACCGGGAATTCGGTCCCGCCTTCAGTAACGTGTCCTGTTGTTACATCGCCGACCGAGTTTGCGTTGGAGCCGGAACTCTGGTTGGCGCCTGGAGTTGACAGAAAGGAAGAACTTCCTTGCGGCGTGCAGCCATAGGCCGCGAGGAGCACGCAAGAGACCCCGAGCGTATCGCGCAACCGCATCATTGGCCCGGATTTCCTTCCCCCACGAACATCCAATTCTGCCAACTCGAATGAACCCCGCCTCGGCTGCGGCCGAGAACTCACCGATTATGGGAGCTTACGCTTATCCGCCCCAAAAAGCAAACCAAAAGAGCGAATTTAAGACGAGAAAACGCACGTTCCTGAATGTCAAATTGACACCGCCAATTTGGCCCTCCTGTCGTGATCCGTCAATTGGAGAATTCTCCATATTTCATTTTCTTGCAGGCACTTATGAACGTCGCCAGCAATGTGAAAACCTGGCACGGAGCTTGCAGATTCTTCATCGATGACAGACCGCAACGGTGCGGCGTATGAACCAAAAAGGGAGGTGCACGATCATGTTGCTACAACGAATGAACCAAACGTTTCCATTCCATCAACTGCGGCAGGAAGTCGGTCGGCTTTTTGAGGATTACTTGGGTGGGGTGGACGGCGGCACGTTCAGCGGAACGCGCGGATCTCCGGCCATCAACCTTTGGGAAGACGGTGACACGCTTTTCGCGGAGGCCGAAGTGCCCGGAATGAACATGCAGGACTTGGAAGTTTCCGTCATCGGCGATGAGCTTTCCATCAAAGGTCAGCGAAAAGAGTGCTGCACAAAGACCGAGGGTGCGACGTATCACCGGCAGGAGCGCGGCTGCGGCGAATTCTCTCGCCTCATCACGCTGCCGTGTGCGGTGCGGACCGATCGCGTGCAGGCCGTTCTGAAGGACGGCGTGCTCACGGTCACGATGCCAAAGGCGGAAGAGGCCAAGCCGCGACGCATCGAAGTCAAGGCGGAGTAGGCGACGCTGAACAGTCGAAGGGCATTGTTTCGTAGTGAGGGCGGAGCAGGTGTTTTTGAAATTTGAATATCTGAAATCTCAAATGCAGCAATATGCGAAGAGGAGCTGAAAAGATCATGACAACCACAATGGAAAAGAAAGAAAACGGCGTGTCGCGTGCGGAGCGAATGCAGTGCGGATGCGCGTATGCTCCGGGCGTGGACATTATCGAAAACCAGAATGAAGTCATTCTGCTCGCGGACGTGCCAGGAGCGACGGCCAAGGACATCGACATCAATTTCGAACAGGGCGAGCTCACTATCCACGCCCATATTCCTTCTCGACAGGGCGATGAAACGCGCTTCCTGCTACGCGAATATGGAGTCGGAGATTTCCACCGCACGTTCGCCGTCGGAGAGGGCGTGGACGCGCAGGCGATTCGTGCACAAATGAGCAACGGCGTGCTCAAAGTTCATTTGCCGAAGAGCGAGAAGATCAAGCCGCGAAAAATCGCGGTTCAAAGCGAATAATTACCATTTGCATCGATCAGCTCGGCGATGTTTGCGAATTGCACTCGCTTTCGACGCCGGGCTGTTTTGCATTGACGGTAATCTTCATACCAACTATGACAATCCCGTTGGACGTATTTCGAGTCCTTGGCGATGATGATCCGAACCCGGAGCGCGAGCGACGGGAGGCACAAATTCGCGAATTGCAATCGGAGCGTGCTTGCCATTCAACGATTTACAATCCTACATCGCAGCGTTGGAAGCCAAAGCGCAGCTGCGCCGAGTGAAAACCAACGTCGATCCGATCCTGGAAATCTCCGCCATCGCCGATCGCGTCAGCAAGATGCCTGCGGCCGGGAATGCGAAGCCGCCAGCTACCGATCCGGTTCATGGCATGCGAGGCGGCCACGCACTGCTTTTCGAATCTGTAAAAGGCTCTTCCATTCCCGTCGCGATCAACTTGTTCGGCAGCTACGAACGAATGCGGCTCGCACTCGGCGTGGAGAGCTTTGAGGAATTGGCCGATCGCGTGCAGGAACTCGTCAAGCCGCAGATGCCCACCACGCTCATCGAAAAAATGAAGAAGCTCCCGCAGCTCGCCAAGCTCGCGGGTTACGCGCCCAAAGTCGTCAAACGCGGAATGTGCCAGGAAGTGACACACACCGACGACGCGGACCTGCTTTCGCTGCCGATCATCCAATGCTGGCCTCACGACGGCGAGCCGGGGTACGGCGGCAAACCCACCCTTGCTCCCACCCTTAGTAAGGGGGGGGACGGGGGGGTCGGCACTGGCCGTTACATCACTCTTGCCGGAATCTACACCAAAGACGCCGAAACCGGCGACCGCAACGTGGGAATGTATCGCGTGCAAGTCTACGGCCCCAAGCTCGCGGCCATGCACTGGCACATGCACCACGACGGGGCTCGACACTTTCGCAAATACAAAGCCCGCGGCGAGAAAATGCCTCTTGCAATCGTCCTCGGCGGCGAGCCGGTGCTCACCTACGCCGCGACCTGCCCGCTCCCGCCGGATATGAGTGAACTGCTTTTCGCCGGGTTTCTCAACGACGACGGCATCGAGCTGTGTCCTTGCGTTTCGATCCCCATGGAAGTACCCGTCAACGCCGAGATTGTCATCGAAGGCTGGGTACACCCGGATGAAATGCTCGTCGAAGGCCCGTTCGGCGATCACACCGGCTTCTATTCGCTCGCCGATGACTATCCCGCGTTCCACGTCACCGCGATCACGCATCGCAAGAATCCGATCTACCCGACCACGATCGTCGGTTTCCCGCCGCAGGAGGACTATTACCTCGGTAAGGCCACCGAACGCATCTTCCTGCCCCTGCTGCGAATGCTCATTCCCGACATCATCGACTACCACCTGCCGATGTTCGGGGCCTTTCACAACTGCGTCTTCGTGAAGATTCGCAAGGAATATCCCATGCAGGCCCGCAAGGTGATGAGCGGCATCTGGAGTGCGGGCCAGATGATGTTCTCGAAAATGATCGTCGTCGTCGATGACCACGTGAACGTGCACGATGAGCAGGACGTGCTTTTTCACATGGGCGCCAACGTCGACTGGCGCCGCGACACGATGATCGTCGACGGCCCATGCGACATCCTCGATCACGCGACTCCCTACTACGGCACTGGCGGCAAAATCGGCATCGACGCCACCCGCAAAATCCAGGGCGAAGGCACCGTGCGCGATTGGCCGGAGGAATTGCAAATTGCGACCGACACTCGCGCGCTCATCGAACGCCGTTGGCGAGAATACGGATTCTGAGCCCTGTAAGGGCGATCGATAGTAGCCCAGGGTAAGGTTCGCCCGACGCGAACCGCCACCCTGGGTCAAGAACGCGCCCCAACAACAGCTCCCTCTCCCTCGCAAGGGAGAGGGCCGGGGGTGAAGGTTGTATTTCTTTGATTCCGCGAAAACTTTTTGCCGCGCTTCTGAATCGATATCGCATTATGCAGCGAGTTCAATTCCCGGGGCAATGTTAGCGCCTCTACGAGTGACAAGTACAACAGCTCCAGTGCCAAGTACTAGCACCGCCATCACGATCAGACCCCACGTCGAAACCGTAGGAATCGGGCCACTGCGGATCGCTAGGCTGTGATACCCGCCAGCGGCCACGGCAGTAAAAGTGCCCGTCGGTACATCGACCTGACTCTCGTCGTTCCGGCCCCATCCAACAAGTGTCCCATCACTGCGAATCGCAAGGCTGTGATAGTAGCCTGCGGTCACGGCCGTGAACGTGCCTGCCGGAACATTGATCTGTCCGTAGGTATTGTCGCCCCACGCGGCCAGCGTGCCGTCGCTGCGGATCGCCAGGCTGAAATCAGCGCCCCCGCGACGGCGATGAAGTCTGCATTGGGTGCCGGCACGTCGGTTTGACCGGAGGCATTGCGGCCCCACGCGTTCAGCGTGCCGTGGCCGTCGCTGCGGATCGCTAGGCTGTGACTCGCCCCAGCCCCTGCAGCCACGGCGGTGAACGTGCCGGAGGGGACGTTGATCTGACCATAGTTGTTGAACCCCCACCCGACCAGAATGCCGTCGCTCCGGATCGCCAGGCTGTGCGAGTAGCCTGCAGCAACGGCAGTGTACGTGCCAGCAGGGACGTCGACCTGGCTCTCTACGTCCCGCCCCCACCCGACGAGCGCGCCGTCGCTGCGGATCGCTAGGCTGTGCCACGCGCCCGCCGCCACGGCGGTGAACGTGCCTGCGGGGACGTTGATTTGGCCCTGATCGTTCATCCCCCAACCGATGAGTGTGCCGTCGGTGCGGATTGCCACGCAGTGATCTTCGCCACAGGCCACGGCGGTGAATGTGCCTGAAGGGACGTTAGTCTGCCCAAAGTCGTTGCGCCCCCATCCGACCAGCGGTCCTGCGCCTTGTGACGAAGCGGTCAGTGTAATCGGAACTAGCATTGCAAGAACTAACAACGGGGAGATACGAGTGTTCATGGAGAAATGCTCCTTTCGTGTACAAGCCCTCTATGCGTGAAACTTCGTCGCGCCGACGGTGACTGTGATTACTGCGAACGCCGACCTTGGCCTGAACAAATCCCTTCCGTAGAACGGCATAGGCTATCAGGCGAGCTTTTCAGTGTCAACGTATTTCGTGTGATTATTTTGCACAAGCACGCCGAAACCACGCGTTTTCGATGATATGGATTACGAAAGCGCTATCCTCAAAAATCTGCGGAAACTGCGGTCTCTTCACGGCCGCCTTCGTGTTCTTCGCGCCCTTCGTGGTAAGAAAATCTGCGAAAATCTGTGAAAATCTGCGTTTTCCGCCGCCTCCACGTCCGCGCTCGGGGCCAAACCTTTTTTCAGCGATCACCCACGACGTTATTCACAGTGTATGATGTGCCGAACATTGCTCATTTCCTTGTTACTTCGATTCACCGAAGTGTCGGCCCCTCCTCCCAATTTCGACTCTTCACTTTTTCAACTTTTCGACGTTTCACTCGTCGCCATCACGCGTTTCGATTTTTCAACGTTTCGACTTTTGCCTTGCTCTTCGCTCTTTTTCGGCATTCCGCATTCACCATTTAGCATTCACGAGAGTGCCACACGATGACATTAGTGAAAAAAATACTTTCCAAACGAACCCATCTGAAAGTCTCGCTTTACGCCGCCTTCGTGTTCTTCGTGCCCTTCGTGGTGAAATATCTGCGAAAATCTGCGGTTCGCTTTTTACGCGAGCGGTTCTTTGAGGTCGATTTTTGTTTGTGCGCCGGGCTTCAAGGGAACGCGGAAAGTGATAAATCGTGGCACGCAGACCGAGGCCACGCCGGCGGTGCAGTAGGCCAGGTTCGCGGAGACGGTGATCTCTTGCGGCGGATGCAGCGAATTGGCCGGGATGCGGATCGAAAGCGGCAGACGATCCGACTTGCCGGTGTGTTGGGCGATGGTGCTTTGGCCATTCGAAACCCGGATCGACCAAGGGGCGTCGGCACTAAGATGCGCATCGCGCGGAATGAACGGATCAATCGAAACCGTTACTTCTCCTTGTGCCGTAACCGCGACCGGCTCCACGTCGATGATCCAATCCGGCGAAGCATCCTCCAGGTCATTGGCCGCAATCCCGTCCGCATCGATACTCGCGATCGCGCCAGTTGCGACGTGCTCCATCATCGCGCCGTGGTGTGCGAATCGCGGCCGCGCAAGGCCTTCAAGAATAATCTCATGCCACTGATGAGTCTTAAGATTCACTCGCACGATGCGATGGTTGTTCGTGTCAGCCACGAAAACAAAATCGCCCGCGACCGACAGCCCGCCCGGCTCGAAAAACTCGACGCCGCCATCAGCAGTCGAAGCACCAGGCTTGCCTGTACCATAAAGCGTTCGCGCCGCGCGAGTGGCCGGATCGATCGCTTTGATCTTGTGGTTGTAGGTATCTGCAACGAGAACCAGCTTGCCCCAGCCGGCCACACCCAGCGGATGCTGCAACTTCGCCTGTGGAAACACGCCGTCCACATCCCCGAACGAGAACAATCCTTCGCCGAGAATCGTTGTGACCCGCTCGGTGGCCATGTCGATGCAACGAATGGCGCTGACCTCGCTGTCGGCCACATACAATTTTCCATCGAGCGCGCAAATTCCCGAAGGCTGCGAGAACGCCGAAGTTTCCGTCGGCCCGTCCACAATGTTCTCGCGACCCGTGCCCGCCAGCGCTCGCGCGAATCCCACCGGAAGATCGACGCGCCAGATTTGATGCTGACCGGCCATCGCCACATACAAAGTCGAGCCTTCCAGCACCAAGTCCCACGGCGAGTTGATTCCTTGATCGACACCCATGCCGCCGCCGGAAAAGTCATACGTCATCTTGCCCGTGCCGACGACCGTTCTCACGTCGCCGCTACGAAGTTCGATCCGGCGAATCAGATGATTCTCAGTGTCGGCCACATACAAATTGTCGCGCCCGAGCGCGAGACCTTGCGGATGATTGAACGTCGCGCGATCGGCCGGAGCATCATCCGCGCCGCACGCACCCGAGCCGATCACGTTGACGACTTTCGCGCGACCATCGGCATCGGGGAATTCGGCGATGACAATCCGATAATGGTTCGAATCCGCAATGAAGAGTCGTTTTGTCGCGGCATCGGCGAGAACCTTTCCCGGAAACGCCAAACCCGACGCCCCGCGAACATTTCCTTCACGCCGCAATTTGAGCGGACCGGCCGCCAGCGTGCCCAGCGATCGGCCCTGGGCCAGCGCTTGCCCAATGGCCTCATCGAGCGCGTCACGATTTCCTTCGCCCGCGAACGCAGTGACGATCGCGCCTGTCGGACCAATCACCACAACCGTCGGCCAGCTCCGTACGCGAAACGCCCGCCACAATTTCATGTTCTCATCGACGATCACCGGATGATGAATCTCGTATCGAAGTATCGCCGCGCGGATCGTCTCGCGATTGGCCTCATTGGAAAACTTGGCGCTGTGTACACCGATGAAAGTCACCGGCTCGCTCGCGTACTTTTTTTCGAGATACGAAAGGTCGGGCAGGATGTGAATGCAGTTGATGCAGCAATAGGTCCAGAAATCGAGGACGACGACCTGCCCTTTCAGCTCGCCGTCGAAGTGCAGGGCGCGGTCTGTGTTCAGCCACGCGAACGTCGGATCAAAGACTGGCCCATCCGGAGAGTTCATGGGTTTTATATTAGCCAAAGGCGCTTGTTCCGGAAACCAGACCCAAGACTTCCACTCCTTGAGGCTGGAAAACGGGGGTGGCTGTTCAGTGTTACTTTCAGATGGGTTCGTTTGGAAAGTATTTTTTTCACTAGTGTCATGTCGTGGCACTAAATTGAAGACTGAAGTTTGAAGATAGAAGATCGAATCAAGAACGTGCAATGGGCGGGGGAATGCGAACCTGCGAAAGTATGTGTGGGATGGAACGAATGGGGTGAGCATGGGTGGCACGCGGCTCTAAGGCTCCAATGGGAATAACGTCAAAGGCGCTCGATGAAAAAAATGATTCAATCGCACGCGGCCTGACGTTACAAACGCCCAACATGACCATCGGGGCGAGTTTTGGCAGGAATTTCTTCAAGTTTCGCCAATTTTTTTCCCGCCGGATGAGGAGTTCGCGTGTTATAGAGTTTGGGTGCGGAGTGCAAAATAGGAGTACCGTGAAATGAACCTATGGAGCGTCGGAGCGATCGAGAATCCGCGGTTTTACATGACAAGCAACGAAGACGTGCTCGTCCGGGGAAATGAATCCGTGCATAGGCGCGATTCAAGAAGAGTTCTGCGGGCCACACTGTTTCTCCTGTTGGTCGGGGATGTTGTGAGGGCTGCGGATCGTTGTCCGGTTTGGACGCCGGCCACGCCGTTCGACCGACATAGCCAGGCGATGTCGTTTGACGAACGTCGGGGCGTAACGGTTCTATTTGGCGGTGAAAGTTCGCGGGGGCCGTCACTTGGCGATACATGGGAATGGGATGGACAGCGCTGGGAGAATCGCCAAGTCTACGGTCCGGGGCCTCGATACGCTTACATAATGGTTTATGACAGTAAACGCGACGTTTCGGTTTTATTCGGCGGGGTCAACCATATTTCGTTTTTTGGCGACACGTGGGAATGGGATGGCCACCAATGGATCGAACGAACTGCAGTAGACGGTGTGTCTCCAATTCCTCGTATTTTCGCGGCGGCGGCCTTTGATTCCAAACGCGGAGTCCTGGTGATGTTTGGAGGAGAGGACGCAAACCGCAGGCCGCTGGACGATACTTGGGAATGGAATGGGAACTCTTGGAAACAATTGCAGGTCACGGGACCATCCGCGCGGTTTGGGCATGCGATGACATTCGACAGCAAGCGAAATTGTGTGGTGCTTCATGGAGGTGCGTATCGTTACAACGGATTTTTTGGCGACACCTGGGAATGGGACGGCAAGGAATGGAATGAGCGGACGCCCTCCAACAATCTTCCCCGCGCATATCATTCAATGACGTTCGATGTGACTCGAAATGTCACTGTCCTATTCGGCGGACGTGCCCTGAATAGCGCATGCTACACCGGGTACGGATGTCATGACACGTGGGAGTGGGACGGTGACATGTGGCGCGAACAACCTGAACCCAATCCACTTCCGGAAGCGAATGGTGCGATGGTCTTCGATGCGAACCGAAGTGTACTTGTCTTGGTGGGCTCCTCCGTGCTTTGGGAAAGAATCGCAGGTGAATGGGTAGAGCGATCAGGTGATGTTCCTACGGTTACAACTCCTGAGTTAATCTATGATCGAAAACGCGTAGTGACAGTTCTTGTTGCGAATCCAACCGATTCGCCGACCTTGCAAACGTGGGAGTTGAATGGCACGGTTTGGCGGATGCGTGATGTAGAAGGACCTCCGACGCGGAGATATTTTTCCGTTGCGCAGGACACGTTTCGCGATGTAATAGTTCTACATGGCGGCGCAAACAGTGATACAGGAGAACCTTTCGGCGACACATGGGAGTGGGATGGAGCGTCTTGGGTGCTTAAGAGCAATTCAGGCCCATTGCCTGAACATTCTGGTCCGATCGTGTTTGATTCGAGGCGGAGACTCACTGTCATGCTCGCGGGAGGCAACGCAGATTCGATGGAAACGTGGGAATGGAACGGGCAATCATGGAAATCGCGTGGGTTGATTGGACCGCCGCCTCGATCAATTCTTTCGCTGGCATTTGACTCGCGCCGCGGCGTTTGCGTCTTGTTTGCCGGCATCTATGGGTCACCCAACTCGATTCCGCCAACGGAAACTTGGGAATTTGATGGAACGTCATGGGAGTTGCGCGGCTCCAATGGGCCAGAGGCGCGACTTGGGGGTGCGACGGTGTTTGATGAGCGCGAACGGAGGACTATTCTTTTTGGCGGAATGGATTTCAACTACAAGTATCGATCCGACCTATGGAGCTGGGATGGCGCGACCTGGCAACTTATGACCGTTGGTCAATTGCCCGGGCGGTTCTCCATGGGAATGGCCTACGACGCGGACCGGGAAGAAATCGTGTTGTTTGGAGGAAATTCGGCGCAACACGGTTTCGACAATGAAACCTGGGAACTCTCAGATGATCGCGAATTAACATTTGATGGAAATGGAGATTGTCAGGTGAATCTAGCCGACTTCGCCGAACTTGAGAACTGCTATGAGTCAAGGCGACTTGGGCACACTTGCAGGGAATTCGATGTCAACAAAGACGGTTTTGTGAATATTGCTGACGTGAAATGGTTTTTGGACGCCGTGTTTCCTCCGGGCGTGAGCCGGTGGCCGTGACCGCTGGGTGTTATTCTATTGACTTGCTGACGTTGCGGGATGGTTGAAGGCTGTGGGGATAGATGACATTCAGTGGCACTCCTGAACGTCCGAAGGATTGAAGGTCGTCCAGGATGTCGGGATCGTTCAACGTGAAATCGGCCTTCAGCGGCACGACGCAGTTGTCGCGCATCTTGTGTCGCACGGTTTCGGTTTCCAGCGTGGCCGCCTTATTGGCCAGGCACGTCGCGCACCACGTCGCGGTGTAATCCACGTAGACGGTGTAGCCCTGCGAAGCGAGCATTGATGCTCGACCTTTGGACCACGGCTGCCAGGGAATTCCTTTTTCCCAATCTGACGCCGTAAGTTGCGGCACTTCTTCAGGACACGGACAAACCTTGGACAACCGCACATCGGCCATCAGATTTTCAAGCGTGGTGGTTTGTTGGAAACAGACCCACCATCCGGCGACGACGATTCCGAGCGAAGCAACCCAGGCAAGCAATCGCCGCGCGACGGGCGTCAATGGAGTTTGGCGGCCGAGTAGCCAGCAGGCTAGACCAATGAAAACGAGGAACGCCATCGTACGAGTCAGGCCCTTCGGTCCGATTTCATCGCCGAGCGTGAACATCAACCAGACGACGGTTCCCATGAGCAAAAAGCCCATAAATTGCTTGAAGTGCTCCATCCAAGAGCCGGGGCGCGGAAGAAAGCGCAGCCATTTTGGAAACGCCGTGAGCAGCAGGAACGGGCTGGACATGCCGAGTCCGATGGCGGTGAAAATCGCGAACAATTCAGTGTTCGTGCTTTGAAATGCGACTCCCAGTGCGGGGCCGAGAAATGGCGCCGTGCAGGGAGTGGCCATGATCGTGCCGAGTGCCCCTTTCGTAAAAGCCCCGACGTAGCCTTCATGTTCTTCGGCGGCGGAGAGATGCGTGACGGCCGCTCCAGGCAGAGTGATAATGAATACCCCAAGCAAGCTCAGGCCGAAAACGAACATCAATGTCATCATCACGATCACGAATGCGGGGGACTGAAATTGAAATCCCCAGCCCAGCGCGTGGCCTGCTGACTTCAAGGCGACAATGACGGCCGCGAGCGCTTCGAAGGAGAGCAGGATTCCGGCACTGAAAGTAATACCAAGCCGAAGAACTCGACCCGGCGATTCTCCGGCCTGCTGCACGAAACTCAACACCTTGATTGAAATCACCGGCAGCACACACGGCATGATGTTGAGAATCAGACCGCCAAGGAATGCAAATGAAAGCCAGTAGAGAAATGATTTGGATTCGCCTGATCCGGAAAACGTGGAAGTGGTAGACGCACTGTTTGAAGAATTTATTCGCTCGGCGCTTCCTTTGGTCGCGGAAGAACCTGCTTGTCCAGCCGGCGCTGAATTGCCATTGGCTTTCGATTGGCCTTCGATGGTTACGGGCACGCTGAATTCGACGGCCTCGGGCGGAAAACAGTGTCCGTCGGTCGTACACGCTTGAAACGCGACGATGCCGCCGATCTTGGCCGGGCCCGATTCTCTGGACGCATCAACCTCGCCACTGACAGCCACCGTCACTTTGCCTTCGAATTCGCCGACGTCTCCGAGGGCCGGGTCTTTTCGTACTTTGGCCGGCGGATAGATGGGCTTCGCCATGCGAATTCCGCCCACGCGATAGGTGAACACGTCCGTCGGAAAAAGCGTCGGCGGACCGGGGTCGTTGGATTCGATGTGCTTGCCGGGAGGAACTTCGAGAAGCAGCGTTAAATCGAATTTCGATCCCGCCGTCAATGTCGTCGAAGCAATGGATGGAGTCACTTTGAGATGTTCACTTGATGGCTTGGGCAACGCGCGTCGCGCGCGATTTAATGCTTGTTGGTTTGCAAGTTTCTGCTCGCTGCCTGGTTCACCAACAGTCAGTGATATCGCCGGTTGCGCATCTTCTTCGATGCACGGAACGTTACAGATCAGGTAACGGACTTTTGCCGAAATGTCGATCTTGCCGGGCTTCACGTCCGCGGGTGGTGTGATTCGGACCATTAGGACCGGGTTGCCCGGAAGGTTGTTCGTGACGATATCGCCGGGCGCCGTGGTGCGGCGTGGAATTGGGAATTGCGGTTCGTTGGCGGTGAAGCCTGCCGGGAGCTTCCATTCAATGCGAGGTGCGTAGCCGGCGTCGCCGCTGTTTTGCCAATAAATGTGCCAGCCCGATTCCTGCTCAAATTGGACCCCAATCTCAAAGGGCACTCCGGGAACGATGCTTTCCACGCTTGGCAACAGGGTGACCTTGGCTTTCGAGCCGTCTTTCTTGTCGGCCGCCTGGGCCGGGCCGGCTAAGCCGATCAGCCATAAACAGCACCACACAATTGATTGTCTTTTCATTCTTGAACCCTCAGGGTGAGAAACCAGACTCTTCGGGAAGCTCGTAGTATATACGATTGGGATGATTTCCAGTTACAGTGGGTAATTAAGATTCCGAAACTGTGACAACATGGCGGAAAGCCCCCCATTGACGTATCCGCCGATTTTTGTACACTGAAGGATTGTAGTAAGATCGGCACTCAGACGGAAGTGTCGCTTTATGTCGTCCCCGCTCAGTTTAAGGCTTAAGCGGTGACGATTGGTTCCGAAGCTCAGATGTTGAGGCGCTTTAGGGACTAGACTGCTGGGCAGGTAATCCAGCGGAACGATTTGGTCTGGCGACGGGGAACGGTGCGATTCGATGACGATGCACCGGGCAACTGGCGCGTGAAGTGTAGCAATTCCGTGCGACCCGAAACGGCGGCGAAGCGGGCCACTCGCCCATTCGTTTGTTTTCGTTTTGGGATGCCGCGCGGCAAGCGCGAGCGTGGCGATACTACATTCGGGAATGTCGGCGTTGAGGACGTAGTTCGACGCGCCAGCGCAGCATACGTGTCTTGAGTTGCGCCGTCATGCCAAAGCAAGTTCCGCACTGGGTGCGAATCAGCGCGTTGTTCTGATTCTCGCATTCAATTCCTGCCCTGATCTTCGTAAGACATTGAATTCAACCGGTGCGATGATGGGTTTGGTACCCATTCGTACCGTTGGGCGGCTGTCATCGCGGGCCGACCGCGATTGAAACCGCTACCCTGAAACGCCTTGCTTCGCAGACAGGGACACACGCAATGATCAATTCTTTTGTAGTCCTCGCCGAAGCGGAATCCTCAGCGCCCTTATTGAAGCTCATGTTGGCCGGGGCTTTGGGCGCCGTGGCCGCCTTGCTTGCAGGATACCTTTTGACGATCTGGCTGGGGCGAAAACGCGTCGATTCGGCGCGGACTGACGCCGAACGAATTCTTTCCGCCGCCCACGGAGAGGCTGAAGTTGCCCGCGAAAAGGCCGAGGTGGAATCAAAGGCGCTCATCCTGAAGGGGCAGGAAGAATTGAAGCGAGAAGAAGATGTGATGCGCGCCGAGTTGAAGGAGGCCGAAAAACGCATCGCCAAAAGGGAAGACAATCTCGAGGCCAAGCTCGATACGCTGACCACCAAGGAGAAATCGATTGAGCAAACCGTCAAGAAGCTGCAGGCGACGAACGAGGAAATCGTCCAAAAAGAAAAGCGGGCCGATCAACTTCTGGTGGAGCGTCGCGAATCGCTCCTAAAGGTCGCGGGAGTCACCGCGGATGAAGCGAAGAAGCAGATTCTGGACGAGCTGCAGCACGAAGTGGATCGAGAGGCCGCTCTTCTCATCGACAAGACACTCAATACCGCAAAGGAAGAGGCGGTTCATCGATCTCGCGAGATCGTGCTGACCGCCATCCAGCGATACGCGGGCGAGCACACCTGCGAAAGCTCCGTTTCGGCCGTGGACATTCCCAATGATGAAATGAAAGGCCGCGTGATCGGACGCGAGGGGCGCAATATCCGCGCGTTCGAGAAAGCAACGGGGGTCGACGTCATCGTGGATGATACTCCGGGCGTCGTGGTGGTCAGCGCGTTTGATCCTGTTCGTCGCGAGGTCGCGCGGCGGTCGCTGGAGCGGTTGATACAGGACGGGCGAATTCACCCCGGCCGCATCGAAGAACTCGTCGAGCAAGTGCAGAAGGAAGTGGATGAGGAAGTCTATGAGGCCGGTAAGAAGGCGTCGATCGAAGCGAGCATTGGCGGCCTGCACCGTAAGCAGCTTGAATTGCTAGGGCGATTAAAGTTCCGCACGAGCTACGGTCAAAACGTCTTGCGGCACAGCTTGGAAGTCGCATTCCTTTGTCAGAATATCGCAGACGAATTGGGGCTCGATGGGCGGCTCGCGCGACGCTGCGGATTGCTGCACGACATCGGCAAGGCCATCGATCATGAAGTCGAGGGCAGTCATCAGAAGATTGGCGCGGACTTCTGCCGTCGTTTCACCGAAAGACCGGAAGTCCTCAATGCCATTGAAGGTCACCACGGAGACATTCCTTCGACCAGCCCGTACACGCCGATCG
This sequence comes from Planctomycetota bacterium, assembly GCA_016200265.1. Classification (GTDB taxonomy): domain Bacteria; phylum Planctomycetota; class Phycisphaerae; order UBA1845; family UBA1845; genus JACQFE01. Next base: position 145,225 of record JACQFE010000013.1, on the reverse strand, counting down.
TGATGGCGGCCGATGCGATCAGTGCGTCGCGTCCGGGCGGTCGCCGCGAATCACTCGAACGATATGTGCAGCGACTCCAGCAGCTCGAGGAAATCGCCAAAGCACAAATGGGCGTGAAAGAAGCGTTCGCGATTCAAGCCGGCCGCGAGATTCGCGTCATCGTCGACGCCAAGCGCGTCGATGACGCCGCCGCCACCATGATCGCTCGCGATGTAGCCAGGCAAATCGAAGAGCAGATGACCTATCCCGGTGAAATCAAAGTCACCGTGCTTCGTGAAGTCCGTGCGATGGCCACGGCGAAGTAGGGGCACTGGCAGCAAAGCCGTCGCTGGCACCCATCGCCGGCGAAATATCCGCATTTTTCACGGTTGCCGACTCGCAAATTCACACAACTCATTGCATCGCACCCTGCGGTTGCGGTACAATTCAGGCACATGCCAAGTCCATCGGCCAGGTGCATCGGAGGGAGGACGGAACCTGCAATCAGATCAACGGAAGCTTCTAGCGCTAATTCTCTGTGTCGCACTTTTCAATTCTGCACACGTGGTGTTGGCGGCCAATGTCGCGGTGATCGACACCAGCAACGCCTCGGCGAATGCCGCTGCGCAATGGTGCCAGCTTCTGCAAAGCAACGGGCATCAGTGTACGGTCTTTCCCCACACGGGAGCGACCACCGCCGAGCTTGCGCCTTTCGGCGTGATCATTGACCTTTCAGATACCTGGGCCGATCCGGACGGCGTGCTCGCGGATGCCATGCGGGCCCGCAAAGGCGTGATCACTTGGGGCACTGTCCCCGACACTTTGCAGGTGTATTTCAATCCAACGGTTCAGGCATGGATCGGTGCGAACAGCGGTGCTGCCAGCGGCGACCCAATTGTCAACACAGCCTCCGATCCAGTCTTAGGCAACCGGCCGCCGGGGACGGTAATTGGACAATGTTGGGAGCCGTGCAACGGTGTTAGCAATACTAGCGGACACCCGGCAGCCAGCACCCTGGCCGTCTTCGCCTCTCACCCGGAGCACATCGCCATCTTGCGCAACACTTGGGAGGGCGGGCAATCAGCCTACCTTTCGGATTACGCCTCATCGGACACGGGTATGATTGCAAGTGAGTTGAGCCTCGACACCATGGCAGTGCTTAGCAAACCCATCCCTGCGACGTCGCCAAAGGGACTCACAGTTATCGTGGTGCTGCTTGCGCTGTCCGACGCAATTGTCTTGCGGCGGCAGCATCATCGATGGGGCGTGACTCGTGCCATCGCTTTGGTGGGAGCGGGCGCTATCTCGAGGAGATCGCGCGATCACACTCTCAAGGCGTGTTCGAAACTTCCACGTCGTCTTCGCGGTCCGCGCTTCGATCATGCCGCTCGATGAAGATCTCCAGCGCCGCCTGCGGAATGCTCCGCATCCTTTGATAAGCCCAGGGCTGAGTGAGGCTCAGATATGCGAGCGAACCGGCCATGATGGTGAGTGAAAGGCATGCGGCCACGATCAAGGGAGACGCCACCGCCCGATACACGAGCAAGCGGCGGCGATCGTGCGGCGTGACGATTTCGTCGATCGCTTCGAGAATCGGCAACCCCAGGCTCTTCGCCACCTGGCCGGAGCTGCGATAAATGTTGTCAAACAACTCTCCCAGGATCACGAACACCGCGCCGGCAACAACTCCCATCAAGAGCGAGAGGAGAACAACCGTGCTTGCCTTCGGCGAAATCGGCGTGGCCGGTCCCCGCGCCGGCTGTCCTTCAATAAATTGCACCAATCGGTCTTGTTCAACCGCCTTGAGCGCCGGCTCGATCATCCCAAGTGTGGATTCCAATTGCGAGACGTGCTGCTTGGCCTTGGCCACCCGCCCCAACACTTCGCTGAATTCCTCACGCTTGTCGAACACTTGTTCCTTTGCCTTGGTGAGATCGGTGATCGCCCGAACATTCGTCTCGAGACTAAGGTCGATATCCTTGATTTTCCGTTCCAAAGCCGCAATCTGAATGTTGACGCGATTCTGTTCCGAGCCCGTAGTGCCGACCAATAGCCCTGACTCGGTCGACGCCGCCGACGAATCCGCAGTGGAATCCGTCTCAGAGTCCGGCAATTGCAACTTCTCCAATTCCGCTTCGAGGCGTTGCTTCTTGGCCAGAAGTTCCTGCATCTCAGGGTGCGCGTCCGTCACTCCTCGCGTCTCTCGGAGTTTGGTCATGGCGGCCACAACGTCCTGGATGGCGGTGAGCATGTGCAGACCGCGCGGCGTGACAGCGGTCCGATTCATGGAATTTCTCACTTCCGCGGGAAGTCTTGAAGGCAACACGCCCGCGGCGTCGGCCAGCACCTGACGCTGCGCGATCATCTCCGTGTCACAATCGCGTCTCCGCGAAAGCAAATCGCGATGCTCCAATTCGAGTTGAGATAACTTGACCGCGATCGAACTGGGATCGGATGGATCGACGCCGGGACTCTCCAGCCGCAATCGAGTCTCATCGCGCTGTGCCCGCAACAGCACTTCGCCGGCCTCTTCCGCTTCGCGAAGAAAATAATCTCGCTGAAGCGTCAAATATTCTCGGATCCAACTTGTGGTTCGCTTGATGTAAGTCTTCTTGACCTGATCGACGAGACTCTTTCCGATTTTTGCATCCGCCCCCGTGTAGGTGATCCTCACAATGTCGACAAGCTCACTCGGTGATGTGGAATTGATCGCGAGATTTGCGCCAAGTGATCGCGCCAATCGGTCCAGTCTGCGTGAGCCTTCCGGCGTGAGTGCGCCGCTTTCGTCGCGGTCGGTGTCTTTCAACAGTCCAAGGGCCTCTACGACTTCGCGCATGGCGTCCACGGACGTCAGATCGAGGGTCATGGTGCTGCGGAAATATTTGTACGATGCGGCTCCCGGAGACATCGGAAGGCTGATGATGATCGGATCGTTGCGCACCTCAAAGCTGGTGGTCGCACTGTAGGTCCGCGGATAGTAAAAGCTGACGATGAACGCCGCGCAGGAGACGATGCAGAACGGAACGAAGAACATCCACCGGTGCAGAGTCAGCAGTCGGAGAACGTCGTATAGGTTGCGTCGAATCTCAGCAAATGGTCGGTCGTCGTTATGGCTCGGTTCGTTCCGATGCGGCGCGGACTGCGATCGCTGTTTTTTGGGGATTGTTGGATTTGAATTTGGATCCGACACGCTCAATATTTCAAAATTGCACGCGCTCGAAAGTTTTGGTGCGCGCGGATCGCGGAGTTCGTCCTCTCAACCAGTTGCCGACACTGAGGGCGCAAGCAATCATGACGCCGATGAGTGTTTTTCGGACGATGGAACCGGAGGGTGAAGTCATATAACGAAGCTTGCGACATTCCAGTGATCGTTACGCGATGTACGCAATTATGGGACGTTCGCCCTGGTTTGCTCACTAATTTTGCGAAAATTTGGCAAGTTCCAGGCCAATCCGTCCGTCAAAACTTCCGCCCCAACAAAAAGGCCAACACGACCAGTGACGAAAAAGTACAATTGAAATAAGGCACACGGGGCGATATTATCGCTCCCGGCCATATGGTTGGGGCGAAGGAAGCGTGGGGTTTCCGGCGGCAACGCGGATGACGGGGTTGTGCCGCCGCGTTTCCTGCTTGTTGTGATGAATCCAGGCGGTCGGAGCATCGCATCAATGCCGCTAAATCAAGTTCTGGACACTAATTTTGCGGTCGATCTCGGCGTTCGGCCGTTCCATCGAAATCCAGTGAAGGGTTTCGAAAATAGAGTCATAATTCGGAGAGGAAGCGTATGTTCAAATCCCGCAATCGAATGACGAGTGTTGGTGTTTCCATGTTTGCAATTTCGACCTTGGCTCTTGGCGCCTTGACCCTTGCGAACGTTTCGAAGGCTGCCAGCCCGACGAGCGGAGCGCGAGCGGCCCAAACTTACTCCCCGGTGCCTGGCGGCCTGGATCAAACACCCGCTCCCAGATATCCAAAGGGAGGGGAAGGATGTTGTATCCCGAGTACGGGTACATGCACCAGTTACACAAACAGTAGAAGTTGCTCCCAACTCGGGGGATATATGGTGCGAAATTGCTCGGCCGACTGCAGCAAGCATATTTCGGACGACGAAACATCCTCTGCAATTGGAAACGATGCGCCGATCGGACAAGACTGACGGTTCTCGGAACACGGAATTGATTCCTCGAATCGGGTAAGAGGACGATTTCGAATCAAGAATAGGCGAGTGCGATTGGAACCGCGATCCCGAGCGCCGAAAGCGCAATCGCGGCAATTCGCATCCGCTTCACTTGCATTGCCATCCATAGCCCGGTCAACGCATTGATCAGAATGCCCCCCGCAACGGCGACGAGTAACCCTCCCAACACATTGCGCCGGATCGCAAGAGAATCAGCGGCCCTCTTCGCGTCATCGAGACATCGCTGAGATTCATTCTTATCTTCGATCTTCGCGCATGCTTCCCTGGCCTCGCGATTGGGGCGGAAGTATTCGTTCTGATGAAATTTGGAGACCGCAGCCACCAGACTCCACGGACGATAGCTCCCGTCCTTCGCGGCCTTGTGGAAGTTGAAGGCTTGCCATGCGCCGGACACCGCCAGCATCACGATCAATGGTGCCGTGAAACATCCAACCAATGTGTGGAACTGTCGAAGCTTTCTCATCCCCATTTCCAGAGAATCGATACGCAATGCATCGTTGAGCCAAAACGAAAATCGTGTTTCTCATTCGCGGGCAATTCCAGATGCCCAACGTATCGGATTCAGCGGCTTGCGTCGAACACCCTGATCGAGTGCGATCGGCTTGTGCGAGATTCCTTTCTCGCGCGAACATTGGGCCGGATTCCCATCCGGAGATGGCCCAGGTTGTGTTGTTTGCAACATGGGGGAACGATTCATGGCGCGTTCTCACAATCTACCGGCAATTCGTCGGTACAGAGTATGGATATGGCAACCCCTTGAACGCATCGACGAAATCCGCGCCGCACTACCGGAACATCTCTCCACCGCCGAAGTGACGCTGACGGCGTAGATGCCGCAGCCGATCTTCCTTAAGAGTTCAACTCCAACGGCTTCGCGCTTGCACGCGCCTCAAATTTCCCCAAGTTGCCAAGAAAGCGGCAAGGTATTTTGCAACTGCGTTCAGAAATTACGTTTTTACAAAGTGGCATAATGGCTAGTGCATGCCTATAGTGCCATATCATGCGCATCCGCGCATGGCTGGACCTTGCTTTGTTCCCACCGGAGAAACCCATGCTACAGACACGCAACGTAAAACTGGTACTCGCGAACTTCACCCTGCTTTGGTGCAACAATGTCCGTGGTGGCCCCGACCTCACTATCTACAATCAGGAATTTGCCGTGGTCCGAGATACGGTTCCACTCGAACTTGCCAAAGGCGCCAACGAAGTTCGCTTCACCAATATCACCGCGCACGCGGAGACGGATTCCATCATTCTGCGCGATCCTGCGGGCAAGACCAAATTCCAAATCGTCGAGCAGAACTACATCGCCGACCCGCTTTCGCAGGCGTTGCTCCTTTCTCAGAGCGAAGGCAAGACTCTTGAATTCCAGGTCATTCGACAGGGCCAAGCACCCGAGATCGTGCAGGGGAAATTGATCCGCAGTGCTTACGTCATGCACAATTCGGGCATTCGGCGTTATGGCCAGCAATACTACTCTGGTCAATCGGCATATGGGGGATATGACGGTTCCATGAATGAACCCATTGTTGAAGTGAATGGTAAACTGCAATTCGGGTTGCCCGGAACGCCGCTATTTCCTCCCCTCGCGAGTGACGCGATTCTCAAGCCGACCATTCATTGGATCATCGAAACAGAATCGCCGGGGAAGCTCGATGCGGAAGTTACCTACGTCACGGGAGGGATGAGCTGGGAGGCCGACTACAATCTTGTGTCGCCGAAGGACTCCGACGAACTGGAACTCATCGGGTGGGTGACGATGGACAATCAAAGTGGAAAAGGCTTTGAGAACGCTCGAATCAAACTGATGGCCGGGGACGTCAATAAGTTGCGGCGGGATCATTCTGGCGGAGGTGGTGGCGGACAGTCACTTTTCGGTGGAAGCGGAACACCTCCGGTAACGGAGCAGAGTTTCGACGAATATCACCTTTACACGTTGCAATGTCCAACAAGTTTACTGGATCGTGAAACGAAACAAGTGGAATTCTTGCGAGCCGGACAAATTTCCTCGAAGCGAGTGTATGTCTATGACGGAATGAAAGTTGACCGCAGTAGATACAGCGGCCCTCCGGGAAATTATGGAACCGAAAGCAATTATGGCATTGAAAGCAACCCAAAGGTATGGGTGATGCGTGAGTTCGCCAATACCGCCGAAAATCAACTTGGAATGCCGCTTCCAAAAGGACGACTTCGCCTATACAGACGGGGCGACGATCAGCGGCTGGAATTCATCGGAGAGAACATGATCGACCACACGCCGCTCGACGAAGTCGTTCGAGTTTACACGGGCAACGCATTTGACCTCGTTGGCAATCGCATACGCACGGATTTCAATTTGGACTACGGCAAGGGATGGATTGATGAGTCCGTTGAGATTACATTGAATAATCATAAGAACGAACCAGTCGACTTGAGAGTGGTTGAGCACATCTATCGCGCTTCGAACTGGGAAATCAAGAATGAATCACAGCCACATGAGAAAAAAGACGCGGAGACCATTTATTTTCAGGTGGCAATTCTTGCGAATCAGAGCGCAAAAGTCAGCTACACAGTCCATTATTTTTGGAAAACGGTCGAAAATGAATAGTGTCGGCATCTTAATTGCCAATGAGAATCAACAATAAGAAATTTCGGATTGAGCAGGGTTGCAAGTTGCGGCTGAAGAGTTGGCCTACGCGCGTGAAGCCGTTCTACAAATCGAAAGAAGCGTATGAACAGTTGCTGGCTGAGCACATTCAGGCCATGAGCGATCAACAAGCGGTTCTGTACGCACATAATCGATACGCGCTTTTGCTCATTTTTCAGGCCATGGACGCCGCCGGAAAAGACGGGGCGATCAAGCACGTCATGTCCGGGGTGAATCCGCAGGGCTGTCAGGTGTACAGCTTCAAGCATCCCAGCGCGCAGGAACTCGAGCACGATTTTCTTTGGCGCACGACGCAATGCCTGCCGGAGCGAGGCCGGATCGGCATTTTCAATCGTTCATACTACGAAGAAGTCCTCATCGTCCGCGTGCATCCGGAAATCTTACAGGCACAGAACTTGCCGGATGACGCCATCGGCGACGGAGAATTCTGGGAGCATCGATATCGCTCGATCGTCGATCTCGAAAAACATCTGTACGCCAACGGCACGCGAATCATCAAGTTTTTTCTGCACCTTTCGAAGGAAGAGCAGCGGCTGCGATTTCTGGCCCGCATCGACAATCCCGACAAGAATTGGAAATTCAGCCAGGCCGACATCGAAGAACGAAAACTGTGGAGCGATTACCAGCGGGCGTATGAAAAGTGCCTGGCCGCGACGAGCACGAAGCACGCACCGTGGTACGTCGTTCCCGCCGACGACAAACACAACGCGCGGCTGATTATTTCGCAAATCATCATCGACACGCTCGGCGGATTGAAAATGAATTTCCCGAAGCCGGACAAGAGTCATCTGGCCGAATTGCGGAAAATTCGAAAACAGCTTGAAAAGTGAAACACGCCCGGGCGCATCTTCAGGACCAGGCGAAAAACGAAACCGCAGATTACGCAGATTGGCGCAGATTCGTTTCACGTGAAACAACGGCAAGGCAATGAGGCAACAAGGCAACGAGACAAGAAGAACCTGTTTCACGTGAAACAACGTTTGGCCAAATCTGTTTCACGTGAAACAAAGTTTGGCCGAGTTTCTTTGGTGCGAACCTTGATTTCCGGGCGAATTCAAGGGCGCTCGATGAAATTCATTTTTTCGGCAACTGGATGCATTGAGAAGGTACATCAAGATGCACCCAACCTGGTTGGGCGACGGACGGAACCGCAGATGACGCAGATTTGCGCAGATTTTGAAGAAGTTCGAAGTTCAAAATTCGAAGATCGAAGTGAAGAGCAAAGGCACAGTCAATTTCTGGGTCCAGTGAGCGCCTTTTGAAACGCGGCATAGTCCGCAGCATCGACATCCGCGTCGCCGTCGAAGTCCGCGCGATTGCACCCGGGCATTTCTGGTGGCAATGTTCCCGTGAATCGCCTTTGGAATTTGGCAAAATCGGCTAGATCGACATCGCCGTCAATTTCCAAGTCGCCCACTGTTGGCATCATCAAAATCGGAACCTCGGCATAATTGCAAGCGGCGCAATATCCCGAGCCAACAATTTGTCCACGATCATTGATCCCGCGTGGCATGACGTTCCATCGCTCTTCCGCAGGCACTAGGTCGGCGACTCGGCGCACTCCAAGTTCTTCGCTGAAAATGTACCCTTCCGGGCACTGAAGCACGACCTCGCCACAATTGTTTAGCGACAATAAGGACGTAAATGAATAGCAACCATAATTGTTGATTCCGCCTAGTGCGAAGATGTCCAACATTTTTCCATGTGTCCAGAGGAACGGATAGTCAACGCGATTGCCTCCCGGGGCGCGCTCGGACACGCCGGCGATATCGCCACGATCGTTTATGGCCAGTGCCTCGCTATAGAGCCCGCCAAGCGTGCCGATATCAATCACATCGTGCCAGGCCCAAAGCGTCGCGTGGGCGTTTTGGTCTTTCCAAACCGTGCCGACGATCTCACCGAAACTGTTAATGTCACTTGCATTAGTGATGCCTTGCGCCGAGTAAAGGTCTGTTATGGTCCCATCTTTCCACAAGAAACTATGTTCTCCGATGTGAGGCAACTCTGAATTTCCCAAAATTTCACCAGCACTGTTAATAGCGAGGCCATTGGCTGAAATTCCACCAAGTGTTGGCAGCTGTGTCGTCACCCCGTTCCGCCACAGGGATGTTCGAGTCGTAGTTCCCGGCACACCAGTGTCGAATAGGATGTCGGATTGGTTATTGATGTTCACTGCATTGCTGTAACTAAATCCGATTGAATGATCGAGGTCGGTCATCGTCCCGTTTTGCCAAATAAATGCGTGCCTGTAGCCAGTACTGGTGTTAGCTTCACCAGCGATTACAACAAGGTTGTTTATGGCATTTGCAGATCCGCTAGTTCCACCGAGCGTGCCAAGTTTGATTACGCTGTAGCCTCTCGGGCCGGTCGGAGTGGGGAGTGGCTGACATTGCGCGACAAAATCCAGACAGCCGCCGCACGTCCACACGCCGTTATCGCACCAACAGTCTGTGTCTGAAAGGGGACAACATTGACAGAAGTATCCTTCGTCGCAGTCGGAATCGCCGTAGCAAGCAGTCGCACACGGACAGGGATCGCTACACGCGCCATCAGGATCGTAACAACTGCCAACAGTTCCCCCGCGCGTGGGACCGCCCGCCGCGAGGATCAAAATGAACGAAGCAATTATTTCTTTGTCCATTAAATGCTCCGATCCGCGAGTGGAGTAGTCAATTGAGTCCCCCGATGTTCTTCCAATGTTATCCCGTGAAGCGAATGCAATCAATAAATTGTCGCAGAACCCAGATCGTGTACTCTGTCAAACACTATGCTTGTTGATCGTGCGGAAATCTATGTTCGTGGCGGGAGGGGGGGCGATGGGTGCATGAGCTTCCGTCGCGAGAAGTTCGAGCCGAAAGGCGGCCCAGACGGCGGTGACGGTGGGCATGGCGGCACGGTCATCGCAATCGCAACGCCCGGCGTGGATACGTTGCTCGATTTTGCAGGGCGGCATCACTGGATCGCGGAGAACGGCGCGCCCGGCATGGGAAAGAAAATGAGCGGCAAGGACGGCGAGGATCTGATCCTCAGGCTGCCGCTCGGAACGCTGCTCTACGATCGCGACACGGGCGTTCTCATCAAAGACTTGGCCGAACTCAATGTGTCGGTGCCCATCGCGGAAGGGGGTCGCGGCGGCAAAGGAAACGCTCGATTCACCAGCTCCACGCATCAGGCCCCACGCGAGTTTGAAGAAGGCGCACCGGCGCAGGAACGCTGGTTACGATTGGAGCTCAAGCTCTTCGCCGATGTCGGAATTGTCGGGCTTCCCAACGCGGGGAAAAGCACGCTCTTGTCGCGGCTCTCGCGGGCGAAGCCGAAAATCGCGGACTATCCGTTCACCACGCTGGAGCCGCAGCTTGGCATCGTGGAGCTTTCCGACCATCGGCGGATGGTGCTTGCGGATATTCCGGGCTTGATTGAAGGCGCGCACGAAGGGGCGGGTCTCGGCGACGCATTTCTTCGGCACATCGAACGTACGCGCGTCATCTTGCACCTGGTTGACGTGGGTAGCGACACCCAACCCATGTCGCCGATCGAGGCCTACCGCACGATTCGAAATGAATTAACGAAATACAGCCCGGTGCTTGCGGAAAAAGATGAACTTGTCGTCGCGAATAAGATTGATCTAACCGGCGGGGCCGAAGCCGCAACTGAGCTGGCCCAAACGATTGGCAAAGACGTGTTGCCAATTAGCGCGGTTGCTGGAAAAGGATTGGTGGCGCTTGGTGAACGATTGTGGCAGCTTGTGCATGACGCGAAGAAGTCGGATCATGGGATCGAGGTGGCGGGTGAAACCCGCCCTGCGGAGCGGTAGAGCGATCAGAGCCGGAGGCGTAAGCGCCCGGTCGGCGATGAGCAGGATTGCACGCGGAAACACCAACCCGTCGCCTGCGCTCCGGGCTTAGATTCGATTTTGCGGTCCCGATTTCTCATTGGACGAAATGGATGATTCAATCGATCGAACCATTTGACCTGAGTGCTCCGATTGTCGTGATCGACATCGGCAATAGCAGCACGAAAGTAGCCACTTGGCACGAAGATCGGTTGAATCAACCACTTACGGCGCTGACGGGTGATGATGAAGCATTCGAGCGGGTGTTTCGCGCCCATGTCGATGAAGCGTCTTCGGGCAGGCCGACCGCGACGGTCATCAGCTCCGTGGTGCCGAAAGCACTGGAGAGGATTCGCGAACAGGTCGAGTCGCGTTTGCAAAAATCCGCGCTGGTCATCGGTGATGCGATCCCGTTGCCGATGGAATTCGAAGTCGACGATGAGCATTCGGTGGGCGTCGATCGAGTTTGTGCGGCCTATGCCGCTTACGAAAAGCTTCAGCGCGGTTGCACGGTCATTTCATTCGGCACGGCGGTTACGGTCGATCTCGTGGACGACGAAGGAACTTTTCTCGGCGGGTCCATCCTGCCGGGGATTCGGATGCAGTTTCGGGCGCTGCATGAATATACGGCGGTGTTGCCGGAGGCGCCCCCTGAATTCCCCGATCTTCCCTATGGCCGCAACACAATTCAGGCCCTTCAAAATGGCGTGTGTCGTGGAGTCGCCGGGGCCGTTCGCGGGCTTGTAGAAGCGTACGCGACGCGATTGAATCATTGGCCCCAAGTCGTTGCTACAGGCGGCGATGCGGCGTTTCTCGCTCCGCACTGCGATTTTATTGACAACATGGTAGCCGATCTGGTGCTGCGCGGGGCGGCACTTTCGTACGTTAAGCACTTGACGGACAGCGGGGTCTGACGATGCCTCAGACCACTGTCAGCATCCTGACACCGCCCGGTGCGGGTGCGATCGGCGTGATTCGCCTGCAGGGAGTTGACGCCGTCCGTGTCGCAGCACGGGTTTTCCTACCCAAAACTGGCTCACTAAGCGCGGTTAACGAAGATGGCCGCTTGCGATTTGGCCGCGTCGTCGATGGCGAGGAAATTCTTGATGAGGGAATCGGCTGTGTGTCATCATCGGGCGGCACGCCGATCGTTGATCTTTGCGTGCATGGAGGGACGCGAGTCATTGAGCGTGTGCTAAGCACAGCTGAGAAACACGGTGCAACGCCATGTTCTTTGTGCGCCGTGGAGGTTTGGGGTGCTTCAAGTCTGATTGAACAGGAGGCCTTGGACGACTTGGTTGCGGCGAAGACGAGCCGAACCGCCAGGTTTCTCATTCGCCAGAGAGTTCTGCTCCCGCGGACACTTCGAGCTTTAGCTACGCCGGATGCTCCGATGGACCTCGTTCGAAACGAGTTGAATCGAATGCTGGCCGGTTATTCGGCGGCTCGGCGCATGATCGATGGCGTTACGATTGTTATCGTTGGTCCAACGAATAGTGGAAAGTCAACGCTGTTCAATCGATTGGTGGGCCGACCGGCCGCGATTGTCTCCGACATTGAAGGCACGACTCGTGACTGGGTTACGGAGAATGCCGAGATCGATGGCGTGCCCGTGACTCTCATCGACACGGCCGGTCAACGAGCCACCGATGACTTATTAGAGGAACTTGCAATAGCTGGTGGTGCCGACATTGCACGCCGCGCGGATGTCATCATTTCAATGCTCGATTGCTCGCAGTCAACGCCGGAGAGCATTTTTCCGGGGGATGCGCATTTAGATGTCACTCGGATTCTTTTTGTCGCCAGCAAATCCGATCTCGCTCCGGCGTGGGACATTGAGGAACTGGTGAAACATCATCCGGCCGTGAAGAGGCAGTTCTTGAGAATCTCCGCAGCCACCGGCGATGGCATGGATGAATTGACTGCCCGATTGGTCCACGAAATCGACTGCAACTCAGACTTGGATCATCTGCCCGTTTTTTTCACTGACAGGCAAGCCATTGGTGTAGAAAAAATACTGAATGCCGTGGGCAACATCGAGAACCGTCTGGTACAAGGACTTGTCGCTGAGTTACTCGGGGTCTGATAAGTAGTTCTCCGGTTGACTTTGTTTGCGCGTCAGTGGCACCATCAATCCAAAGCTCCCGGTCTCTCGATCTGGACGTATCGCGATAACCGGATACGATCTTTGATTCAGGGCGCGGGTCAGTCCTAAACTAGGCAAGCGACGGCTTGCGTCTTGTCGTTTTTTTGCACGTTTCTGGCTGGATTTTGTCGCTATGGCTGATCCCCGCATTTCAATTGAGGACTCGCAGCTTTCGCGTCTCGTAGTGGAGCGCAAACTATGCACTCCCAATGAGTTAGAGCTTGTCAAAGCCGAGAAAAAAGCCCTCGGTCAAAAGGCGGCACAAACTCCCCTCATCGAACTTCTGATCCAACACGGCTATGTGACTCATTCCCAGGTCAAGCGCCTGAACATGTCCATGGATGAGGATTCGCTGTATCGACCGGCCCAACAGATTCCCGGTTTTCAGATCCTCAGTAAGGTCGGACAAGGCGCGATGGCCGTGGTGTTCAAGGCCAAGCAGCTCAGCCTCGATCGCACCGTCGCGGTCAAGGTTTTGCCCAAGCGGCTGAGCGAAAATCCCGAGTTCGTCGAGCGCTTTTATCGCGAAGGTCGCGCGGCGGCGCGATTGAACCATTCGAACATCGTGCAGGCCTTCGACGTCGGCGAATCCGGCGGCTACCACTATTTCGTGATGGAGTACATTGACGGCAAGACGGCATACGATCTGATCACCGATGGCAAGCACGTCGCGGAAAAGGACGCCCTCAAGATCATTCTGCAATGTGCCAAGGCCCTTCAGCACGCGCATGATCAAAACCTGATTCATCGCGACGTGAAGCCGAAGAACCTGATGATCACATTGTCGGGCGACGTGAAGCTGGCGGATATGGGTCTCGCTCGCGAAGTCGGCGACTATGCGACCGCCACGGCCGAGGCAGGGCGCGCCTATGGCACACCCTATTACATCAGTCCGGAGCAGATTCGCGGAGAGATCGACATTGACGCTCGTGCGGATATTTATGGCCTGGGCGCGACATTTTATCACCTGGTCACGGGAAAAGTGCCATTTGACGGCACTTCACCGTCCGCCGTGATGCACAAACATCTCAAGGAGCCGCTCGTGCCCGCCGATCATGTGAACCCCGCGTTGTCGTCCGGGGTCGGTGAGATCATCGAAGTCATGATGGCCAAGAATCGGGAAGAACGATATCCTTCGATGGCCGAAGTGATCACGGATCTCGAAGCGGTTTACAATGGCGAGCCGCCGCTTCAGGCGCGTCAAAAATACGATCACAAGCTGCTACAGGAACTCGCCACCGGTCGCCGCGTTCCGGAGGACTCCAGCGAACCAAAGGAGGCGGTTTCATCCAGTCCGCGCGTCTCCGTTCAATGGCTGCTTGTCGCAGGCATCGTCGCGACGATATCCATCATCATCAACATCGTGCTCATCGCGAAACACTGAGAATTGCAGCTACGGCAATTTTCTTTGAGCCCAACCAGATCCAGAAAGTTCAATGAAACTAATTGCGGGCAATGGAATCATGATCACGGCATGTTGAGTCGAAGTTCCATTGTCAACGACGATGGCATTTGTAAGCACGAGGAATTTGTCCGTAATTTCACGAATGGCATCCGAGGGACGGATTGCGGAACTCGTGCGTATGCCGACGTGGAAATCCCCTTGCACGCTGACGTTGTTGAGCAGCGAGACTTTCAGCGCGCAAACTTTTGTATCTTTTTCCACGGCCCGTGAGACTCCCGCACTTTCCTGCAAGTGAATCGGTCAACCAGCCGTTGGGGTTGCATTGATCGTGATGTGTAATGAAGTTAGGCACTATCAAACGTGCAACGGGTTGTTATGGGGCGTTGCCCGGCGGGATTGACTGATCAACGATTCGTCATTGGGAATGCAAACGATGCAGCAAATCCAATCCCTCCGGTCGTCAGCTGTCTTGAGACCGTGGGGACGTCACTTCGCCTGCGCCGGACTCCACGGTCTCGGAAGTTCCAAAGGTCTCTCCGCTCGTGTCATCGGCGATGACTTCGTCCATGTCCGTTCCGTCAACGTCCTTGCGGAGCAGAAAATAGACGACCGTGCTTCCGGTGAAATAATAAGAAGCGAGGAACGACCAGACCAACGCAATGACCATCGACACACAAATCGCGATACACGCGGCGGAGAACCATTCATACCAACTCAGCGGGCCGGGCGGCCAGGAATATCCGAGTCCCGGCACACGCGGCCAAATTCCGTCGAGCTTATTCCCCAGGGGCTCCCAGCCTACAACGCCCGCTCCCCATTCCACGGCCTTGTGCGTGATTTTCAACGCGAATCCCGCGAAGGAATTCGCAATGATCCAACTAATGCCGGCGAGTATGGTGAGCACGATCCCGTAGATAATGGATTTCCAGGGTCGCCCAAGGAAATACGAAAGCCCGCGTGAGAAGGCGTCAAAGCCGTCCGAGCCTTCGGCCGCAACCGCCGGCCAGAACAGGCTGCCACCCAACAAGAGACCGACAAGCAGGATCGCGGCCACGAATCCACCAATGATCGCCAAAGGGAACGCAAGCCCACACAAGAAGTCTCCGACAACCGGGGCTCTTAACACGACACCGCCGAGCATCAACAGAATCACCGTCACAAGTGCGAATCCCAGTGGTACGCACGGGGCCAGAAAGAATCCGCCGAAAAGCCGCTTGCGGCCATAGGCCAAACCCTGCGAAATGGTGAGCTTCTCTTCCTTCGCAATATGCACTGCGGCCACGCGGCAAATCGCGCCGCCAAAATATGACCAAAGAACGAGAGCCCCGCCCATGAACAAAATGAAAAAGAGCGGGTGTGTTCGCATCATCCACCAACAGCCGGAGCCTAACCCGAAGCAGGCCGGCATCACCCCCATGGCCTCGCGCTGAAGCATCGTGGAGCCGGAAGATTCGCCGGGCAGCAATCGGCCGACCATAGATCGCAGGAAACCATCCATGCAGGTCAGCTCATGATCTCGCCACACCGCGAATGGCCCGCTGTTGCCCTTGCCTTCGACGTAGGGTTGGCCGGCGTCGCGCGTGACCACGAACTTCACGATGGCATCCGGTTCAATTCCGCCTCCGCGAACCCAGATCAGGTCCAGCGCCCAACCCCACAAGCACGTCAGAATGATTGCCCCCAGGGCGATCGCGAGCTTCGTTGGGTGAACAGCCAAGTTGGGCGTGCGAAAGATCTGTCGCAGTCCGCTGGAGTTCCACCAATTTTGCGTCGTCGCACCGGAAATGGGTTGCTGTGCCATAATGAAAACTCCTCAAAAAAGCGAGCGAAGGATCCGCGAGCCGCGCACCACGAATCGCCCGTCAATGGGTGACGGTTATACCGCTCAAGTGAATTGTGCGTGGGGTTACCCAGTCGGTCAAGCGGGCGTAGCATTTCACCACTGAGGACACAGAGAACGCGAAGAGGAAATTGCGAGGCAGGATTCGCCCGCAGCAACGAAGGAGCAAATGGCCCCATAGACTTGGGCCATGAAAACAGTCGCAAAAGAGGATCTTTGCGCTCCCCGGTTTCGACGTTCGATATTTCGACGTTTTACTGTGCGTTTCGATACGCGACGAAATCTTCCATGAGCATCTTGGTGATTCGGCCCGGCTTACCATCGCCGACGGGAGTCTTGTTGATCTCCGTAATGGGCACAATTTCGGCGGCCGTTCCCGTGACGAACACCTCTTCGGCAATGAACAGATCGTGCTTGACGAGCGACGTCTCGCGAACCGGAATGTCGTGCTTTGTCGCCAGCTCCATGACCACGCCGCGTGTGATGCCTTCGAGAATGCCTTCCCAAGTGCCGGGCGTGCAAAGCTCACCGTTTCGGACGATGAAAATGTTGTCGCCGGTGCATTCGCACACGTGGCCATCGACGCCCAACATGATGGCTTCATCGGCGCCATATTCATGCGCCTCGGCCTTGGCGAGGACGTTGTTCAAATAATTCAACGACTTGATTCGCGGGTTCATCGTGTTGGGATGATTCCGACTGACGGATGCGATCATGCAATGCAACCCTCGCTCGTACACCTCGGGCGGATACAACGCGATTTTGTCCACGATAATGATCACGGTCGGATTCGCGGTGCGACGGATTGAAATGCCGAGCGCTCCCACGCCGCGCGTAATGATCAGACGGATGTATCCATCACCCGTCATGCCATTGGCCCGCATCGTATCGTGCATAGCCCGGCTCAAATCGTCCGACGACATGGGGATGTTCAATCGAATTGCCTTGCACGATTCCCAGAAGCGCTTGATGTGCTCGGCTTCCTTGAATATCTTGCCGTTGTAAATGCGGATCCCCTCGAAGACACCATCGCCGTACAAGATGCCGTGATCGAAGACGCTGATCTTCGCCTGGTCGACGGGCACGATCTCGTTCCCCATCCAGACCATCAGCCCGGTTCGAGGAGCAAACGGGTTTTCCGTCATTGATCCATTCACCTCCGAGATGGCTTTTGTGTGGGTTCGACTTAACGTTACTGGCGTCATGATCTCACCTCCGTCATCAAAGGCCGAGCCGCATCGCGCTCCGCGACCGGGTTTCCTTTCTCGCGCACCACGCCTTCGGAGAGATGCACGCGGCGATGAGCCAGTGCCGCGACTTTGGCGTCGTGCGTCACCATGATGATGGTCTGACCGGCTCGATTGAGCTCCCCAAGAAGACCCAAAACTGTTCCACCGGTGACCTCATCTAGATTACCAGTTGGCTCGTCGGCGAGCAATAGGTCGGGCTTGTTGATGAGCGCACGAGCGATCGCCGTTCGCTGTTGCTCGCCACCCGATAACTCGCGCGGGCGATGGCGAAGGCGATGTTGAAGCCCCATGCGCTCCAGTAATTTCACAGCCTCATCACGGCATTGCCGAGCGTTTCTACGCCATCCCCAATACGAGTGCAGAACCATTCGAGGAATCAGCACATTCTCCAGAACGCTCAGCTCCGGTAATAAATGATAGAACTGGAAAACGAAGCCGACTTGAAGATTTCTGTAAGACGCCTGCCATGTGCGGTTCGCGGAAGATACCGGCTCGCCGCGAAATTCAAGTTCACCCTGATCCGGTAGGTCCAATGCCCCCAGGATGTGCAATAAAGTGCTCTTGCCGCAGCCGCTGGGGCCTGTGACCGCGAGAAACTCACCCGCGGCGGCTTCGAGCGCAACTCCCCGAAGGACTTTCACCTCGGCCGCACCTGTGCCGTAGGACTTGTGGATTCCTTTCGCTCGCAGAAGTGGATTATTCATAGCGTAGCGCTCGTACCGGCCAAACGCGACCTGCGACCAGGGCCGGTATCAATGAACCCGCGATCGAAGCGAGGATCGCAACTGTGGTGATCCACGCAATATCATTCGTTTTGACGACATCGGGAATGCGGTCAAACGAATAAACGTCGGGACTCCAGACGCGAAGCTGCGGATTCAGCCGGGCAAGGAAATCCTGAAACTCATTGATGTGCCGAACAAAAATCGCGCCGATCGTATTTCCCAGAATGGAGCCGACGAATCCAACGGCCGCCGCGTAACCGATGAACATGGACGCGATTCCGCGACTCCGTGCCCCGACGGCCTTGAGCACGCCGATATCGCGTGTCTTTTTCTCCACGATCATGTAGAAAATCAGCCCCAGCAGCACGATCGCCACCAGACAAACGATCGCGAGAATAATCAACATCAAATACTTTTCCTTCTCGACCGCGTTGATCAACCCTCGCTGCATGTCCTCCCACGTGGCCACTTCGGCGCGGTGCATGTTTTTCGCATCATTCTCCGTGACCTGATCGGCCATGTCCGCGCAAAAATCGATCCACGCCGACTGCACGCGCTTCTTTGCGTCATCGAGATTCACGCCCGGTTGCAGGGCGATCAACAGTTGGCTGACGCGCGGCTTGCTCATCGAGCCGTCTTCGAGTTCCTGCGGGTCCATGGCCAGATGGTGCTGGAGCATGTCCACATCGACGTACACGCTCATGCTGTCGATTTCGTAAATGCCGGAATGCGAGTCGTCGACGTATCGGAGCGGCAGCAGCACGGGCGGTTCGCCCAGGGGATTCCCCGAAGCGCTCAGCGGTAGCAGGCTCAGAGCGACCGAGGCCCCACGAGCAATATACCGATCGAATTTTCCGTCCTGGTCACGGTCGAAGAGCAAGTCTGTTCCGACGATGGCGCCAAATCTCTTAGGCCCCGCTTCGAAGGGTCCGTCCGGATCGAATGCAAATACGCTCTCGGTACGACGAAACGGCCGAATGTCCGGATACGGCGCGCCATCAGGCGGATGAGCGTCGAAATCTGCGATGGTTTTCTTGTCCGTCTCTGATGCCCGCCACTTGGCGTTGGCGTCGGCCCACTCGCGAGGCAACTGCAGGTTTCCCTTGTTGTCCAATCCCGCGACGAGCATTTCTTGTTGCGCAAGCGTCGTCGTGCCGGGGTAATAGTGTTCGTAGTGAAGGCCCTTCTTGAAGTCATTGAATTGCACGTATTCGTCGATCCGGATACCCAGGACTTTCGCGAGCTTCGTGTATTGGAGCGCTGGCACTCGGAAAATACCGGCCGTATGGATTGCGGGCGACGTGACGCGAACGACGTCGGGCAGCGCTTGCTTCAGCTTCTTCGCGAACTCATCGTAATAGGGGAAACCCTGCATCGAGCCGGATTCAAGCACGAGCTCGCTGTGGAGCCCGCGCGACCGCGACCTGATCGTATCGAGAAATCCACCCATGACGCTTGTGACCACCAGCACCATGGCCACACACAGCGTGACGGCGGCGATGCCGAACAACGCCACCAGCTTGGTGCGAAGATACTTCGAAACTAGAAACCACTTGTACATGCGGCTTATTCGACTCTCGAAAGCTCTTCGTGTTCAATGGGAAACGGCGGAACCGCAGATGACACAGATTTTC
The DNA here is from genome assembly GCA_016200265.1 of Planctomycetota bacterium. Taxonomy (GTDB): domain Bacteria; phylum Planctomycetota; class Phycisphaerae; order UBA1845; family UBA1845; genus JACQFE01. The sequence continues at coordinate 125,569 of JACQFE010000013.1, read as the reverse complement.
GCAGATTATTTTGGGAAAGAATGAGTCGTCTGAAATCCAATCGCGGGCCGCCGAAATTGAACAGCAATCCAAGTTCAAAATCAGTCGCTTTCAAATAATTCACGACTTGAGCCTCGTCGATTCGAGTAAGTTGAGACGCCACTTTCAGTTCAACGAGTATTGTTCCAAAGCAAATGAAGTCCGCCTTGTATGAAGTACGAAGCGGTCGGCCCTTGTAGTTTACGAGCAATCCAACTTCACGTTGGAAAGGAACACTGCGCTCGGTCAGTTCAATCGCAAGGGCTTCCTGGTAGACCGCCTCCAGGAATCCAGCGCCGAGGCTGTTGTGAACCTCCATCGCCGCGCCGATGATTTCGTGAGTTCTTTCATCCCTATCTGCGTTCATCTGTGTCATCTGCGGTTTCGCCTTTATCGTGCTGATGCGTCTGACTGCGGGCGTTGGAGAGGAAAGAGAATCACGTCGCGGATGCTGTGGCTGTCGGTCAGGAGCATCACCATGCGATCGACGCCGATGCCCAGGCCGCCAGCAGGGGGCATGCCGTATTCAAGGGCCAAAATGAAGTCCTCATCCATGACGGCCATTGTCTCATCGCCTTCGCCCGCCACCGTTCGACCCAACGTCTCCGCCTGCACCGTCGGATCGTTCAACTCCGTGTACGCATTTCCGACCTCCATGCACGCGACAAACGCCTCGAATCGCAGAGCCAGTGATGAGTCCTGTGGATGCCGCCGCGTGAGTGGACAAATCGCGGCCGGATAGTCGTACACGAATGTCGGCTGCACCAGATGATGCTCGACCGTGCCCTCGAAGACCTCATTGGTAACGACTGCGTCGTCCTTACCTGCCGTATCGATTCCAAGCTGAGCCGCCTTCTTGCGAATGGATGCAACATCATTGATTCGCACACCGCCGTATTTTTCGAGCAGGTCAGCGTATTTCTCGCGGCGCCACGGCGGAGTGAAGTCGATGCACACCGGCTCCTTCTTTACATGGAAGATGGTGGCTAGGCGCCCTGCTTCTCTTTTCTCAATTGCTTCGCGGTACTTGGGTATCGAAATTTGTTCATAGTAAGTGTATATCTGGTCGCGTCCCTTTTCGTCCTGGAGTCGCGCTAATTCTTTTTGCAATTTCTGGAGATCCTTTTCCAGCCGCTCATGTACTCCAGCGACATCGAACCCCGCCGCGAAGATCTGTTCCACGCGCTCCATCATCACGTTGTAGTCGGCGTAGGCCTCATACAGCTCGACCATTGTGAATTCAGGATTGTGCCTGGTGCTGATGCCTTCGTTGCGGAAGTTGCGGCTGACTTCATACACGCGTTCCATGCCGCCGACGAGCAATCGCTTCAAATAAAGCTCCGGGCTGATCCGCAGGAACAAATCCATGTCCAGCGTGTTGTGGTGCGTGGTGAACGGTCGAGCGGCCGCTCCGCCGTAAATCGGCTGGAGAACCGGCGTTTCCACCTCGTGATAGCCCAGATCGTTCAAGTAATTTCGCATGGATTGAATGATCGCGCTACGCATCTTGAAAACTTCGGCCACCTCCGGGTTCGCGAACAGATCGACGTAGCGGCGGCGATAGCGAAGATCGACGTCGGTGAGCCCGTGCCATTTTTCCGGCGGGGGCTGAATCGCCTTGGCCAGTGGTGTCACTTTGTGGCACCATATGGTCAGCTCATTGGTTTTGGTTCGTCCGACGACGCCCTCTCCGCCGATGATGTCGCCAAGGTCGAGCAGCTTGACCAGCTCCCATTGCTCACCGAGGTCGGCCTGACTCAATCCGATCTGGATCGACCCACCGGCGTCACGAATCGTCGCGAACGCCAGCTTACCCATGATGCGAAGGAGCACCAGCCGGCCCGCGACCCGCGCCGAAAGGGAGCTTCTTGCCCCGGGTGCGATAGTCATGCCGTCGGCCTCGCGGCGCACGTCCGTGACGGCGCGAACGCCCTCAAATCGCCCGCCATACGGGTCGATGCCCAGGGCTGCTATCGCGTCGCGCTTCTTGATGCGTTGTTCACGCAGGATGTCGGCTTCACTCATGATGGGTGAGAGCGTAACCGGGATGGCGGCAAAAAAAAGCCCGCCGGAGAATTTCTCCGACGGGCCATGTGATGATTCAACCTGATTGCGAGGTGCGGATCGTTCCGCCTTGCGCAACCCTACGGGCAACTCGGATTGTTCGTCGCCTTGGTCGTTCCGTTCCAGACTTGATACTGCGACGCGCCGTTCAGCAAGTCAACTTCGTCCAAAATGTCCAGTGGAGTGACCACTCCGCTGCGGTCAATGTCCGTACTCAACAAGCCGAACGATGTCGGCGCCGCTCCGCCGCCAAGAAACGTCACCAGCGAGGTGACGTCGGCCGAATTCGCCGTTGGATCACCGTTCACGTTTCCAGGGTGCGAAATGTACGTCGTCGACGTCGTGGTGGTGTTTCCGGCCGTGAACGTCAGCTTCGCCAATGCGCCCGCGAAAATCGGACGGCTGAAGCCCACGTTGAGGCCCGGAGTCACCGAGTTGAGCGCCAGCGCCGCGCCCTGATGTGTCGATTCGCACACCGAGAAGCAATTGAGAGTTGCGGTCGATGGGCCGTTGACCTTCACGGAGCTGATGCCCAGCACGTTCGCCGCATTATCCGGATCATGCGGCCTGCGTGCATCCACCGCGTTGTTCGGTGGAGTATTGGCGGTAATGCCGCCGTTCGGGCAGGGAGGCGGTCCACAACTGATGGTCAAATTTCCGGATACGGGATTTCCATTCGAATCGCCCAGTCGAACTCGATAGCACTGGCCCTGCGTCACATTGTTGATGGTGACCTTTGACGCGTCGCCGCAATTTCCGCCGACAAAGTCGCTGCACCCCACGGGCGCTGGAAGGTTCGGCGGACACGATGTGCAATCCGGATAGACCGCCATATTCGTGTTCGGAGATGAATTCGGATCAGCTCCGCAAGTTTGGATGATCACCGACCCGTTGCAGGGAGCCGTGTAGTTGTACCAGATGTCGTTCACCATCGTCGGCAGACAATTTTCGGCCGGGCAATCCGGCGTCGCACCGGCAAGGTTAAATGGAGTTACCGAAGGTAATACAGCATTGGGTGTTGGTGTTATTATTGTCGGATTAGTACAGAAATCGTTGGCCACCTGACTTTGGGCCGAACAGTTGGGATTCAAGTCGATGATGTATTGCGCCTTCGTGGCGTCCGTCTTAGCGGCAATCATTCCGTAGTACGTCCGCAACGGCGTCAATCCGGTCACGCACAAACTTGAATTCGTTCCCGCGTCGCCGCAACCGTGCGCGTCGTCGTTGCAGCCGATGGTGATCAAACTATTACAGCATGTCTGTTCATCACTGTGATCACTGCAATCGAACACCTGGATCAACGAGTCGTTCGCAGGGCTGCTGCTTCGACAGGTGCTGATGGACACGGAGGTCTGATTCGGAGGAACCTGGAACTTGAACCAGCCGCTGCCGACGCCCGCGGCCGGGCCGGGATTCCGACCCGGACAAATTCCGCAAACGTTTGCACAACAATCATCGTCCGTGGCGCAGGCGCCCTGATCATTGGGGCCGCCGACGCAATGGAAAGTTGTGCAGGTTCCGCACTGGAAGTCGCAGCAATTCGCCACCGTGTTGCAATTCAGGTCGGCGAGAGGTCCGCCGATGCACTTGGGCTGGAAACCGTTGTGACAACAAAATTCAGGATCCGACGGTTCGTCATTCGCATTGCTGATATCCGCATTGAATGTGCCCGGCACGGTGATGAGGTGCGCGCCAACGCCCAGGCGCGTGCTCGAGCACACGTCCCACGACGGAGTGATTCTGTCGCATGTGTTGGGTGTGTTGCTGCAGGGCGGAGTGGTCGTGAGCTGGACGCAGGTGGAATCCCATTCCACTTCGCAGCAATAAGTTCCAATTTCGCCAAAGCTTTGGCAGACGCAATCACAGCAGAATGCATCGTTGCAACCAAACGTGGGTTGCGGCGTTGTGCAGTCGCCGCCGCGCTGCAGGCAGGCCACGCGGGGACAGGATTGTCCCTGCTGACCGCAATATAGGCCCCTTTGCCACAAACTGGGTGAGCCATTGGGATAATCCGGTGTCACGACATGTTGCTGGTTGCAATGGTTTTGCGTCTGGTCGTGGCAATCCTCCACCGTAATCAACTGGGGCGGATTAAACGGATCCTCGTGCTGATAGAATCCGCAGCAGGATGAAACACCGCAGGGCTCCGGGAATGGTCCGGCGTCCAGGGTGCAGGTACCCGGTGAGCATTCCCCGTCGGTATTGCAGGCAAGCCCGTCGTGCGGCTCACCGGAGCACTTCCCGCGACTCGCCGGACAGCTCGCTCCCAAGACCCACTTCGGCTGGGCGAGTAGATTTCCTCTGGGAGGGAACGGGCAATTCATCTGCGGAACCTGTCGGCAGACCGCGTCGTTGTTATTGTCAAGCACAAACATGTCGCAGCACGCGCCAACGGGTGGTGATCCGGCGCACGTGATGGAGACGTCGAATGCCTCCTGGAGATTGTCGGCAGGACTGATGATCTGCGGATTTCCAGCCCCATCCAGGTCGCAAAAGAGGTCTGCGGTGTGCCCGGTGCACGCCTCCTGGCCGGTCATGATGGCACCTGAAGTTCCATTATTCACGGTGACGCTGATCCAGAGGTTCTGAGGAAGTTGAATCGGCGGATTGAAGGCGAATCGGAGTTTGTTGGGGATGCCGGGAGTTGCCGTAATGGCCGCCTGGCCGTGCGTTCCCGTGATGACCGCTCCTCCGCAGGAACCCGTCAAATCGAAGGAGTAAAAGCCGCTGCCCTTGACCATCACTTCGTAGGCGATCATCTGGCAGCTGTCGATGTTCAATTGAAGGTCGTCGAATATCGGATGATTTGCTCCCAGGTTGAATACGCTTTGTTTGGGATTGTCGTTGCGATAGCCGACAAATGCCGCGGGACATGCGTCGGTAGCGAAGAATTCCGCATTAAAGCTGGCATACGGCTGATCCGGAAAGCCGCCAAGATTCGAATTGCAGGCAAGCGACGGGTGGTCAAACGTGTCGCATGACATGCCGATCAGCGGCGGCGCGCCCATGATCACGCCCGCGTTGTTCCTGCTGAAAGAGATCCCAAGGTAGAAATTCGTGGGGACGACCGTGTTGGGTGCAAGGACCGCCGATACCGTGTGGAAACCATCATCAGTGAAATTGGCCGTGCCGCTTGTGCCGGGAATGATCAAACCCGTACGATTGGCTTGTGATACGGAGCCCGGGCAAAACTGATACAACGCGTAATTCACTGAATAGGCGCCGCCGAGCCCGTTGGGATCGACCTTTCCCAAAGTTTGAAAGGTGAAGCGCGTTAAAGCGCACCCGTCAGGAGCAGTGGTCGAGATGTCGTCCGAAACCAACTGGTTCGCGGGCATGAGCGCAACGACCTTGCCAAGCGTGTCGCTGTAGATCGTGCGCTCAGACACTGCGACGGCCGATGCTCCCGATTGAAACGCGGTCGTTCCATCGGGATAAACGACATACGTGTCAAACACGGCATCGCCCGGAATCGGATAAAAGGTGGGTTTCGCCAAAGAAGCCACGTCATCGGCGCTGACCATGGCAACTTCCCGCGCCATGGATCGAGTCGCCGGGTCCTTTACCGTGTCGGTGGGATTATCCGCGGCCTTCGCAATGGCAAACGCAAACATCAACGCGACAACGCATGACACCGCAACAATCCTATTCCGTCCGTCTTGCATGAGTTCCACCCTTCCTCCGTCCAGCAACATGTTCACCATCGCTCTCGTCCGGAATCGACCGGAACCCGGTCCGATCGTTCCATCGGATGACGAGCGAACGCCGGCACCGTCGCATTCGAAAGCCCTCGCTTCCCAAAATACGATCGGAGCACGAGCAAGTGGGGATGTTCGTTAGAACATGAAACGCCCCGCCGTTTGGTTCCCTAACTGGTGCCTCGTCGAACTGCCCTTGACGCCGTTCGACCGAACCGCTGAACCCACCCCATTTTAGGCCGCGAAAAAGAAAAATCAGCCAATGTATCAACTGATTCTTGCGGCACTGGGCTCATCGCCACACACGCTCGTTCCCATAACCTCCGCTTGGCAATAGGATAGTGACTTCATCCGAAATTGTCAAGTAATCGCTGTCCTCAGGGTCGCGTTTTCCGCGTGCGAAATGCGGTTTTTCTGATGGTTCCGGGCTATCGGACCCGGTAAGTGCACTCAATGAACGGAACCGACTTTCCCCGGAATCCCCTCACGCGACACCTAGTGCTTTCCACAAATTTCCTGGGGAACCTGAGTATTATCGGAAACATCGCGAACTCATGGGCAATGGGAAGGGGGTTCGAGGTCATACGCAGCGCCTCGAAAAGCGTCGATGACCGCGGCGATATCAAGGACGCTGATCGGCGCTTCGGGATTGACCAACGCGGGTTGCAGCAACGCGCGGGATTTCGGAATCGCCGCGGGGTCTGTGCGAAACGTTGCGATCATCGCGGCCACATCCTGGACATTGGGTTGAGTGAGCTCCGCCGGCGCCGGCATTTGAAATGGAGCGGTAATATCACCCCAACGCGTGGTGCGGAGTCCAAGCGGAGAGGAATAATTGGCGAAATTGTTCAGATCGCAGAACTCAAAAATGGAATCAATGACATAATCGGAACTGGGGATTATTTCCGTTCCATAGATTTGAACTTCGCCCATGGAACCCCAGTCCGCGAAAAAAGGCTCGCATTGCAGTTGAGCAGCGTGAAACGTATTCCCATTCACATCGGCATGGATGCTCAATTGGCCTACCCATCGAACCGATGATTCCTCGTCACTCAGACCCGTTGTCGAGGAATCCGCGTACGGCGGATCCGGATGATGAAGTGAGTAGAGCGCCACCCGGATCGCGGTGCGACTGCCCGCGTGGCCCGGCACGATCGAAAGGAAGCGATTCTTTTCCGCCGGGTCTGTGACCACGACGGGCAAAGGCTGTAGGCATGTCGAGATCTGGGCCGACCAGTCCAATTGATAATCTCCGCCCCAGCCGTGGGATTTGTGGGCGCGGAGCACATATCGACCGGCGGGTATCGAAGCGATGATCGCTTCCACGCCCGTGGTGCCCGCCGATTGCGCTACGACAGTGCCTGTTGAATCAAACAAATACAAATCGAGGTCCATGTCGGCGGTGTCGAATGCCGCCTGCGCTGTCACAATCGCGGCCGACTCGAATTCCGCAGCAAAGTAATCGTCAAAGTCCATAAGACGCAGGGCGTATGATCCAAATGGGAGAGCGACCGCTGTAGAGAATGAATCGGAGTTTTCATAGGAATCATCGGTTGCGACGAAGTCAAGATATTGCCGGAAAAGCGGATACGCGCTGCTGAAGCGTCCTGCAGCATTGTTATATTGCTCCGGATTGGTGCAGGTCGGCACCTGGAAACCGCAGTACCCCTTTTGTTGGCCGACGATCTCCCAATTTTCATTAAACAGGGGTGCGCCGCTGGAGCCGTCCTCGGTAATACCGGTTGACCACTTATTGTAGAAGAAACCTGAAATTGCCATTTGCGAGCAGGTCGGAGGGGCGTTGGTAAGCTGCCCTTCGCAGTATCGCTTAAAGGAGCCGCCCGGGTGGTGAATCTCACGCACGGTTCCCGATGGGGCTACGGTCGTCCATGCGGCAAACCCCTGTCCGTTGCCGGGATCATCGTTGAGTCGCAAAAGCGCCGAATCGCTCGCCGGGTCCACCGCCAACAATTTGGCACCATTGGATTGCGGGTGCGAAAGCGGACTTGAAACCGTTCCCCCGCAAGAATCCGATTGGTAGAACCAGGCCACCGCGAGGGACGAGGCCTTCGCTTGAGTGTCGATGCAGTGGGCCGCGGTAAGAAAATAGCCCGCAAACGTGTTCGGGTCAGCATCGTTCAGCAGTGCCCCTGTGCAAACGAAAGTGCCTTGGCCGGAAACCGTGTATTGCATGCGTCCGACCGAGTCACGAGCCTCGACGGAAACGTCGTGGCAATTCACGTCTTCTTCACATGCCAGCGTCTCCGTTTGTGCCACGCTTCCCACGACGGCGCTCGTCGGATCAAAGGCGTTCTCTTCCGCCGACCGATAAAATTCCGACACCTCGTCAATCACCAGGACAGAAGCGACAACATCATCCGACTTGGGTTGGCTGTATTCGAGAAAGAGCGCGCCGCCGGTCGCGGGCGCCGTCCAGAACTCGGTCTCGCCACGTTGCGACTTGGATGAATAGACATCGCCTGGAGACGCCGGATCGCTGGTCACGATCAATTGACCGTTGATGGAAGGATGAAAGTCAGTGACCAGTAGTCGAACGCCTTTTGCGCCGGGAAATTGCAACCGAGCGGTCCAAATGATCGTTCCGTCGTCCAGCGTGCCCCATTTGCCGTGCGACTGGGTGGAAATCCGCTGACTTAGTGCGACGTTGGTGCCGATGCGAAGCGGAACTTCGGACCCGATTTGATTGCGTGCGTCATCGATCTTGATCGCGTCGAGATCCAAGGCGGGTGCGACAAAATCTGCATCGCGTGACCAATGGTCCGGTTGAGTGACTGGGCTCGTGCGAGTGAAATTGACGATGGTTGATGGATTCGAATTGACCGGTGCACGGGTCGCAGGGGCGGACCTCGGTTCCGCAAATGCCGACTTTGCGACCAAGAGCGGAACGGCCAGCCAGACACCCAGTGATGATAACTTTGTCGATCCCCCCATGTTCTTGTGACCCCTCCGATGGTTAGCGTGCGCGGCGACAGCCCTTTCGATTCAATCACCAACACTTGGGGAGATGGAATTTGTCCCTAACGGGCAAGGCCGCGAGCGCTTCCGTGCGCGACCCGATACCTCTTCGGGTTCACCGTAGAGAATAGCGAATTCGGGGATGAAAGTCGATAACAATTCAAATTCAGGACATTGATTCAAGCGATTTCGCGCCAAATATGCGTTTTTTGGACCAGAAACGGTGTTTTTAACGGACAATGCGGCTGCGGGAAGGTGTGCGATCCGGACGCCTGTCTTTGGGCGACTGCGTCTGTTGTCGCGAGGCTCGTGATTCACGCCGGGAGCGCCAAATCTCCAGGACAATGAGCACCACAGCCCAGATCACAAACGCAGAGATGAAGTTAAATGTAGGATCGTCGTTCACTACTTCTTCAAGTCGCTGCAATGTGTTGCTCCAGAATAGGCTCGGCGCCATCACCCGCAGGGCCTTGGTCGGCACGGCGAAAGCCCCTTTCAGGGCGAAAAGCGTGAGCCGTGCCACGATGAGAAAATGCACAGCCGCGAAGCACCACAAAATGACCCATCGTTTTCGTTTCCATGCCCACGGTGTGGCGACCGCAAGTGCCATCACCATGACCGTCGGCCAATAGCCGATGATCTTGCTGCTCGTGCGAAGTTGGCCCAGCCGACGATGAGTGTCATCCGAGTTCTTGCAAAGCATCAAAGTGTCTTTGACTCCATCGGCTTCGCGTACTGGAAAATTCTCAGGGAGCCCGGCGTGTCGCAGATCGGCGAACAGCGTAGGGGAGTTCAAATCGAAAAACTCGATAGACGCTCGCGGCCAAATCCAGAATTGCGAAAACGCGACATTGTTGACGCCTCGAAAATACCAGCGGTAGGCGCGGCCCCACCCCGGCGAATACGCGTAAAGTGATGCAAACACCGCGAATAGAAATGATGAAATCAGCGCGATGCGCAAGATGGCGCGTGGTGATACTCGTTCGCGATATCGCGGGTCAGAGCCCAACAGGAATGCGCGGATGTCCAACACGCGATCATCCGCCGGCAGGGGCGCGTCCGACGTGTTGTCGCTTCACTGCCCACGACGCCCACACGGCCCAGAGAACGATGGACAAGATAATGAACGCAGCCTGCCAGACATCGAGGTGCATAATGTCGAACGCCGGTTTCCAATGAGCCGCGGTAAGGAATAAGCTGATAATGCGGATCAAATTCACAAACGCCAGAATGGCCAGACCCGCGATGACTGCGACGAGCCGGGACATGATCCCTACAGGTGACGCCAGCACTGCGGCAACAAATAACGCAGACGGGGCTGCGGCATCACATCCTCGTTCCACAGTAATGGACGAAGTGGATGAACTTAACGTGTTTCCGCTTCGAGCCACGTTTTTATACCCGAAAGTTTTGAGCACACTCTCTGATGCCCGTGCATTGGCATTGAGGTACCACGGAAAGAATTTCTCGTGCATCGTCTCGGTCGTGCTCAATCCGTAGTATGCGAGCATGACGACTCCGAAAATGAGCAGGAAGCGCAGATCCCGACCGTGCGTCTCCGACCACGTAGCCGGGCGCGGGGCGGGCGTCGCCGGGAGCGGTTGCTTCTCCGATGGCGAAGTCGGACGGCTGCCCGCACTCGGATTTCCTCCCCTGGGTTTTTTTGAGTCAGCCAAACTGAGCCCTTTACGACGATACCAGCGTGTGCTGGTTCTTTCCTAACCTCGAAATTCAGATTGGGTCTCCTGGCTGATTGTAGCAGTGAGGGCGGGATTCCCCAATTGCTGACGAGTTTGAATATTCGAAAGGGTCGATAAAAATGGGTTAATTCAGACCCTTGGGTAAGACTTACCAGACCATAATTGAATGCTCGAAATTTTTCAGCTTGTTGATTCGCGTCGAACTCGCGGTAAGCTCTCTCGCCATGCAAAGCAAAGCGACAACCGTAGAGCAATACCTTGCTGAACTTCCCTCGGATCGGCGCGCGGCCATTTCGGCCGTGCGCGAAGTGATTCTTCGAAATCTGGATAAGGATTACGAAGAAGGAATGACGTATGGCATGATTGGGTACTATGTCCCTCACCGCGTGTATCCGGCGGGTTATCACTGCGATCCGCGTCAGCCGTTGCCGTTTGCGGGACTTGCTTCGCAAAAGAATCACATGGCGGTTTACATGATGTGCATATATGGCCACTTACCGACAAATGAGAGGTTTCGGACGGCGTGGGCGAAGACGGGCAAGAAGTTGGATATGGGCAAGTCGTGCATCCGATTCAAGAAACTTGAAGACTTGGCGCTGGACGTGATTGGCGACGCGATTCGCAGCGTGCCGACGAAGAATTATATTGAATACATTGAGGCCGCTTGGGGGAAGCCATCTGAACGGAAACGCCCCGGTGCGAAATCGAATTCCACACCGTCGCGAAGTACTACATCGCGTGCTCGCGCCGCGTCGGCCAGGAAATCAGCGGGAAAAGTCAAATCGAACAAATCAAAAAAGACCGTCAAGAAATCCAAGTCGAAACGCTGACCTGCGATCATTCTTTTTCGGGCGGAATGATGATGTTGTTGAATTGGAGTAGAGTGCCCTTGGCCCGCTCCAGGTCTGCAATGGCGATCGTGTATTCGACCATGGCGCCGATCATTGCCCGCCGGGCGCCCGCCAGGCTTTGGCGCGAGTTCAATTCCGTCGTCAGCGTATTGATGTCCTTCCGCTCGGCGCGGGCGACGATTGAGTTCACTTCGCGCTCACGAGCTTCAGCGGCCTCATACGCGGGCGATATCACATCATAGTCCGTATTCAGTGTTCGCGTAGCGACGTTGACATCGAGGATGACTTCTTCAAACGTCTGTTTGAGTGCCGCGATCGCTTGTGAATATTGAAGTCGCGAACGATGAGATACAGCGCGTGCCGCGCGATTTCCGATCGGGGCGGAGAACTCCACGCCCACGATATATTCAAGAAAGTTACCGCGAGAAAGCTCGTCGAAGGATCGATCCGCATTGCTTCCCAGCCCATCCGAAGTCGTCCGGAATATCAGATCGAATTGAGGCAATTCACCGTTCTTCGCCCGATCGACGACAATCTTCGCGCTTGCCACTCGGATCTTCTGCTCCTTGATTTCGGGGCGGTTTTCAAGGGCGACCTGCACCTCGCCGAGGCGGTCAACCACGAGCCGGTGCAGCTCCGGAAAGTCATCCGGAATGATCTCGGTGTTGGCACCAAGATCGAGCTTTCCGCCATTCATCAATGCTATCAGTCGATCCTCTGCATTGAAGACGGCTGCCCGACGGGCGACAAAATCGGCCTTGCTCTGCTCCAAGTTCGCGCGAGTCGCGTCAAGTTGCACGGGCGTAATATCGAACTGCTGGCGAGCAAGCAAGTATTCGTAAATGGCCTCAAAATCGGCCAGCAGCCGAGCAGTAATGACGATGTCTCGCCGCGCCTGGACCAACCGCCAATACGCTTCTTCAACCTGGCGAAGCGTGTCACGAACCTGGCGCTCAAATGCATGCTGGCTGACTTTTTGGTTGTTTTTCGCGAGCATGATGATTGACCGATTGAAATCGATCCCGAACCCTCGCAAGAACGGCTGGCGCATGTCGAAAACGAAACGACTGAAATACTGAGGGTTGTATCCCGTGAAATTCAAAGTTCTCAATGCCTCAGGCGACGTCTTCGTCCGGTCCAGCTCGTAGCTACCGCTGACGGACATGCCCGTAGGCAGGATTTTACGAATGCCATAGGACGAAGTCAGAAGATCGGAGTCAATGGAGGCAATCTGCAATCCGGTCGGTCGATCGATGATATTCTTGGTGACATTCGTAAAAAAAGTCGCATCGAATGCCGCTTCCGCCTCCACCACCCGTGTTGTGTCCACGGCCGGTTCATAGCTCGCGACCTGGATCGCGAAATTGTGGTCGAGCGTCGTTCGGATGGCTTCCTGCAACGAAAGATGGCGCTGTTGAGGCCGGCGAATTTCGCCCACGCGGTCGTGAATTCGTGTCCGCCGAGCGGCCTCAGCCTTGTCATTCCCCGCCAACGCCTGCTGGTAATGCTTTTCGTAGGAGTTAAATTCGTCTTCGGGGTCGGCGACGTGCCAGCGGATTCGATCAAAGGGGATTGTGATTTCGCCGCCGCCGATCGGCGAAGCTTCATCCAATGCGAGGGCTGAATCGACTAGGCCCACGACGTCCGCAGCCCCGTCAAAAGAAATACCGGGATTTACGGCGGCCTGCGTGGACGTCGCCGCAGCGAAAATCGCGCAAGCGACAAGCGCTTGAATTCCGGCGAGCACAATCGAATTTCCGCGTCGAAGGTGAATCATGTATTGTCTGAAACCGATGGCCACTTCCATGCATTTTGCCCGGATTGCAGTTCAAGCGAGACTAATCGAAAGGCTTCGCTCGAAATCGTACCGGACAATGTTTCCGTGTTGAGTCACGTTCAACGCGCCCTAGAGTTTTACGCCTCAACAAGAGGGCGGTATCGTATGGCGTCACGCGAATCACTGTCAATTGCCGTTCGTGCCGGAAATATTTTTCGGGGACAACTTCTGACGGGTTGCGGGCAACTTCGCGATCGCAGGGTCGCCCCAAATTGAAATGACGCGCACCATGAATTCACAACCTCGCTCGCTCGTCAGGGTAATTCTGCTTCAGCCGATTCGCGATGCCTTGGCGTGTCTTGAAGCGCTGGCCGTGCTGCCAAGACCGACGGTTGGCATGGTCCTGATGATCATCTCCCTGGTCGCATGTTGGTTCCTGTACGTAGCCCCGCACGAGCTGCTGCACGCCCTCGGCTGCATCGTCACCGGCGGCAGCGTCACGCGCGTGGAGATGTCGCCCATTTACGGGGCCTCGATTTATGCGAAGTGGTTTCCATTCATTGTCTCGGGCAGCGAATACGCCGGCCAGGTCACTGGATTCGATAAGAGTACCGACTTTCGGTATTTCGCGACGGATTACATGCCTTTTGTGCTTTCCATACTGCTGGGAGTTCCGTTGTTGAAAATTTCCGGACGACGGCCGCATCCCATTTTGTTGGGAATTGGCGTTGTGGTGGGATTGGCCCCGTTTTACAGTTTGCCGGGCGATTATTACGAAATGGGGTCAACACTTACGACTCGCGCCGTCACAATTGTGACGCGAGGATTCGGGCATCCACCGCTGTTTGAATCCCTTCGATCGGACGATGTGTTCAAGTTGGTCTCGGAAATGTTTTCCAAGCCTGCGGAATTCGGGCTGGGAGGATTTGTCAGTGTCGCGAAATCGGCGGCCATCGTGTTTGTCTCCGGAATTCTCGGCATTATGCTTGCCTTCCTGACCTATTGGCTGGGGCATCTTTGGTCGGTTTATGTCCTGCGTATCAGACCTGTGATGGTCAGGCCTCAATCGACTTCGCCAAACTGATTCAAGCGAATCGTCGTTTCGACGCGGCAAACTTGGGTCTGGCTCTCGCCGATATTCTTGACAATCGCATTGAAGGCAACATAAGGACTTCGGAATGGTTCAAGACTCGCTCATTGTCGTGGCTCTCGGTGGAAACGCGATTTCGCGCGAAAACGAGGAAGGCAATGTCAACCAGCAATTCGCGAATTCGCGCAGGACCGCCGTCGCGCTGGCGGACTTGATCTTCAGCGGACATCGATTGGTCATTACACACGGAAATGGTCCGCAGATTGGCAACTTCCTGGTCCGCAATGAGGCGGCCGCGGGCGTGATTTATGCTCTTCCGATGGAAGTTGCGGTCGCCCACGTCCAGGGAGGCATGGGCTTCATGATCGGCCAAACGTTGACGAACGAGCTTGCCCGTCGAGGCCGAAAGGACATCGTTACCACCATCGTCACAACCATTCTTTTGGATGCGGAAGATCCTTCGTTCAAGAACCCGACCAAGCCGATCGGACGAGTGATGGATCAGGCTGACGCGCAGCGATTCGGCTGGAATGAAGGCTGGTCGATGAAGGAAGTCTCGCCGGGAAAATTCCGCCGCGTCGTGCCGTCGCCGATGCCGCGACAGATTATGGAGCTTTCAACCATCTCGCGATGCGTGGAAGCGGGCGATATCATTATCACGTGCGGCGGCGGCGGAATTCCCGTGATTCGCGATCGCGAGCATGGCCTGCGCGGAACCGCCGCAGTCATCGACAAGGACCTTGCCAGTGCGCTGCTCGCACGAGAGCTTCGCGCCAAGACCTTGATGATCTTGACGGCCGTTGACCGCGTCGCCATCAACTTCGGCAAACCGGGTCAGCGAGAACTCGAGCGCATGACCGTCGTGGAAGCCAGGCGATGGATGGCGGAAGGGCAGTTTCCTGCTGGATCCATGGGCCCCAAGGTGCAGGCCGCAATCGAATTCGTCGAACATTCCTCCAATGAAAAAGCGGAGGCTGTGATCGGTCCACTGGATCATGCCGCCGACGCGCTGGCGGGGAAAATCGGCACGCGTATGACTCGTACATAAGCCGGGAGTCTCTGATGGAATCGGAGCGATTGTTGTTGCTCAAGTGGATTGAAGAAGGATACTCCACCAAGGCATGGCATGGGCCTAATTTACGCGGCGCGATTCGGCGATCGGACGAGCGGCAGGCCTCATGGCGTTTGGCGCCGCAGCGGCGCAACATCGCCGAAATCGTCGTTCACTGTGCGTACTGGAAATACACCCTGCGACGAAGACTGCGCGGCGACAAGCGAGGCTCGTTCGCACTTCGCGGCAGCAATTGGTTTCCAATCCCAGAAAGGTTAACCAAAGAGCAATGGCGTAGATTCGTACGGCTGCTCGATACTGAGCATGATGCCTTGGTGCAGACCATCATGAATGCATCGTGGCGCGACCTGTGCCGCACCAAGCAAGGCCTCGGCGACCACATACCATCCCGCGTATACGGACTGGCCATGCACGACGTCTATCACGCCGGTCAAATCCAAACAATCAAAGCACTCTACAAATCACGGGGATGAATGCTCGAATCGGCGGCTATCTCTTCGCGCACGCTTGTGCAGTCTTGGCGCGTCGACTGAAAAGGATCACGCCAGCGCAAATGCCGACCAAAGTCAGGACAGCCAAGCCCCACTCAGAGACTGTCGGAACAGCGGTCGATTGATCGCACGCCGCACCCGTCCAGCCCACGTTGCAATTGCACGTGCCGGAGGCGGTGCACGTTCCGTTACCAGAGCAAGTGGATGCGGCCTGGCAAAACGTACAAGTCGGATAGTTGTAGTAATCCGCACCGCACTGATCGCAGGCCGCACCAGCGTATCCAGTAAAGCAGGAGCATGTGGTGTCTGGGTTGCAGGTTCCGTGACCGTTGCAGTTGCCGGGGCAACCACCGGCCAACGCCTGAGCCTGAATCAGACCAAAAATGGAAAAAGTACCCGCGACGATGAATGCAAATTGATTCTTCATTTCCTCTCCTCCGCACAGAATGCCAAACTACCCTACCCCCAGACAGATTAACGAGTAAGGCCGACGGATACAATCCGAAAACGATAGAAATTCTTGCCTGATAACTGGAAATCCGCCCCGAATGGAGGGCGAGGACGTGCAAAATCGCCGCTTCGCTCTGCGAAAGCGTATGCAGCCGCGTGCAAATTCACTTACGAGAGCCGTCAAATATCGCAATATGTGCTCGACAGAGGCCATGTACACCCGATCGCCGCGATCACGGGCGCCGCGTATTTCCGATGACGTTCCCCAGCGTCCCCCTCATTATGGTTCTACCAACTGCTTCCCGATCGTCACGCCGCAGGTTGAAGGCCACATGACGACCTTCAAGACGTCGGCCGCACTTTCCGACGTAACGATCACTCCGTTAATAATGGTATCGAACTGGCGCTCGCCGTCACCGTTGCTTCGTGAGGTGCTCGCACTGAGCTTGCCGACGCCGCGGGCGCATTGCGCCGACATGGACGCGTCGAATTGGTGCCTTACGCAGTCATTTCCATTTGGGTTCTGTGTCGTAGTGGACCTTGTCCAGCCGGGGTACCGAAAAGGTATCCAATTCGGCGGCCGGAGTTCCCAGCGCACGGCTTCCATTTCGTATCCGCAGAGCGAGCAGTGCATCTTGAGTTGCGCCTTGAAAGTTCCTTGCGGAAACAGGGCGGCGGCAACGAGAAAGCACGCTATGGCACTCAGCACTCGCCTTCGCTTTCGCGTTCGCCGCAACTTGCGGTAATCGTCATCGAATGTGGTCGGATCGTGTGGCGCGAATGCTCGCCCACACTCCGGGCACACCGCGTTCGGCAGGCCTTGAAGTCGGTAGCCGCACTTCAAGCATCGCGCATCTTCACGGATTTCGACAGCCATGATCGGTCGGCCTGTTTCATGAATTCCAATGACGAAAACTTCCTCAAGCCTTGGCGAGCTCGCTCAGCAATCCTTTGAGGTACCGCCATGTGCGTTCCACCGAAGCAACGTAAACGCGCTCATCGGGACTATGGGCGCCGCGAATCGTCGGGCCTAGTGAAACCATATCCATCCCTCCGACCAGGTCGCCGATGATGCCGCATTCCAGGCCCGCATGGATGGCCGCCACCCTTGGCTCGGACTTCAAGGTCTGCTGATACACCCGGCGGCAGACGCCAAGCAACGGGGAATCCGGGTTGGGCGACCAGCCGGGATAGGCGTTATTGCGTGACGTTTGAGCGACGCACATTCGCCCTATGGATTCAAGTTGTTCCACGGTTTCGCGAATTCGCGAAGCAGATGAGCTGCGGGCGAGCAAGCCGACCTGGATCGTGCATCGAGTCGCGTCCGTCGATGTTGAAATGGTCGAAAGATTGTTGGATGTCTCCACCAATCCCGTGATTTTGGGGTGCATTCCAATGACGCCGCTGGGAATCGCCATCAATGCGGCCAGTACGCGAGCGGTGTCGGCAGAACCGATAGCGCGCTGACCAGTTTCCAAGTTCGTCCGCTCCGCGCGGATCAGAACCTGGGGCTCGAACGATTCAATTTTTCCTTCTGCGGCGACTTCGGCAGCGGCCTTTTGCAATGCGACGGCGATCCCGGACGCGCCAACGACCAGTGCCTCGGCCTCGCGGGGAATTGCGTTTCGCTTGCTGCCGCCGTTGATGCGAACGAGTTGCACCGGCTTGTCGGCTCGAAGCAGCGTTCGCGAGAGGATCTTGATCGCATTGGCGCGGCCTTCATGAATATCGCCGCCTGAGTGCCCGCCGCGTAAACCGCCGATGCTTACGATGCAGGTTTCCGTGCCAGATGGCGGCACTGACGCGTCAAATGTCCACGAAAGATTCACATCGCAGCCGCCGGCGCACCCGATGTACAGGGCGTCATCTTCTTCGGAATCGAGGTTAATCATGCGCCGACCGTCAAATGATTTCGGCGCCAACGACTTGGCCCCGGTCATTCCGTCCTCTTCATCAATCGTGAACAGCAGTTCCAGGGGGCCATGCACGACGTCCGACGAAGTGGCCGCCGCGAGCGCCAACGCCACACCGATTCCGTTGTCAGCGCCGAGCGTCGTTCCGTCGGCACGAACAATCTGCTCGCCGGTCGAGCCTTCGGTTTCAATGAGCGTCTTGATTCCTTCGTTATGAAAATCGTGCATGGTTCCGGAGTTCTTCTCGCACACCATGTCGAGATGGGCCTGCAGCACGGTGATCGGTGCTTTCTCATGACCGGCCGTCGCCTTCACTGGAACCACCAGATTTCCCGTCGCGTCTTCCTTGGCCGTAAGCCCGCTCCGCCGCGCCAACTCGATCACATGCTTCCGAATCCGCTGCTCCTGTTTCGAAGGCCGCGGAACGGAGGCGATTTCCGCAAAGAACTGCCAAACGACCTTGGGTTCGAGATCAACGAGGGACTTTCCTGATTTGGGCGTCATTTTTCAGCCTCCGAAAGATTAGTGGTTTTGACTTCAGGGCCATTTTAGGCCTGTAGGTGATTTTCCGCACGTTGTCACCGGCTGATTTTGAATCGCAAGGTTAGCTGCAATGGGGCCATCATGAATGGCGAATCCCAAACCATGTTCACAATTTGTGACCGATTTTCTTCCATATTCCGGCGCAAACTTGATACAATTCAATCCAAGTATTCAGCTTTTTTGCAGATATCCAAATCCAATCGACGGATTGTTTTGCGGGGGGAATCCTTCGTTGCGTTTCAGAGGCCATGGCGCGACATTTTTGGTTTGCTCGTTTTTTGCGGCAAATCCGCTGCGAGCGGAGACATTCACCGTGACCAACGGCAGTGATAGCGGTCCCGGCTCTCTTCGCCAGGCGATCCTCGACGCCAACGCCGCGGGCAGCGAAAACATCATCGAGATTCAGCTTCCAACGAACGCCAACGACATCACCCTGACAACCATCGGCGGCACGGCATTCGGCTGCACCGGCCTGCCGGACATCGCCAACACGCTCACCATCAATGGCCATAGTGCAACCATCAGGCGCGACCCCAAATCGCCCTTGTTCCGTCTTTTTTACGTCCCGGCAGGTAGTAGCCTATCGATTGTCGATGCGGCAATCATCGGCGGCGTTGCGAAACAAGATCTTCGTACTTGCCCGTTAGCGATCGCTGAAAATGGCGGCGGGATATGCTCGATCGGATCGTTGCACCTCAAAGATGTATCATTGACGGGTTGCAGCGCAGGACTTGGCGGCGGAATCTACGCCGACGGCCACCTCGTGATCGAAGACTCCATCGTCAACGGCAACAACGCCAATCTGAGCGGCGGCATCCATTTCATCGGCGTCGATGCACGATTGACCGATTCGACGATCAGCGCCAACGAGGCAAATGTCGTTGGCGGCGTCAACTTTGTGAGTGGGACGGTGACAGTTGACCGCTGCACGATCCATAATAACAAATTGATCGCCGTTGAAACCGCTTACGGCTCCGTCACGATGATCAATTCCACTCTGAGCGGAAACCAGGGGCCGGCCATCTATCATTTTGGCCCCGGCCCCTTGTCGCTCATCCATTGCACGGTCGCCAACAATGTTCTTTCATTCGGGCAGGGCGCGATCGAAAACGATTATTACTACCCGAACCGGGTGACGCTTTCCCATACCATCCTCGCCAATTCCGTGAACTGTTACAGCGTTAATTTTTTGAGCGAAGGCTTTAACGTCGACACCGATGGAAGTTGCAGCCTGGATCAGCCCACCGACAGACCGAACACGGATTCTTTCCTTGGACCGCTGGCCGACAACGGCGGGCCGACGATGACCCACGCACTCTTGCCGGGAAATCCGGCGATCAATCTGATTCCCGTAGACGAGTGCATCGTAGATGAGGATCAACGGGGATTTGTTCGACCGCATGGCGGAGCCTGCGACGCGGGGGCGTTTGAATTCGCGTGCGATTCGGCCACTACCTGCTCGGGACGAGCATCGTGCAAAGACAATGACTCGTGTTTTTGCGATCGAGGCTGGAGCGGTTCGGACTGCTCGAAGGACATCGATGAGTGCGCGAACGGCACGGCTCGTTGCGACGCCAATGCGACGTGTACCAACACGCCGGGCGGCTTCACGTGCGCGTGCGACACCGGCTCCGTCGGCGATGGATTCACTTGCCTGCCGGATGGTGACGGCGATGGATTGCCCACTCAAAAAGATGCCTGCCCGAATTCCGACCTCGCAGCCAGGCTCGTCATCGACGGTTGCGACACGGGCCTGTCGAACAGGCTTCAGGTCAATGGCTGCACCATGACCGACGACGTTCATCGATGCCAAAAGGCTGCCCGCAGTCATGTCGCATTCGTCCGATGCGTGTCGTCGGCGTCAAATGCCTGGATTCGGCAGAAACTCATCCTCTGGTCGGACAAGACTGTCGTCGTGAAATGCGCCTCGCATTCGAGCATTCCATAACAGTCATCTTCTACGGCCTTTTTGAGTCTCCGACATGACGTGGCATTTACATTTGCGAATTCATTGGGTATAATGATCCTACCGTTGCGATCGTAATGATCGCAGTGGTAGCCCGCCCTGTGTCGCCTTATTGGAAGTTTTCAAATGCTGCGATTTGCGAAAGTGTGGGGCGTGGTCATTCCGTGTTTCGGTCTGACGGCAAATACAACGAATGCGGCCACATACGTGGTCAGCAACACACTTGACAGGTATGTGGGCACTCTGCGTCAGGCGATCATCGATGCCAATGCAACGCCCGATGCCGATGTGATTTTGATCGATCTGCCGCCCGAGGCGAACGTCATTTCGCTGACGACCTTGGGATCAAGTACGGAACTCGGCGATTCCGCTTTGCCGGAGATTTCCGGGAGCCTGACGATCATCGGAAACGGAGCGACGATTCAGCCGGGTCCACACGCGCCGCCATTTCGATTTTTCACGGTTCCGTTTAGAAGCGAACTGACGCTGGTTGATCTTTCATTGATGGGGGGTAGCCGTCCACAGGGAATTTCCAACGTCAAATTTTATGGGGGAGCGATTCTTGCAATGGGAGCACTGACGATGGACCAAGTTCGGATCGAAGCTAGCAGTGCGGAATCAGGAGGAGCGGTCTCCGCATCTGGATCCGTCACGATATACGACAGCGTGATCCAAGGAAATTTGGCGGGAGACGGCGTAGTTCTCATTGGTGGATCGAATTTCCTGTCTGATACAACGATTGCTAACAACATTGGGACGGGATGCGTGCTAGCATACGGGCAAGCGAAGTTCGAACGATGCGCGATCATGGGCAACCGTTTCTATGGTGGGCTCGTGGTCTACCGTGCAAGCGCGACCTTGACGAATTGCACAATAAGTGGGAACGAATCATTTGGGAACCCATTTGGAGGAGCTGGCGGCGCAGGCGTTTCTTTCGCTGGAACAACAAATGACAGCCTCATGCTGGATCATTGCACTGTAACTGACAACGCGTCGATTTATGGTGCCGGGGGAGTTCAGAATGAATATGATGATTACTATTCTGCAACAATGAAATTCTCGCACTCCGTCATCGCTGGTCAGCGTTCAGGCGGCAATTGCAGTTTTCACGGGCTGGCTGGAGTTCCATCCGTTAGCGACGGGTATAATTTGGACACCGACGGTACCTGCGGCTTGAATCAACCAACGGACCGGCCGAATACTGATCCGCGACTTGGCCCGCTCGCGGACAACGGCGGGCTGACGATGACGCACGCCCTATTGCCGGGAAGCCCAGCAATCAATCTGATTCCCGCCAGCCAATGCACAGTCGATACCGACCAACGCGGCTTTGCTCGGCCGCATGGAGGAGCCTGTGACGTCGGGGCGTTTGAATTCGCCTGCGATCCGGCGACGAGTTGTTCGGCCAAGGGGTCGTGCAACGACGACGATTCCTGTGTGTGCGACAGCGGTTGGACCAGGGCGGATTGTTCGCAGGATATCGACGAATGCGCAAACGGTACGGACAACTGCGATGCCAACGCCACATGCACAAACACGCCGGGAAGCTTCGCCTGCGCCTGCAACGACGGATATCTCGGTGATGGGCTAAGCTGTGCCCTGGACACGGATGGCGACGGCCTGCCGGATGTGAAAGACGTATGCCCACACTCCGATCTTTCAACAATGCTGTCAATCGACGGCTGCGATACGGGCGTCTCCAACATGCTCCAGAAAAACGGCTGTACGATGGCCGACGATGTCTTGCGATGCAAAATGGATGCCCGCAACCACGGCGCCTTTGTAAGTTGCGTGTCGACGGCCACAAGTCGATGGAGTCGCGGAAAACTTTTGCCGCAGTCGGCCAGGGGAACCATCATCAAATGCGCCGCGCATTCTAAGCTTCCTTAGCCTGCCCACGATTCTCACATGGAACGCGGGATCCGTTGCCGCGCGGAGGATTCCGTTAGGAAGCAAGAAAAAAGGGCGGAGGCCGAATCGACCCCCGCCCTGCTTCAAACTGGAAATCCTGTCCGTTAAGTCAGTTTACTTGCAAGTCTTGTTTCCCGGCGCACCCTTGCAACTGTTCGAGCAGCAATCCGCGTTGCTCGTGCACGATGAGCCTGTTGCGCCACAACCACCGCCACCGCCGGCGAGCCAGGGGGCGACAGCGCTATAGTAGTATGCGAAAGCGCCATCGACCGTTGCGTTGGATGCATTGTCGCAGTCATCATTGATGTTGGTACCACAGCCTCCTAAGAGCTGGCCAACGAATTGTCCGGACGAATTAATGACCGGCGATCCGCTGCTTCCACCTTGAGTGCCGCCGGTCTGACCGCGGCTGTAAACGAGTGGTCCACGTGGCCAGCCTTGGCAGGTGCCTGCGCTGGTGTCAACCGTTTGATCGGAATAGGCCTGCGGTGCACCCTCGGGGTGACTGATGCGATAGAGTGGCGTGCCATTGGACCCGGAGATCGCGGTATTGTTCCAACCGAGGAAGATGCTACCTGCAGGCGGCGTCTGGCTCAGCTGTAGCAGGCAATAATCACCGCTGGAAATCGATCCGTGGGCCAACAGCGTGGCCCCCACGGTCTTGCCCGAAATCAAGTTATTCGGAGGATCAGTGAAGGTCGCCGTGCAGGTTGAGGTTCCACATGGGACCGTATAGTGGAAAAAGGCCTCCAGACCGCTGTTGCTTTGGCTCAGGCAGTGACCGGCGGTCATGAAATATGGAATTTGGGTGCTGGAGTCGCTGTCGGCGATGAGCCCGCCGGAGCAGGTGTAAATGTATGGATTCTTAACCCACAGCATCTTGGCGACCGCCCATTCATCGTTATTCAGTGCGGAATTGCTCTGGCATCTGTTGTTAATAATGCACGGCGCATTGAACGAGCAGAACGAGGCCACGCCGCCTTGCGCTCCCAGATTCCCATTGGGTACCCCGTAAAAGCTACGGCTGATATGGCCGATCTCTGTTACATTCAGGCTTACGCTGGCCAGATCCGCTTTGGAAGCCGAAGCGTTCACGCGAACTTGTAACGTTCCCACGTCGCCGACAATCGACGGAGTCCACAAGTCACCGTTGGCCTCGGGGCCTGTACCGACGTATGGGCCGTAAGCCTCACCGCTGTCGCTGTAGAAATACAATTCGGCCCTAGGGGGAAGATTCAGATTCTCGATATGAAGTCGAATGCCGCCCGCCCCTTCCGAGCCGACGTTGACTGACCAGATGTAATCGCCGGCAGCATTCCTAGTGAGTTGTCCGCCTGCCAGGCCACTTTCCCGCAGGATCATCCCCGTTTTGGGGCTGACGAATCCACTGATCGAGAGAACGTTGGGCGCTGGAATGACCATGCCGACTTTGAGTGGAGCCGCGTTCACCGGCTCGGGGTACTCGATGCTGTTAATCTGTTCAGCGGACAGCGATACGCGAACAGGGTTCTTAACCACCGCGTCAGGGCGTTCGGCCGCGAGCCAATTGGCAATCCCCGTTTGGATTGCCGCTGACTCGGCAGCCGAAAGACCTTCGGTGGCTACCTCGGGCATGACGGACTGCGGTCGTCCGGCAGGTATCTTGTCGGCGGCAAAGGCGACGGTCGCCATGGCAAGAGCAGCTGCTAACAGAAACCTCCGACTGTTTTTCATAATCGCTTTCCTCCAAGCTACGTGAATCCGCCCTTATGGGTTAACGCAACCTCCAAGGGTCGAAGTGAATTGAAGTTCGAACGACGGCACCCATGAGCTTCGCCCAGGTAGCCCTCCAAGCGATGCCACCGCGCAAAGGCAACCAACTTGTGCGAATCGGGTTCTCTGCATGTGCCGTTTCCTCCGAATCGTTCCACCGCACTGGCACGCGCTCCGAACGATGGAAACACAACCACTGACGCTATCAGGATCAGGACCTGTTCGCGGTTTCGCCCGCGAGGCGATAGAACGCGCTAGTCTGATGAGCCTGATCGCGGATTGCAAGAGAAATCTCGCTCAGATGGCGAATTTTTGGAATTTCCGCCACCGGTCGATTGATGCACCCGCAAAATGTGCGCGTTGAGTTCAATATCCAAAAGGAAGGCGGAGTTGAACTAGTGAGGACTCAGTACGGGGGGCCGGTAGATTTCTAATTTTCGACGAATCCGATTGCTCTTTGTCGGATTTCGAAGCGTAGTTGGGCGGGTCCGCATTGCCATGGATCGCCTGTTTTTCCTGAAGGCCAAATCGACGCCGACTTAGCTCAAACAAATCCTTGATGCTTTCCCAATACGCTCCCTGGCCGCTCATGCGGTGGCCGAAGCGGGAATCGTTCAGCTCGCCGCCGCGCATTTCACGAATGCGATTGAGCACGCGGTCGGCCCGATCAGGCAGTGCTTTGCGCAAACGCTCGATAAACACCGGTCGCACGCTACCTGAAAGCCGAAGTGCGGTGTAATGAGCCGAGGAAGCACCGGCGGCTGCTGCGCGTTCCAACAAACTGGGAATATCCCGATCGTTCAGGCCTGGAATGATCGGCGCGACCATGACGTTGACGGTGATGCCGGCCTCGCTGAGTCGTCGAACGGCCTCGAATCGGCGAGAAGGCGGCGGCGCCTGCGGCTCGATCAATTTCGCCACGTTTTCATCCGCAAATGGAATGCTGATGGAGACTTTGGCGCCCGCAACTCGATCGATTTGTTGAAGCCGGTCGATATCGCGGACTACGAGGAAGTTCTTGGTGATAATGCCCACCGAGTTCTTGAATTCAATGCAAACATCAAGGCATTGCCGAGTGATTCCGTAGCTCGCTTCGATCGGCTGGTAGCAATCGGTGATGCCGGAAAACATGACCAGCTCGCGCTGCCATGATTTCTTGCGGAATTCTCGGTGGAGAAGTTCAGCCGCATTGATTTTGACCACAAGCTTGGTGTCAAAATCAGTCCCCGCGCCGAGGCCGAGATATTCGTGATAGGGGCGGGCATAGCAATACGCACAGGCGTGCTGGCAGCCGCGATAAGGATTGACGGACCACTCGAAGCCGAGGTCGGGGCTGTCGTTGTGCGTGAGCACGGAGCCGCTGGTTTCCTCGTAGATTTCCAATTTCGCGGCAGGCGGCGGCTCGAGCCATTCCGCATGTTGCGAAAGATACGGGTTCGGCGGGTTATCGATGGGCCGCAGCTTCATCGGTATCCACTGTATTCGGTAAATGTTCGGTTGTCAACAAAGGCTTGCTGAGCCGCCTGCGATCAACCATGTGGCACGGGTCTTCAAGGCGTGGATCCACCAGTTGGAAACCGATGCTTCACTTGGCATCCGGGCCGAAAAACCGTATCAGCATGGATGAGTGAAGCGAGCACGACGGAGGAATTGATGGCGCGAACGGGATCAGCAAAGAGACGAAAGACATCGAGCGGCGTAGGAGATACTGTAGCTCGTCCGCTCGATCAACTTGCTTTTCTATCGCCGCTGATCCTATTCTATGAAATCGTCTTCGCGGCGCGAAGCGATCGCGTCATCGCGTTTGATCTTTTGCGCGGGTTCTTTGGACTGTTCGGGTATTTCGGCATGTGGGCGCCGGGTCTGGCGATTGTCATTATTCTCCTGACGACGCACATAGTCTCAGGCAAGCCGTGGGAAGTTCGCTGGCGGTGCGTTTTGCTCATGTATCTCGAATCACCGCTGTTGGCCATTCCGCTTCTGGCATTGAACTTTCTGGCTCCGCTTGCGGCGGTATCGCGAGGCACGTCCTGGCACATGCTGGGCGAGGTTGCTCAGGGCGTGGGGGCCGGAATTTATGAGGAACTCGTGTTTCGACTTGTGCTCGTGTCGCTCATCATGATCATTGGAAGCGATCTGCTGCGTATGGATCGCCGTGCCATGGGAATTCTCGCGGTCATTCTGTCTTCGATCATTTTTGCCGCGCACCATCACGAGCCGTTTGGCGGTGAACCGTTCAGGTTTACGTCATTCGCATTTCGCACGGTGGCCGGCGTCTACCTGGCCGTCGTTTTCTGGTATCGTGGTTACGCGCTCTCGGCCGGTTGTCATGCGGCGTATAACTCGGCATTGGTGGTGCTTCGGCAATTGACTTGAACCCAAGAATCTCGCGAGATTCGAGAATGCCATCCAAATCCGATATTCAAATTCCAGAATTTCGAGGGGATGAAGACTTCGCTCGAGAACTTGACCATTCTGATCCGCTCGCGCGGCTTCGCGAAGAATTCCACATTCCGCGAGCGACCAATGGCGAACCTTGCGTTTACCTGGCCGGCAATTCTCTCGGACTCCAACCGAAAGCCGCACGGTCCATCGTCCTTGAAGAATTGGATCAATGGGCGCGATTGGGCGTGGATGGGCATTTTGAAGGCGAGCGGCCTTGGTATTCCTACCATGAGCTGCTTCGTGAGACTGGAGCCCGGCTGGTCGGGGCGAAGCCTGGCGAAGTTGTGGCCATGAATTCGTTGACCGCCAATTTGCACCTGATGATGGTCAGCTTCTATCGACCGACTCGCGATCGATGCAAGATCATGATCGAGGAGCCATGCTTTCCGTCCGACATCTATGCCGTCAAGTCGCAAATAGGCTTTCATGGACATGATCCCAAGGATGCGCTTGTCGTGCTGCGGCCGCGCGAGGGTGAATGGTGCATTCGATGGGATGACATTGCGAGCACGATTGAGCGAGAGCGTGAGCGGCTTTCCTTGGTGATGCTGGGCGGCGTGAATTTCGTCACAGGGCAATTGCTGGACATGCGACGAATCGCGGAACTGGGGCATCGATTCGGGGCTGTCGTCGGATTTGATCTGGCGCACGCCGCCGGAAACGTTTTGTTGCAACTGCACGAGTGGGGTGTCGATTTCGCGGTATGGTGCAATTACAAATATCTCAACAGCGGCCCGGGTGCTGTCGGCGGCTGCTTTGTTCACGAAAAGCATTCCAAGAGCTTTGACCTGCCAAGATTTGCCGGATGGTGGGGGAATGATCCGAGCACTCGCTTCAAAATGCACTTGCAGCCGGAATTCATTCCGCGTGAAGGTGCGGACGGCTGGCAATTGAGCAACCCGCCGATTCTTGCGCTTGCGCCAGTGAAGGTCTCTTATGATCTCTTCGACAGTGTGGGAATGGACGCATTGCGGACGAAATCAATGCGACTGACGGCCTATATGGAATTCCTGCTTGATGCATTGCTCCATGAATCCTGTGAAGCAATTACCCCAAGGAATCCGGCAGAGAGGGGCTGCCAGCTTTCATTGAAGATCGGCGGGAATGCGAGAAACGTATTATCCAAACTTCATCATCGCGGCGTTGTGTGTGATTTCCGGGAGCCGAACGTGATTCGGGCCGCTCCGGTTCCACTCTACAACTCATATTGCGACGTATGGCGCTTTGTGGAATCCTTGAGATCGATCGGTAAGTCATGAGCGGTAATGACACACCTGAGGTTGTGATCGTGGGCGGCGGACCGGCCGGGTCTCTGCTTGCGAATTACCTAGGCAAGAGGGGCATCCATACAGACATCTATGAATCGCGAAGTGACCCGCGGACTGATGAACAGTCGCATGGCCGCTCGATTAACCTTGCGTTGTCTTATCGCGGACTTGCGGCGATGTCGCCGGTGGGCCTCACGGATCGCGTGATGAAAATGTGCGTGCCCATGCGCGGACGAATGATTCACTCGAAGGACGGGCATTTGGCCTTTCAGTCGTACGGGGTCGACAATGCTCAGGCGATCAATTCCATCTCTCGCGGCGGGCTCAATGCGGCCATCCTCGATGCGGCATCGAAATATTCCAGTGTGCGTCTTCTGTTCAACCACAAATGTACCGACGTGCATCTGCACGCGGGCGGGTAGTCGTTGGCGCGGATGGTGCGTTTTCCGTCATCCGCCGGGCAATGCAAAAGCTGGACCGTTTTGACTTTAGCCAAACTTATCTTCGGCACGGCTATAAGGAATTGACGATTCCCGCTGATCGCGGCAGCGGATTCGCAATCGAAAAGAACGCCTTGCACATCTGGCCGCGACGATCCTTCATGATGATCGCATTGCCCAATTTTGACGGCTCATTCACCTGCACGTTGTTTTGGCCGTTTGAGGGTGCGAACAGTTTTGCTGCGATTCAGAGCAAAAAAGAATTGTCGCGGTTTTTCACGGAACAGTTTCCGGATGCGCTGCCACTGATGCCGAACCTGGCGCAGGAGTTCTTTGAGAATCCCACGGGTTCAATGGTGACCGTCCGATGCGAACCGTGGCACTGCTTTGACCGCGCGGTCTTGTTTGGCGATGCGTGTCATGCGGTTGTGCCGTTCTATGGCCAGGGGATGAATGCGGCGTTTGAAGACGTGCTAGTATTTGCGGAATTAATGGATCAATGGGGGCGAGATTGGGGGAAGCTCTTTCGCGAATACGAGCAACTGCGGAAGCCGAACACCGATGCTCTTGCGAACCTGGCGATCGAGAACTTTGTGGAAATGCGCGATCGGACCGGGTCGCGACGCTTTCGCCTAAAGAAGAAATCAGAGAAGTTTCTTGGCCGATGGCTGCGCGGCTGGTACATTCCCCTCTACACAATGGTCTCATTTACGCGAACGCCGTACGCAGAGGCGGTTCGACGCGCCCGCAGGCAGGACGCGTTGGTCGCGGCCGGAGCATTTGTGGTAGCCGTGTTGTTGGTGACGTTGCTCACCGCGATCTTGCACAACTTCTTGTGGCATTGCTAAGTATGAAAAGACGAATCTTATGCCATTGACGTATTGGACCTATTTGCACCTCGAAGAACTCTTGCAACTGCAAGAGCCGCGATCCAGTCCGCCCGAGCATGATGAAATGCTCTTTATCATCATTCACCAGACTTATGAACTTTGGTTTAAGCTCTTGCTGCATGAACTGGACAAAGTCAAATGCGATCTTTCATCCGGTGATCTTTATGCGGCCATTCATACGTTTCAGCGCTCCCGTACCGTGATGAAGACGCTGGTCCAGCAAGTGGATATTCTGGAAACCATGACGCCGATGTCGTTTACGAGTTTTCGCAATCGTCTTGATACCGCCTCCGGGTTTCAATCGGCGCTGTTTCGCGAACTGGAGTTCGTGCTCGGATACAAGCGTCCGGAAATGATGAAGTATCAGGCAGCGGACGCGCCGCATCGCGCGGAGGCCGAGCGCCGTCTTCGAGAATGCAGTGTGGTCGATCACTTCTATGATTTCTTGGAACGGCGAGGCGTACAGATTCCCAAGGCCGTGCGAAGCAAACCAACTGAATCGTCAAACGAGCCGAATGTTCAAGTGCAGGAGGGATTGTTCACCCTGTACAAGAGCAGTCCAGACGTAGCCATCCTATTTGAATTGATGACGGACTTCGACGAAGGGTTGCAGGAGTGGAGATACAGGCACATCAAGCTCGTCGAACGGACCATCGGCGCGAAACACGGCACCGGTGGATCGCTCGGGGTGGAATTTCTCAAGCAATCACTGTTCAAACCGGTCTTCGCCGATCTGTGGGCGATTCGGCATCGACTGTAAGAAAGCCGTCTTGAAGTCATCGAGTCGATTACTTGCGTCCAATGAGCTTCAGGAACTCGGTCTCATTCAGCACACGCACACCAAGTTCATTCGCCTTGTCGAGTTTTGATCCAGGCGATTCACCGGCAACTACGTAGTCCGTCTTCTTGCTCACGCTGCCGGCCGGCTTGCCGCCCAGTTGCTTGATCAGATCCTGAGCTTCTTTCCGCTCCAACGACGCGAGCGTTCCCGTGACCACGATTGTCTTTCCGGCCAATGGCCCGTCCGTCGCACGCTCGCGACGCGGCTGAATCATGTTCACGCCGGCTTGAGCGAGCTTCTCGACGACGCCGCGACCTTGCTTGGTAAGAAAGAAATGCACGATGCTGTGAGCGACTTCCGGGCCGATTCCTTCCACCTCCATGAGTGCGGCCTCATCGGCTCCCATCAAGGCATCCATTGTTTGGAAATGATCGGCCAGCAATTCAGCCGTCGCCGCACCGACATGGCGAATGTTCAGAGCGGCCACCAGCCTCGCCAACGGCCGTGATTTGCTTCGTTCGATACCTTCAAGGAGATTCGCTGTCCTTTTTTCACCAAATGGTACCTTTATGGTCTTGGTACCGTCCTTGGTTTTTCGGATCTGCTCGATTTCGACTCTCGCAATCTCGTCTTCTATCGCCTGCAGGTTGTAGATGTCCGCGAAGTTCGCGAGCCAGCCGCGATCGACCATTTTGTTCACCAGCACTTCGCCGAGTCCTTCGATATCCATCTGATCACGTCCGGCGAAATACGTGAGTCGCTCCTTCAATTGGGCCGGACACGATGGATTGATGCAGCGGATGTAGACTCCGCCTTCGTCCTGCTCGACTTCGCCGCTGCATTCCGGGCACTTGGTCGGTTTGCGGATCGGCTTGGCGTCCATCGGTCGTTTGGCGAGCACGACTTCAACGACCTGCGGGATGATTTCGCCCGCTTTCTCAATTACGACTGTGTCGCCGATCATGACGCCAAGTCGCTCGACCTGATCGAAGTTGTGCAGCGTCGCATGCCTGACGGTCGTGCCGGAGACGAGCACCGGGTCCATCACCGCACGCGGCGTGATCGTGCCCAGCTTGCCAATCTGAAAATCAACGTTGCGAAGCACGGTCTGCACGCGCTGGGGAGCGAATTTATAAGCAATGCACCAGCGCGGGTGGCGACTTGTCGTACCGAGCACGTCGCGCTGATCGAGGGCATCGACCTTGAGCACCAGGCCATCGGTTTCGTAGGGAAGTACCGCACGCCGGTCGGACCATTCGTCAAGCCGCGCAATGATGTCGTCAATGGACTTCGCGACAACGCGATAGGGACTGATCGGAATGCCCCAGTCCTTGAACTCTCGAAACAACTCCGAATCGGTTCGTGCCCGCATCGGCTCGATTGCCCCAAGACCGTGGGCCACGAACGTGAGCTTTCGATCCGCGACGCTGCGCGGGTCCAGTTGTTTGAGTGTGCCGGTCGTCGCGTTCCGCGGGTTCGCAAACGGCTCGCGGCCCTCTTTTTCCAAGCGCTCGTTAAATCGGCGGAAATCCTCAGTCGGCCAGACGATCTCGCCTCGCACCTCGAGCACGCTCAGAACGTCTTCTCCCTTGAGGCGCAGCGGCACGGAACGAATCGTGCGGACATTCATCGTAATGTCGTCGCCGACTACGCCGTCGCCGCGAGTTGCCGCCTGCACGAATGCACCCTTCTCATACCGCAGCGACACGGCCACACCGTCAACCTTCGGATCGACGACGTATTGATACTTCTCGCCGCCAAGTCCTTTGGCCACTCGTGCATCGAATTCGCGAAGCTGCTCGGGGCTGTACGTGTTGTCGATGGAGAGCATCGGGCTGGTGTGCGTGACGTGAACGAATCCTTCGATTGGACGCTCGCCGACTCGTTGCGTCGGTGAATCCGGTGTAATCAGCGCCGGGTTTCCGGCCTCGATGCGCTTGAGCTCGTCAAACAATTCATCATATTCACGATCGGAAATGACCGGTTTTCCTAGCACGTAATAGGAATGATCGTGCTGCTCAATCTCGGAGCGTAATTGCCGAATTCGTTTGGCGACTGAGGACATAAGGAACTATTTTCAGTATTCCGTGTGATTGTCAATCGCACGAAGCATCTGCAAGATCTGCACAGTGGCGGCCACGTCGTGGGCGCGGAGAATTTGCGCCCCCCGCTGGGCCGCAATAAGAGCACATGCGAATGAACCGAAGACGCGATCGGTCGCGGATTCGACGCCCAGGATTTCGCCAATGAATTTCTTGCGAGACGCACCAATGACGACTGGCTGTCCAAGCGCGGCGAAGCGATCCACGTGCCGAAGAATTTCGAGATTATGTTCGATTCGCTTGCCGAATCCGATGCCGGGATCAAAATAGATCCGCGATGGGTCAATGCCGCCTCGTGTTGCAAAGTCGCGACGCTCAGCCAGAAAATCACATATTTCAGAGATGACGTCGTCATAATGCGGCCCGCCGTCTCGCTGCATGTCAGCCGATGTGCCTCGTCGGTGCATAAGAATGACGCCGGCTTGAGTCGAAGAGACGACTTCGAGCATCTCCGGGTCGTCCCGAAATGCGGAAACGTCGTTGACGATGTTCACACCCAATCGAATGGCCTCACGGGCGACAATCGCTGACCGAGTGTCGATGGAAAGCGTGATCTTCGCATCCCGCGCGCGAATGCCCGCGATCACCGGCAGGGAGCGCTTCAATTGCTCTTCCGGCGAGACAGGATGCGAACCTGGTCGCGTCGATTCCGGTCCGATGTCGATCATTTCCGCGCCCTCGCGAATCATTTCCATGGCTCGCTCCACGGCGCGATCAATATCTAAGAAATTCCCACCGTCGCTAAACGAATCGGGAGTAACATTCAGGATGCCCATCACGCGGACGCGTCGCGCACCACTGGAATCAAAGGGGTCGTGCGGCTGAATCGAAGCGCACACATTGGAATTGACTGGCCGAATCGAATTGCGTTCCGTGAAATGGGGGGCGATCGGTTGGCTATCGGCGGAAGATGATGCGTCCTCGCGTGAGGTCATACGGTGACATTTCCACCGTCACGGTGTCGCCGGGAAGGATTCGGATGTAATACTTCCGCATTTTGCCGGAGATGTGGGCCAACACATGGTGCTTATCGCCGCCGGCATCCACCTCGACGCGAAACATCGCATTGGGCAATGCCGCGACAACGACGCCTTCAAGCTCAATCGCATCGGCTTTCGCCATAAACTCTCAAAACTCCGACCCCATCGGGTCTCCGGATACCGACGCCAATTCACCCGAATTCGCGCCGCGTCCCGCAACGTCACCATTGTACGTCTAATATCGGTACACATGGCCCAAAGAAGTATAACCCCCGCCGATTGCAACACAAGTCAATCGAATCGACATTCGATTCTGCGAATCAATCGTGCGCCAAACTTCGCACCGACGTATTCGCATCAAGTTTGACCGCCGTGCGTGCGAAGTCGGCGGCCTTATCTTTGTCGCCGGCCTTTAGCGCCGCCAATGCAGCGGCCTCAAAGCCGTGAACGTCCTTCGGCTGAAGCACGGTCAGCATCCTGTATTCCTGCATCGCGGACACAGCATTGTTTTGCTGCATCTGCACTTCGCCCAGCGAGCGATGCAGTTCCGCATCAAATGGATCAATGCCCAGAGCGCGTTTGTACCAGTGCTCCGACTCCTTCAAATTGCCTTTTCGTCGCATGATCGAGCCCACTTGCCGCGAGATTGACGGATCATGTTGCTCCATATTTGCCAGCTCGAGCAGTTGCGTGAGGGCCGCATTGTCGTCGTGCTTCTCCAAGTAAATTCCCGCCAAGCCCTGCCAGCTCGCGGGGTCCATTGGACACAATCTCTGCAGATTCTTCCACGCCTCTTCAGCCCGGTCCCAGTTCTTGCGGCGCATGGCGATGTCGCCCGCGAATTTCCACGCCGTCCAGCTCTTCGGATCCACCTTCGTCAGCCGCTCAACGTATGCGTTGGCCTCATCATCGACCTGCCGAGCATCCGATTCATCGCGTGCTTCATCGGCCTTTGACTTCAAGAACGTCACAATCACTTCGAGTGCATTGCGGTCGTGTGGATCGAGTTCGAGCGCTTTCTTGGCCGCGTCGAGAGCCGGCCCTTCGCGATCGGCTTCAAACTCCGCCCGCGATAGACGTCCGAACACCGCCGCGCTTGACTCCTTCTGCGCCAAAGTGCGCAGCTCTTCCGGATTTTCCAAAGGTGACAAATCAAAAGCCCATGCAATCGTTTGTTGTTTCGCCCATGCTGCGAAGTCCGTGTCGAACTGATCCATCTCGATGCCCAGTTGCTCGCGCACGACTCGCGGCTGCGTCTGCCCTTCGCGATATCGCTTGAGCATGGCCTGAATGGCGTCGAAGCCCCACCGCTGGTTGATGTACTCGCACATCCATTCGCTTTGTGCGTAGGCCATTTGGCGGTCTGTCGGTCGCTTGGGGCGAATGAATCCCCAGTCGATCGATGTCAAAGTGAATAGCTCATTGCGGCGAATGGCATTCGCGAGCAGGCCCATCCATTCGAACGGTCGCGGTGAGTTTTCCTGATAGACGGCCAGACCTTCCGTGAACCAATGCGGAATGCGATTGTTCGTCGCTTTCAGCGTGACCGTGTGCGTGAATTCGTGATGAAGCACGCGCGAAGCGCACTCCGAACGCCTTATGCGTGGGGAAGAACTCGATGATGGTCTTTTCTTCGATCGGTGTTTCGTAATCACTCGTGACTTCCGCATAAATCGGTTCGAGATAACCCGCCGCGATCTCGCCTAAGCCCGGATCGTGCTTCGCATCGTAACGAACGGTGAAGTGCGGCGACTCGAACCTATCGAAATGTTGCAGCCGATCGAGAAGATCGAGCGTGAACTTGGTGGATTCGTTGTAGGGATCGAGGGCCCACGCTCCAGTCAACGCCTCCCGGGCCTTGTCTTCAATTCCCCATTGCATGTACATCATGCCGAGCTGGGTGCGGGCGTTGGCGTCGCTCGGCTCCAGCTCGATCGCCGTGCGATATTCCTTCTCCGAGGCCTCATATTGCCGAATTCCGGAAAGTGCATCCGCGACGGTGCGATGAAATAGAGCACACTTTGGATTCAGCGCCGCGACGCGAGAACGCAGTTCTTCGACCGACTGATCGTCGAAGCGACAGGCGGCCGCCGCTGCTTTCAAAGACATCGCCGACAAATCATTCGGATTGATGGTGAGGACGCGATCGCACACTTCCATCGCCTGAGCGTATCGCCGTTCGAGGATAAACTTCTCCGCTTGCAGCCGCATGGCCGGAGCGAAATTCGAATTTACCGTCAACGCCGCGGCCACTCGCTTTTCAATCTCTTCAAACCCCCAGTTCTCCAGGGCGACTTCGCCAAGTCCGACCTGCGCCTCCGGCAGTTGCGGATTGATCTTTAGCGCGGCCTCGTAGTCTGAAACGCTCCCATCGTGCTCATCATTGTTGTGTTTTTCGCGAAGCAGATTTGCGGCGTCGATCCGCGCGGGCCAATACCCGCGATCAAGACGCCCGTACACCTGTTGCAACATCTCGTTGAGCACGTGTTTTGTGCGTCTCGCCGCATCGGTATTTGTCAAGACCGTGTAGCGCAGGAATCCGATTGCGGCATCCGTGATCCATTCCGCGTTTTTCGGCAGGTCAGGGCGTCCTGCGATCTGTTGATCGAACCAGCGATAGGTGTCGATGGCTTCATCGCGCCGGCCAAGAAGCTCCTGCGTCTCGCCCAGCAATCGTCTCGGCCCGGCAAAATCACCATTGGCGGCAATGGCCGACTTCAAGTGCGAAATCGCTTCGTCGTATTTTCCGACACGAAGCTGGAATTGGGCCAAGAGATAATGCCATTCGCCAGAAAGTCCAGTATTTAGCACGGTGAGTCGAGCAATTCCTTCATTGTATTTGCCAATCATCAACTCGCATTGGGCCAAACCTAGCTTTGCTTCGAACCAGGTTAGATCGCCGACAGCCTGCGGATATTGAGGTTCACCGTTCGACTCCACACGGGCAACCAGTGCTTCATAAGAACGGATGGCCTGCTCATATTGGCCCGATATGAATTGTTCGTGGGCATCCTTAAGGGTTAGCAGTGATGTGGATTCGGGCTCGGCCTGCGTTCGCGCAACGAGCAGGCAACCCAAAATGCCGCACTTGATAACTAAGTGTTCTAACTTCATCTTCACAATGAACTCCGTTCTGGCTTCGGAACAAGGGATTGTAGGCCCAGCGCGATTAGGAAAACTACCTGATCTTATCGACAGAATTGTGGGATATTTCGTGGGCAGAGTCGATTCTGACCGTTGAAGGCGTCGCAGGGCAAAATCCGATCATTCCAGCCGCCCAATGAGTTCGGAGACCGATTGCATATTCTTGCGGCGGAGATAGGCCTCGATCCCTTCGACGATTCGCGCCGGAGCCGAAGGATCGACAAACAATGCCGTGCCGACGGCCACCGCGCTCGCCCCGGCGATCATGAATTCCACTGCGTCGCGCCAGTCCATGATTCCGCCCATGCCGATGATCGGCACGCCGGCCGCCTTCGCCGCCTTGCTGTACACGCGATGCACCATGAACAATGCGACCGGCTTGATGGCGGGCCCAGAAAGCCCTCCGTTGCGGTTGGCCAACATGGGCTTGAATGTCTCGACGTTGATGGCCATGCCGGCCAGAGTATTGATTATCGAAAGGGCTTCCGCGCCTGCTTCGATCGCTGCGGCCGCCGTTTCGGTGATGTCCGTGACGTTGGGCGAAAGCTTCACGATCAATTTGGCTCGCCGCACTTGGCTCCGAACGGCTGTCACCAACTCAAAGAGCCTTGTCGCATCCGTGCCGAATTCCAATCCGTCAGCGACATTCGGGCAGGAGACATTCAGTTCCAGGCCGGAGATGCAATCCTGGGCGTCGAGCGCCTTGCTCACTGCGCAATATTCTTCGATCGAATGGCCGACGACATTGACGATCACCGGCACGCCAGCGGTCCGCAGGAAAGGAATCTTGTCTGCGATGAATCGATCCAGCCCGACATTCGCCAAGCCGATCGCATTGAGCATTCCCCCCCGCGTCTCCACGATCCGTTCCGGCGGATTGCCTTTGCGAGGCTTGACCGAGATGGCCTTTGTAACAAACGCCCCCAGCTTGCGAATGTCTGTTAACTCGGCGAATTCCGGTCCGAATCCGCTCGTGCCCGAGGCGGTCATCACCGGATTGGCCAGACGCAGCCCGGCCAGATTCACGGAAAGATCCACGGCGGTTTCGCTTGCGGATGAGTCGAGCATTGCAAGAAGATTCACCCTTTTTGCTGGATGAGTCAACCATAGCCCTGCGATTCCAACTGCTTTATCATTCGTAAGCGATGAAAATACTTGTCACCGGTGGGGCGGGTTATGTCGGCAGCATCTGCGTGCGCGAGCTGTGCAAAACAGGGCACAAGGTCGCGGTCTACGACAATCTATGCCGGGGGCATCTAGAGGCCGTTGATCAGCGGGCTCGGCTCATCGAGGCCGATCTTGGGAATCGCGACGCGTTGCATAGCACATTTGCAAGCGGTTCTTTCGACGCCGTGATGCACTTCGCGGCCTTCGCGGAGGTTGGTGAATCCGTCCGCGATCCGCTGCTCTACTTTCGCAACAACGTAGCGAACAGCATCGGGTTAATGGAAGCGATGCGCGACCATGGCGTGCTGCACATGATCTTCAGCTCAAGTTGCGCGGTGTACGGCTCGCCGCCGAGCGTACCCATCATCGAAGACATGCCGCGCGAACCGATCAGCCCTTATGGCCGAACGAAACTGACGATTGAGTGGCTGATGGACGATTGCGCACGGGCGTGGAATCTCGGCGGCATTGCTCTGCGTTACTTCAACGCCGCCGGGGCCGCGAGCGATGGATCACTCGGCGAGGACCATGATCCGGAATCGCACTTGATTCCTCGCGTGCTCGATGTCGCGATTGGAAAGGCCAGCAACGTCGCGGTTTTCGGAACAGATTACCCGACACCCGACGGCACCTGCGTTCGCGATTACGTTCACGTTGAGGATTTGGCCACTGCCCATCGACTCGCCTTGGAGCGCGCAACGCCGGGGAGGTTCCTTGCGTACAACCTTGGAACAGGCCGGGGCACAAGCGTGATGGAGATTATCAATGCCGCCCGCTCCGTAACTGGCCACTCGATACCGATTACAACGTCACCGCGTCGTCCGGGCGATCCGCCGGAGCTTTATGCCAATCCTTCGAAGGCACTCGCGGAACTTGGTTGGCGTCCGCAATTTACCGATCGCCGCGACATCGTGGAGACTGCATGGAATTGGCATCGCGCCAATCACGCGCGGCGCCGCCGATCAACATGACTGCATGATTCGTGAGCGCTGATGAGCAACTCAGTCCTTCGCATTCTTGACGCCAACTTCAATCGTGCCCGCGAAGCTCTGCGCGTCATGGAGGAATCTGCGCGCTTCGCGCTGGATGATTCGAGCCTGACGGCGGCGACCAAGGCCGCGAGGCACGAATTGAAGGAGATTTTCAATTTTCAATTTCAAATTCCCAATTGTTCGTTGATCGGAGCTCGCGACACGCGAAGAGACGTTGGCACGGCAATTGAAGGCGAGGCGGAATACGTTCGGGGCAGTGCCGAAGAAGTCGCCATTGCCGCCGGAAAACGCTTGGGCGAATCCCTGCGTGTCCTGGAGGAATATGCAAAAGTTCCACACGTGGCCGACCCGAATTCGGCCGACTTGTGCGAATTCGCAAAGCGCATTGAACGACTTCGGTACGTGGGATACGACCTCGAACGACGACTCGCCCTCACATTCCGTGCCCGGCAACGATTCGGCGATGTGCGGCTATATGTGCTCCTGACCGAATCGCTTTGCCGGAGCGGCTGGTTCGAAACCGCTGAGGCAGTGATTCGCGGAGGGGCGCAGTGCATTCAGCTTCGCGAGAAATCGCTCTCCGATGCCGAGTTGGTGCGGCGGGCTCGGCGGCTTGCGGCCCTTTGTCGAGATCATGGAATCATTTTCATCGTGAACGATCGAGCGGACATTGCCGTGGCTGTTCATGCCCACGGCGTGCATGTCGGCCAGGATGACATTTCCGTTTTGGATGCGCGGCGTGTGCTCGATACGAACATGATTGTCGGCGTCAGCACGCACACGATCGAACAAGTGCAATCGGCCATCGTGGCAGCACCGGAGTACATCGCCGTCGGACCGATGTTTCCATCGGAGACCAAGCCGCAGTCACACATTGCGGGGCCTGAAGTGCTTTCCGCCGCGAGTCAGCTGACTTCGCTTCCGCTCGTGGCGATCGGCGGGATTCAACTGGGGAACGCCGGAACCGTACGATCGACTGCGTCCACTTGCGCAATTTGCGTATGTTCCGCGATTATTTCCGATTCCGATCCTGAGGCCGCCACGCGGAAACTCCTAACAATCGCCCGATAAGCGCCGCACATTACCAACAGCTTTGAAATTCGTGAGTCGATAGTATGGAATAGCGATCCACCGACTTTGATCGCGTAAAACGATGCGTGAAGTTGGGCTCGCTTTCGTGCGCTCCGTGGAGCGCAAGGCGTTGACTTGACTCACGGCCAGCGCTACGATTGATCAAAAGTTATCGGAAGAGAATCGCCCTTGTATCTGACTGTCGGCGATGTCGGTCGGAGTGGCGCGACGCGGTCCGCAGCGGTCTGGCCGGGCGACGCCGTCTTACGCAAGTCCTTGTGAATCCGACGACCCGCAGTCAAGCAAAACGAATTGGCACGAAGACTGGCGGCGAGCCGTCGCCGGGAGCAATGTATGGTCAGCGCATCCGACCTCCTTTCCGTTGTCGCTCAACACCTCGACCCGGACCGCTTTCGCGAGCAGCACTGGGAAGGGACGTTCCAAGAGTATCTGGAAGTCGTGGCCCGCAGCCCGCGAGTCTCGCGTAATGCGTTTCAACGCATTTACGACATGATCCAGCACTTCGGACACCGACGATATAGCTGGCTGCGCGAAGATCTGCTCCGTTACAAATTCTTTGACGACCCGATCGAACACGGCGCGGATGCGATCTACGGGCTGGACAAGCCGCTGATGAGCCTGGTCGATTTCTTCAAATCGGCTGCCCATCAATATGGCACCGAGCGTCGAATCCTCTTGCTTCATGGACCCGTCGGCTCATCGAAGAGCACGATCGCCCGGTTGCTCAAAAAGGGCTTGGAATATTACTCTCGCCTTGACGAAGGTGCCGTGTACACCTTTTCCTGGCACCTGCCCGAAGAAGATGGAAGAATTTCCATCCATCCCTGCCCGATGCACGAAGAGCCGCTGAAGCTCATTCCGATCGAGGCCCGAAAGGCAGTGCTTGGAAAGCTCAACGAAGACCTGCAAGAGGGTCAGCAGATTCGCGTCGAAGGGGCCTTGGATCCTTTCTGTCGGCGAATTTTCGATGATTTGTTGCTGCGCCATAATGGCGACTGGCGGGAGGTCATTAAGCACATTCGCTGCCGGCGGCTCATTCTGAGCGAGAAGGATCGTGTAGGCATCGGCACGTTCCAACCCAAGGACGAAAAGAACCAGGATTCGACCGAACTCACCGGCGACATCAATTATCGAAAGATCGCAGAATTTGGCAGCGACAGCGATCCACGAGCATTCAACTTTGACGGCGAGCTTAACATCGCCAATCGCGGCATGGTCGAGTTCATTGAGGTGCTTAAGCTCGATGTCGCGTTCCTCTACGATTTGCTTGGGGCCTCCCAGGAGCACGTCATCAAGCCTAAGAAGTTCGCTCAGACGCACATTGATGAAGTAATCGTTGGGCACACCAACGAACCCGAATACAAGAAACTTCAGAACAACGAACTCATGGAAGCATTTCGCGATCGAACAATCAAGATCGATATTCCCTATAACATCCGTCTCGACGATGAGATTGCAATCTACAACAAAGACTTCAACAAGGAGCGAATCCGCGGCATCCACATCGCCCCGCACACCATCGAAATGGCCGCCATGTGGGCGGTGATGACGCGACTCGAAGAGCCGAAGAAAGCCGGCCTCACCTTGATGCAAAAGCTCAAGCTCTATAACGGCAAGAGCATTCCGAATTTCACGGAAGATTCCGTTCGCGAGCTGCGCGATGAGGCCCCACGCGAGGGAATGCAGGGCATCAGCCCGCGCTATATCCAAGATAAGCTTTCCAATTCGCTGGTCAGCGATCAGGCCATTCAGGAAAAATGCATCAACCCCTTCATGGTGATGAACGAGCTGGAGGGCGGCCTGTCGCACCACAGCCTGATCAACGACGAAGAGGTTCGCAATCGCTATCGCGAACTGTTGGCCATGGTCCGCGAGGAATATGAAGACATCCTCAAATCCGAAGTGCAGCGGGCGATCAGCGCCGACGAGGAGGCCATCACGCGGCTCTGCTCGAATTACATCGAAAACGTCCGGGCCTACACGCAGCGGGAGCGCGTCCGCAACCGCTACACCGGCAAGGATGAGCCGCCGGATGAACGCCTGATGCGCTCGATCGAGGAGAAGATTGATATCCCCGAAAGCCGAAAGGACGACTTCCGTCAGGAAATCATGAATTACATCGGGGCTCTCTCGCTCGACGGCAAGAAATTTGAATATCACACCAACGCCCGATTGCACAAAGCGCTGGAGTTGAAGCTGTTCGAAGATCAGCGCGACACGATCAAGCTCAAGAACGTTGTGTCCGGCGTGGTGGACGATGAGACGCAGGCCAAGATCGACGTGGTCAAGCAGCGGCTTATCAAGTATTTCGGCTACAACGAAACCAGCGCTACGGACG
This sequence comes from Planctomycetota bacterium, assembly GCA_016200265.1. GTDB lineage: Bacteria > Planctomycetota > Phycisphaerae > UBA1845 > UBA1845 > JACQFE01. The sequence goes on along the minus strand of JACQFE010000013.1, from coordinate 83,658 downwards.
TTCTGAACTACGTGGCCAGCATCTTCGCCCGCGGCGATACGAAGGAAGATAAGAAGAAGTAAAGGGGATGAGGCCTTGTTGCCCAATCGCATATGTTCTTGCAGATTGACAAAGATCATCAGCGATTTCGAAGGATCGTTAAGGGAAAGATTCGCGAGGATCTTCGGAAGTTCTTGACCCGAGGCGAGCTCCTTGGCCGCGAAGGCAAGAAGTTCATCAGCATTCCTGTGCACGGCATTGAGATCCCGCATTTCCGATACGGCGACAACAACGACGCCGGCGTCGGCTCCGGCGATGGCAAACCCGGCGACGGCGTCAGCGGCAATGGCGAAGGCATAGGCCCGGGCGGCTCGCAGGAAGGCAAACACATCCTCGAAGTCGATGTCAGTCTCGACGAGCTCGCCGAAATCCTCGGCGAAGAACTGAAGCTCCCGCGCATCAAGCCCAAGGGCAAACATCGCATCACCAGCGAGCGCGACAAATACAGCGGAATTCGCCAGTCAGGCCCGGAATCGTTGCGGCATTTCAAACGCACGTTTCGCCGCGCCCTTCGCCGCCAGATCATGTCAGGGTTGTACGATCCCGAAGCTCCGCGCATCATCTTTGAGCGCCGCGACAAGATGTATCGAAGCTGGCGCACTGTGCTCAATCCGCAATCCAACGCCGTCATCATTTACATGATGGACGTGTCCGGCTCGATGGGGGATGAACAAAAGGAACTTGTGCGGCTTGAGGCCTTCTGGATCGACGCCTGGCTGCGAAAGAATTATCAGGGCATCGAAAGCCGCTATATCGTTCACGACGTCCGTGCCGGAGAAGTGGACCGCGAGACTTTCTTCCGCATCCGCGAAGACGGCGGCACGCGAATCAGCAGCGCCTTTCGCCTCGCCCGCGAAGTCATCGATAGCCATTACGCGCCGTCGGAGTGGAACATCTACCTCTTCCACTTCTCGGACGGCGACAACAGCAGCGAGTCCGACAGCCGCGAATGCTGCACGATCATGCGCGAGAACTTGCTCCCGTCGCTCAACATGTTCGGCTATTGCCAGGTCGCCAGCGCCTATGGCAGCGGCAATTTCATCAATGTCCTTCAGGAGCATCTTGCCGACGTAGAGGCCGTCGTTACCTCTCGCGTGAACACCAAGGATGATATCTACGACAGCATCAAATCCTTCTTTACGGCCGGTCGATAAACTCTGCATCGCCATGAGCACCGAACTACCCAAAGAGATCGTTCAATACGCCGAGAGCATCGCCGAGCACGCGCGCCGCGAAGGACTCGATTTTTATCCGACCATCTTCGAAATGCTCACCAGCGAGCAGATGTCTCAGATTGCGGCCTACGGCGGCTTTCCGCAGCGCTATCCGCACTGGCGATTCGGCATGGAATATGAGCGGCTGCGCAAGTCGCATCAATACGGACTCAGCCGCATTTATGAAATGGTCATCAACAACAATCCGTGCTACGCGTATCTCCTCAACGATAACCTGATGGTCGATCACAAGACCGTCATCGCCCATGTGTACGCCCATTGTGACTTCTTCAAGAACAACATCTGGTTCAGCCGCACCAACCGCCGCATGATCGACGAGATGGCCAACCACGCCACGCGCGTTCGACGATACGTCGAGCGCCACGGTCACGATGTCGTCGAGCAGGCCATCGACAGTTTTCTCTCCATCGAAAATCTCATCGATCCACATTCTCTCTTCATGCGCCGCGAGGATACAAGGTCCACGACGGAAGAGGATCGACGTCGGGCACGAGACGAAGTCACACGATACCCGGCGAAGACTTACATGGATCGCTACATCAACCCGCCCTCGCGGATGGCCAAAGAGCGCACCAGCCAGCAGGAGAAAGTGGAACGGGAAAAGGAACGATTTCCCAAGCGCCCCACGCGCGATGTGTTGCTGTTTCTGCTGGAGAATGCACCGCTCGAAGATTGGGAAGCGGACGTTCTCTCCATGATCCGCGATGAGGCGTATTACTTCGCTCCGCAAGGCCAGACCAAGATCATGAACGAAGGTTGGGCCAGTTACTGGCACTCCACCATCATGACCAATTATGTGCTGCGCGATCACGAATTGGTGGATTATTGCGAGCATCACGCCGGCACATTGGCCACTTCGCCCGGCAACCTCAACCCCTACAAGATGGGCATCGAGCTGTTCCGCGATATCGAACGCCGCTGGAACACCGGCCGTTATGGCCAGGACTATGATGCTTGCGATGACATGGCTCGCCGCCGCGAATGGGGCAAGGACAAAGCGCCGAAAGGCCGCGTTGTCGGCAAAGGCTCGCCGGGCCGCGAAAAAATCTATCAGGTGCGTGCGCTCTACAACGACGTGACGTTCCTCGATGAGTTCCTTACGCCCGAATTCGTCGACGATCAGAAGCTGTATCACTACCGGCTCGATCCGCAGACCGGCAAGATGGTCGTGGTCAATCGTGACTTCGACAAGATCAAGCAGCAGCTTCTCTTCATGCTCACCAATCACGCCCAGCCGTACATCTTCGTGATGGACGGCAACTATCGAAACCGCGGCGAGCTGTATCTGTCGCATCGCCACAACGGGGCGGACATCGACATCAAGTACGCGGTCGAGACGCTTAAGCACGTCCAGAAACTCTGGAAGCGTCCGGTGCACCTCGCCGGCCGCATCGACGACGAAGGCATGCTCTTTTCCTTCGACGGCGACCAATCCACGCAGCAGCACATCGACGACGCCATGGATCCCCCGGCCCATCAGTTTTGATGCGTCGTTCTCTTTGTGAACTTCGTATTCAGAAAAGTCGTCTTGAACCACGAAGTGCACGAAGAACACGAATTGATCGAGAGTCGGTCCGTCTACAACCACCCGCGCCGAATCAAATGAGTCTTCACAAGCTGCGTCAGCACCATGTACGCAAGCAGAGTGAGAATAAGCAGCGGCCAGTAGAGCCCCGGCAATGTCGTAAATCCCAAATAACCGCCGATTGGTGTGGTGACAATGAACACGCCCACAAGCATGATCGCCACGGTCATCACGAGCACCGGCCAGGATGCGCGGCTTTCTAAGAATGGCACTTTGTTCGTGCGAATCACGTGAATGATGAGTGTCTGCGTCAACAGGCTTTCGACAAACCAGCCGGTTTGAAACAGCGAAGCATGGTCCGGCGACCAGCAATGGAATACGAATAACATGATCAAATACGTCGTGTAATCGAAAATCGACGAGCATGGCCCGATGAAAAGAATGAACTTCGCGATCTGTCCGATGTCCCACGGCCGGGGCTTTGTGATCTGATCGGGGTCGACATCGTCGGTGGGAATGGCCGTCTGCGAGATGTCATAAAGAAGATTGTTGGTAAGAATTTGAATCGGCGTCATCGGCAAAAAGGGCACAAAAATGCTCGCACCCAGCACGCTGAACATGTTGCCAAAGTTGCTGCTTGCGCCCATACGAACGTATTTGAGGATGTTGGCGAAAACTTTCCGGCCTTCGAGCACGCCCTCTCCAAGAACGAGCAGGCTTCGTTCCAAGAGGATCAAATCGGCTGATTCCTTAGCAATATCGACGGCGCAATCGACGCTGATGCCTACGTCGGCGGTGCGAAGGGCCGGTGCGTCGTTGATGCCGTCGCCCATGAAACCGACCGTGTGCCCGCCAGCCTGAAGAGCGCGAATCACGCGCTGTTTTTGGGCCGGTGACACGCGGGCAAAGAGCGTAGCGGTGTGAGCCGCCTCGACGAGTTGCTCATCGGAAAGTTGGTCAATGTCCGCGCCAAGGAGGACTTCTTCCACGGGCAGTCCAACTTCTTTGCAGATTTTCTTGCTCACCAGTTCGTTGTCGCCGGTGACAACTTTGACGCTGATTCCGTGCTGGCAAAGCGCGGCGATGGCCGCTGACGCGCTTTCCTTCGGCGGATCGAGAAAAGCCACATAGCCTTTCAAGACAAGGTCTTTCTCATCCTCCTTGGAATAGGCCGGCTTCGGCTCGAGGTCCTTGTAGGCGACTGCAAGCACGCGAAAGCCGTCGGCGCTAAGCTCGTCATGCTCCTGGCGAAGATCGTCGAGATAGATTTGCCGAAGTGGATAGATCTCGTTTTTGACGACGAATCGATCGCATCGAGCATAGACCGCTTCCGGCGCACCCTTGCAGATGAGTCGAAGTCCGCCTTCCGGCGTGCGCACGACGACGGACATGACCTTCCGCGCGAAATCAAATGGAATTTCATCGACCTTTTCGTATTCCGGAACATGGAGCTGTTCATGGACTTCGCGATGATCAAGAATCGCCCGATCCAACACACTCTTTAGTCCGGTTTGGAAATGGCTGTTCAAATAGGCCATCACCAGAACGGTGTCCTCATCGCGGCGAAACACGTCGCAGTGACGTTCGAGGATCACGCGGTCCATGGTGAGCGTGCCGGTCTTGTCGGTGCAGAGTACGTCCATTGCACCGAGGTTTTGAATCGCGCTCAGTCGCTTCACGACGACCTTTTTACGTGACATCGCGAGGGCGCCTTTGGAAAGGCACACGCTGACGATCATGGGGAGCATTTCCGGCGTAAGCCCGACTGCCACCGCGAGGGAAAAAAAAAAGGCGTCGTGCCAGCTTCCCTTGGTGAAGCCGTTGATGAGGAAAACGAGCGGCACCATGACCGTCATGAATCGAAGCATCAAGGCTGTGAACCGCGACACGCCGCGATCGAACGCCGTTTCCGCCGGCTGCTCGGCCAGCGATTCCGCCATGCCGCCGAGATACGTGCGACGACCCGTGGTCACGACGACCGCCGTCGCCGTTCCGCTTTCCACGCTGGTGCCGAGGAACGCGATGTTGGCCAGTTCCAGTGGTGATTTGCCCGCCGCAGCGGACTCCGTTTCAAATTTCTCCACTGGGAAGGATTCACCGGTCAATGATCCCTGGATAATGAACAAATCCTTGGCGTGCACGACTCGCACGTCGCCGGGAATCATGTCACCGGCGCTGAGCTTGATCACGTCTCCGGGAACAAGCTGTGAGATCGGCAGCTCGATAGTCGTTCCGTCGCGAATCGCCGTGGCGGTCACGGAAATCATGGCCTTGAGCTTCGCTGCCGCATTGTCAGCCTTGGCTTCCTGGATAAGCCGCAAGGCAACGCCCATCGCCACCATCAACGACATGACCGTTCCCGCGCGAACATCGCCGGTCGCAAAGGAAATCGTTGCCAGTACGACAAGTAGGACGACGAGCGGATTTCGGACAGCGTGCCAGAGCAAGATCCAAAGACTATGGTGCGAATCACCTGCGACCACATTGGGGCCAAATTCAGATAGCCGAGTTTCCGCCTCGTCGGCTGTCAATCCGCCCGACCGAGCCCCAAGGCGATCGAAAACCGCGCTCGGCGCAAGTGATGCGGATTCAATGACTTCGTTCGCGACGCGAATCGGAGCAGGTTGCCGTCGAATGGCCGCGAACACGCGCTTGGGAAGTCCAATCGAGGGCGCAAGTCGAATGAATGATTTGCGAATGTCCATCAGGACTGACGATCTTTCGGATTACAATCTCGATTCATTTGAGGCGATCCTCAATGCCAACATTCGGCAATTTACTTGGCTGGACGGCACGTCAGCGGCGGCGGATAATTCAACTGGTGAGCAATTACCGTCTGGTGACATCCTCGTTGATTCGATCCGCCATGGCCATTGGATGTGCCGTGGTCTCTTTTGAATGCGCTCTTGCACAAGATCGTCCTTCCAGTGCTTCGGTGGCGCAGGGCACGAGAAAAGACGACCCGCACGCAACGAAAACACCGACCCGCGATACCGAATCGCGCTCGACGGCGACTTCGGAGGAGATCCTTCGCGCCGTGCAGCAACAACGACCGGCCAAGGAGATCATTCCGCCTGAATCATTGCGACAACGCGAGATTCAGCAACCCGAAGCCCACAAATTGGCGCCCGAGTCGTTTCCATCTGTGGACCATTACGGGTCGATTCTCCCGAGCGGGGCGATGTGGGTTTTTCAGGATCGCGATGCTCCGGCCGTGAAGTACAAGTTATTGCCCAATGCCGCACTTGAGGTGGCGGTTCACACCAATGATGCCGGCCGCGACCCGATCACGTACAAAGTATCGGGGGAATTCACCGTTTTTGAAAATGAGAACTTTTTGTTATTACGATCGGTGATGCGTGCGTCACGCGGCACTCCCGATGAATCGGAAAAGAGCGCAGGCGCGAATCCCGACTCAAAGGGGACGCCGACTTCAGCGCCAAATGCCGGAAACTCTCCGAGTCGGCCCGATGAGTCCGCCGAAGACGTCCTTCGTCGCATGCACGAACTTGAGCCCGTGGCGGGTATCGTCTCTTCTCCATCAGCGAATTCTCGCGAAGCTCGCGGCAGTGCTGGAGGTCGAGGCTTGTTGTTGGATGGTTCATTCGTGGCGAGTCGCCCCGGACGGTTGATTAAGCAAGATGACTGGTGGATTCTGAATCCGGAACCGGCGCATTCCGACACGATTGACGCTTCTTTGCGAGTTCTGCCAGGTCGCGGGCTTGAGACCATGACACAAGCGGCCAGGAAAAGCTCAAACAATCAGGTTTTCATCGTCTCCGGCGAAGTGACTTTGTTTGAAGGCCAGAATTATCTACTGCCGAGGTCCGTGATTCGCCGCATCAACTACGAAAACCTGCAGCCTTAAATAGGTGCGATCAAATGGGATGTTGCCATTGCCGCCTGTCATTCTGAGTTCGCCAAAGGCGACTGAAGAATCCCGCAGCGTGAGATGCTTCGCTTCGCTCAGAATGACGGCCATCCGCTCGCCCCTTGTGGCGTCTAAATTACCCTCGCCGTGCGTACCAATGGTCGAGTCCTTCGCGTTGCTGGCGAAGGTGAATTCCACCGAGGCCTAATTTCCAGAACAATGCAAGCATCTCGAAGAATGAGTAGTGCTGCGTCTTGCGGCTGGAGGTGATGGGTCGTTCGCACAGTATCTTGAAATGGCCGATCTGTTTTAGAGCCTCGCTGAGAACAACCTCTTCGGCGACAAAAAAACGCTCGTCGAACCCGCCGACGGCTTCAAACGCATCGCGCCGGGCAAAGACAAAGCAGCCCGCCGCCCAGTGACTAAACCGCGCGAGCACGTTCCAAAGGACGATGACAGGTTTCGCCCAAAGGGCGGCGTGCTCATCGAATGCGACAAGTGCGCCGCCGCCGACGGCGCCGCGAGCGATTGCATTCAGTGCGCTTCGAAGGAGCCGAGTAGTGACAATCGTGTCCGCGTCGACGAAAATCAAGACGTCGCCCGATGTCACGCGAGCGCCGGCATTTCGAACGGCGGAAATCTTTCGAAACGCCACAGTCTCCACGCGAGCGCCACAGGATCGCCCGACCTCCGCCGTCCAATCCGTGGACGCATCATCGACAACGACGACTTCATATTTCAATGTGAGGCGGGTGGAGGCCGATTGGATGCTCTTCAGCGTTTCCGCAAGCCGGGCCTCTTCATTGTGGGCGGGTATGACAAACGAAATGAATGAAGGCGGATTCACGAATCAGAAGATCGAATTCAGCCCCACAGCTTCATCGCATCCTGGTACGTCACCAGCAGGAAGACGCAAAAGATCAACGCAAGGCCGATCATCTGTGTCGCCACTTGCACCTTGAGGCTTACCGGACTGCCTTTGAGTTTTTCAATCATCAAAAAGACCATCAAGCCGCCGTCCACGATCGGCAAGGGCAGGAAATTGATCACCGCGAGGTTCGCCGAAATAATGGCCATGAAAAACAGGAACTTGATCACTCCCATTCGCGCCACCTGACCACCCATATCCATGATCCCCAGCGGACCGGAGACTCCTTCAAAGCCGACGGTGCGTGTGAAGAACATCCGCTGCATTGTCTTGTAGACCTGGAACATGAAATAGTACGTCTTGTGAATACCGATGCGAACGCAGTCGATGACGCCCTCACCTTTGAGAATCGTGGTCTCATCCCTCACTCCAATGTTCGCGCTGAGCTGAATCCGACCCAGCCACGTGTCCGTCATGTCCGAAGTGATGTCCACCGTCTTGGTTTGCACCGAGGCGAATGGACTGGCGCGATATTCAACAGGGACGGCCTTATGTCCGACGAGCTCTCTGAGAATGGCCTCCGTCCCTTCATGATACCGAACGGATACGTTCTCTTTTCCGGCGCCGGTTTCGATCATCACGGAATCGCGGCCATCGATTTTCAGAATGCGCGCTTCCGGTCCGACGCCGAGAATGGTGCGAAGACAATTGGGAACGCGGAAATTGACTTGCTGCTTCTTGCCGTCGGGCGCGACTAAGGCGAGCTTCACACTGCCGCCCGCAGCTGAGCGGAATTGCGCGATCAATTCCCGCCAGGTATGAACCGCCTCGCCGCTGATGGACTCAATCAAGGCGCCGGCCGGGATGCCCGCATCCGCCGCAGGCGTGCGCTGACCATCGGTATTGGCGATGATATCACTGACTTCCACGACATCGTCCGCGACCAATGAGCAATTCGCGTCGATCGTTCCCGGAACCACAGGCATGACGTTCGTTCGGAGAATCGGACCGTTCGGTTTGCGAACTACAAACAGCACCGACTCGTTCTGCTTGCCTTGGATAATCGCGTTTACGTCGGCGACGGTCGGGTTTTCTGTGCCGTCGCATTGGAGGATTACATCCCCATCGGAAATACCGCTCCTGAATGCGGCCCCATCCCGACGAACGGATTCGAAAATCGTCCGTCCTCGATCCTTCGCATCCGCTTGGCCGGTAATCGGCTTGATCACGGCCTGAAGGGTCGGAGCGCCGTGTTGAAGCATTGAAGGTCGCACGAAACCCTGAACGATCCGCCCATCGGCCTTTCGAACGCGGTAATACATGTCCCAATTCGGATTGTCGCGAGTGGCCCGGCTGACGGACGCGATGCTGGGGTGCGGTACGTCGTTCCACAGAAGAATCGTGTCGCCGGCTTCGAGTCCGGCCAGTGCCGCACGTCCGCGGGGATCGACGGCGGCGACGCGCGTAAGCGGTGCAAGCCCCAGAACATTGATCGTCGCCAGATCGCTGCTGTCACTTGGATAAATCGTCAGTAGCGGAGGGATGCGTATTTTGACTCGCTTCGGACGGGCATCCGGGTGATCGGCGTCTTTCCGCTCCACGATCACGTCGCCATCAACGTAAGGCAGTTGACCCAGAATTTCACTCGCGTTGTCGTCGGTTGCCTCCATGCCGCCGACTTCGACGATTACATCACCGACATGCGGCGAATCCGGCTTCGATGCATCAATCTCGGGGCCCACACCAATGATCTCACGCGTGACCCCCTGGGCGATGCCGATGATCTGGCGCTGCATGTCGCGCGTGGCCTCGGCGCGGTTGTATTTTGGCGTGACGTAGATCGGTGGAATCATCTCGCCGTGGCGTTCGACCTGCAACTCGATCGGCTCGTGGGGCGGAGCCAGCATGACCCCGAATTTGATTTCCTGAAACTCCAGAACCTTCTCGCCGTTAATTTTATGGATAATGTCGCCGGGCAGCAGGCCAGCCTTTTCAGCGGGGCTATCGGCCTCGATGTACGCGATTCGCGGAGCAACCGCTTCAACTCCCACGTGGAACACGATCATGAAAAGCAGGCATGAGAACAGAATGTTCATGATCACGCCGGCGGACACGATCGCCATGCGTGCGCCCACCGGCTTGTTCGCGAACGATCGAGGGTCTTCCTTGAATTTCCACTCGTTTGTCTTGTCGTCGAAGTCCTCCTGTCCGAGCATTTTCACGTAGCCGCCCAGCGGCAGCATGTTGAACGAATATCGCGTCTCACCGTACGTGTAGCCGAAAAGCTCGCGACCGAAACCTATGGCAAATCGCTCCACGCGTACGCCCGCCCATTTGGCCACCGCGAAATGTCCCAGCTCGTGGACGAACACGATGATGGAAAAACCCAGGATCATGACGAGATAAGGCCAGATATGATCCCAAGCCGTACCAATGGCGGGCGGCAGCGCCATCGCGAGCAGTGATTGCGGACCTGAATGTGGAGTGATGACCGTTAACAAACTGTGCATTTTGCGACCTCATGTCGTGCCCACTTGTCCGCGGTGAGCAGATCCTCAAGCGTCGGCGCGTCATTGCGAACGTGGTCGCGAATCACGCGCTCGACATATCGTGCAATGTCTCGAAAACCGATCACTCCGTCGCGAAAAAGTCCGACTGCGGCCTCATTGGCGGCATTGAAGACCGCACCCAGCGTGCCGCCCTGCCGTGCGACATCATATCCTATGCGGAGAGCCGGGAACCGTTCCACGTCGGGACGTTGAAAGCTAAGCTGGCGGATCGCGCACAGGTCCACACGCGACGCCGGCGACGTTTTCCGCTGAGGATACGTCAGAGCATATTGAATCGGACCACGCATGTCTGGAGACCCTAATTGAGCAATCATTGAACCATCGCGGAACTCCACCAACGAGTGAACAATGCACTCCGGATGGAGAATGACGTCGATCTGCTCTGGATGTAGGTCGAACAGCCAGCGAGCCTCGACGATCTCCATCGCCTTATTCATCATGGTGGCCGAATCAATGGTGATTTTCGGACCCATGTCCCACACGGGATGCCGCAAAGCGTCCTCAGCCGTGGCCTCCTCCATTGCCTCCGAGCTCCAGGTGCGGAATGGCCCGCCGGAAGACGTAAGGTGGACCTTGGCGACATCTTCCTTGCGGCCGGCATGAAGCGCCTGAAAAATCGCTGAATGCTCGCTGTCCACGGGAATGACCGTCGCGCCGGATTTCCTGGCCAGCGGCATCAGGATGCTGCCGGCCACGACCAATGCTTCCTTATTGGCAAGCGCAATCCGCTTTCCCAATTCGACGCATCGCAAGGTGGCCTTCACTCCGGCGGCCCCTACAACCGCGCACACCGCGCAATCAAAATCGACGCTGTCGACCAATTGGCTGAGTGCGTCGGGACCAATATGAACGCGCGGCGCGTAACCGATCGCGCTGCGAAAAGTGGTTTCTGATCCCGGCTCGACGAGGGCCACTGCTTCAGGCCGACATCGATTGGCTTGCTCCGCGAGTTTTTTTGCATTCGACCCTGCCGCCAGCCCGACGACCTCCCAATCGCTTCCCAAATGGGCCAGCACATCGAGCGCGCTGGTGCCGATCGAGCCGGTTGAGCCGAGAATCATGACGCGGTTCTTCATTGTGTTACGAGTTGCACGGTGCGGTGGTTTTCATTGGTCGAATGCTAAGGGCGTTGGTTCATGCTGACAAGAACGCAACCCAATGGATGTGACCTCCATCCACACATCTTAATTACGCAGGGGAAGCGACCCTGTTTCGACAATCGTCCAGCTTCTATAATTGTTCGAGCTTGGCGAAAGGGAAATAACGATGACGGACATATCGGTGGACGTGGAAGTTTTGCTGCGCACCCGGAAATTCGATGTGGTTCGCAAATTTGAACCCAAGGGTGGAGGCAAGTCCGTGACCCGTGAGATCGTGATCCATCCCGGCGCCGTCGTGATCCTGCCCATTCTCGATGACAAGCACATCGTGATGATCCGAAACACGCGCGTCGCCGCCGGCCAGGAGTTGTGGGAACTGCCCGCCGGAACTTTGGAACCGAAGGAGACGCCTCTTGAAACCGCCCGACGCGAGCTTGAAGAAGAGACCGGCTATAAGGCCGAACAGTTCACGTCGCTCGGCAATTTTTTTACTTCACCGGGTGTGATGAACGAAGTGATGCATGTGTTCGTGGCGACCAACCTAATCAAAGGTGAGGGTCATCTTGATGAAGGCGAAAAAATCCAAGTGGAAATTGTCGAAATCGCCCGCGTCCGCCAGATGCTCATCAATCTTGAGCTTCGCGACGGAAAGACCATCGCCACGCTCGGCCTGTATTTTCTAGGTGCCTCGAAAATAGGATAGGGTGCTCCCTGCTCATTCTTGAACTTTGGGCTTCGCACTTTGAACTTGTCGTTGTTATTTTTTGAACATCTCAAGCACGTCGATCTGAGGAATGGTGCCGCCCAGGTGACGCAGCATGTTCAAAGCATGGGCACGATGATGCGCTCCGTGATGGCAAAGTTGCAGCATGGTGACGCCGAGCGGGAAATTCCGCGCCACGCCCGGCCGCGGCGTCGCCTCAACTCGCGTCGTGAGGTCGCGATCGGATTTCAATTTCAGAAACTCGTTGCGGGCCTGCGAAGCTTTTGCATACCTGTCTGAAAGCTCGCGAGCGGAAGCTCGACAACGCTCAGACGGAAACAGTGCGCCCGGACCCTTCGTCCAATTCAAATACCACCATTGCTCGCCGTCACATATATGCGAAAGCGTTTCGCGAAGCGTGCCCTGGCCGATCTCGAAGGTCTGATCGAGTTTGTCCTCACTGATCGGCTCGGCCGCTTTCAGAATGGCCGTGTGTGCCCAATCCGCATGCGCGAAATAAGTTCGAAGCGTATCCACGTCCAATTGGCATGGTGTGCCATCAGGCTGTGCGACCTTCATGAAGATGTAGTCCGCGCCGGGTTTTGGCATCGGGGCCTTGAGCCGCCGCAGCATGTTGACCGCCTGGGCCCGATGGTGCGATCCGTGATTGCTGACGTGCAGCATCATCGCGCCCAGTGGGAACGTGTACGTTTGGCCTCGGGTGTTTGTGTAAGTGAGGTCTTGCGTGAGGTCCGCATCTTTCAATTGCGAAAGGAACTTCCCGCGGCGCGCCCCAAGTTCGCGGAATTCATCCCAAAGTCGGGGCATCGTAACACCGTCGGCGCTCGCGCGGAATTGCGGATTCGGTTTTCGTTCCCATCGGTCCAGCCACACGTGTTCGGCCGCATATAGATGGTTCATGGTCTTTCGCAGCGACCCCTCGCCCATTTCAAATTGATTGTCGAGCTGCGCGTCGCTCAGATCCGAAGCGCATTCCATCACCGCATCTCGCGCCCAGTCGTTGAATGCAAAAAGCTCATTGAGCGTACCGAGGCGCACGATGCGCTCCTGTGTCATGGGTGATTTGCTGCCCGAACCGTCCGTTCGTGACATTGATGCGTGCTCCTTTCGACTTGCTTCAAGAAAATTACACCGTCGTTTGACTCAGACCATTATTTTTCGCGGCTTTGTCCGGCCACGTGAAGTTTGATTGTCATTCTCAAGTGGCGCCTCGGTTTCCGGTGGTGAGAAAAACACCAGAATTCGAAGCGATTCGCTGACATTCTGGAATCGATGTTCCGCGCCTGCGGGAACGTATAAGACGCTGCCTGGGCCAACTTCATGGACCGCACCCTCAAGTTGAAACTGGGCTCGCCCCTCCAGAACAAAATATACCTCATCCTCCACGTGAGGCCGCTGACGGTCCACGCCGCCCGCCGGAATTTGGTACACGCCGACACTCATTGTGTCACGACGAAGAAACTCGTAGTACGGTCGGTTCAGCGGATCATGTTCGAGCGAGAGTTCGTCCATTGAAAACCCACATCCACCACACGGTTCGCTCCATGCACCAGTCCTGATTCCATTTTCACGCGAGCCCAGAGTCTTATTCGCAGACGCATCCGCCTGAGCCGATTTCGGCGCGGAACGGCGACCATACAGCGTGATCAGAACGACGCCGGAAATAATGACCATTGCGGCCAGCAACACTCGCGCCGTCAATTCTTCGCCGGCAAGGAAATATCCAACGATTACGGCCACAATTGGATTCACAAATGCGTAGGTTGAAACTCGTGCTGGCGTCGTGACACCCAACAGCCAGATGTAGGCCGAAAAGCCCATCAACGACCCGAACACGGACAAATAAAGAACCGCGTACACCGATCTCGTCGACACCGTGGACATATCGAACTGTCCCCAGTCGCCGCGAATCGCAGCCAGCAGCCAAAGCATCGCGCCGCCCCAGAGCATTTCCATCGCGATTGCCAGCCACTTCGACTTCGGAAGAGGCGCAACACGAGAATACAACGACCCGACGGCCCACGATAATGAACCCAGCATCAATACGGCGGCGCCAATGCGATTGACCGGCGCTCCGCCTGAAAACGATTCAAACCCCACAAGAATGGACACACCGGCAATGCCTAACGCCAGTCCGGTCACTTCAGCCCAGCCGGGGCGCACACCATCGCGACGCAGCCAATCCAATAGCACAAGCCAAATGGGAAGCGTGGAAACCATTAGCGCCGCGGCGCCGGATGAAACAATCTTCTCCGCCCAGCTCACGCAGCCATTGCCGCAGAGCAGCAGCAAGCCGCCAATGATCGCCGTCGAACGCCAGTGGATGAATGTCGGTCGCTCGGCACCGCGAAAACGGCACCATGCATACAGAAGCCCGCCGGCAAAGAGAAACCGCGAGCCGGCCATGATGAATGGCGGAATTGTTTCGACCCCGAATCGGATGGCCAGATACGTGGATCCCCAAATGAGATACACGGCCGCAAATGCAAGTGCGACGGAGAAAGTCGAGGGGCCTTTGGTGCTTCGAGCGCTGGTCATCACGCATCCTCCTTCGCGGGGATCGTCATCGGAATCATCAAATTCTCTTTCAACGTGTCGAGGACAATGGTGGTGCGCGTGGATTGGATGTTGACCACGCCCTGAAAGCGATCACGAAGCAACGCCCCGAGCGCCGCGGTATCGGCGGTTCGGAGCTTGATGAGAAAACAATCTTCTCCCGCGATATGATGAACTTCCTCGATTTCAGGAACGGCCGCGAGCATCCGACCCGTCTCGTCGTCCCATCCGCCGCCGCGTGTGCGAACCAGCACGAACGCAAGAAGCCCGTATCCGAGCTTTTGGGCGTCGAGTTGTGCGAAATAACCTCTGATCAGGCCGTGTTCTTCAAGCTTGCGAATTCGCTCCAAAACCGCTGACGGAGCCATTTCGATTTGGCGTGCGATCTCGGCGTTTGAAATTCGGCCATTGGATTGGAGAAGACTGAGGATTTCCGCGTCTGTTGCGTCGATTGTTCTGATTGTATCCATGATTTGCGAACTATAGTCTGACATTGCGCCAATGTCAAGACGATCGTTCTATTGACTTGGGATTTCATTCTACTTTTGGCACGGGAATTGTCGCAACTTATATATTTTGCAGGTACTTATGCCGAAATTCGCTTGATTCGCACGAGCATTGCCACTCCGACGCACAGGATGAGACTTGCAAGGGCCGCAGCACCGCATTCGGACACCGTGGGAATGATCAATTCGCATTCGTCAGGGACGAAATTGTGATTGATGTCCATGCTTGTTCCATGAGCAACATCGCAGCCGTCGGCCACGCTGTTGTGATTGCAATCCGTCAAAGTTGCGGGAACGATTTTGTAGACTTCGCCGTCCGCTATATCGCAGATATAAAGTTCGCCGTCATTGTCCTCGCCGAAAGAGGAAGGCTCAGCGATCGATAGTCCGCCGCCGGGTGCAAGTTCCGATGTGCGTTCAACGAATTGAGTGACGAAGCCGCCCACGTATTTGAATGACCAAATCTGACCACGGCAATAATCAGCAAAAAAATACGTGCCTTGAAGATCGGGCACCGCGCAGCCGCGATACACGTAGCCTCCTGTTATCGAGCTGCAATTCGTTTGGATGTGTGGATAGGTGTAAATCGGGGGAATCAGCGATGGATTCGAGCATGAGCAACCTGTGGTCGGGGTTGTGATGCAGTTGTTTCCTTCCATGCAGTCCCAGCCGTAGTTTCTGCCGCCGGGCGATCCGCCCGGCTCGAAGTCAATTTCTTCGATTGCATCCTGTCCCACGTCTCCGATGTAGAGGTCATTGGTGAGCCGATCGAAACTGTTACGCCACGGATTTCGCAACCCGAAATCCCAGATTGCACCGTCACCACCTCCTGCTGCGAACGGATTCGTCGGTGGAATGGCGTAATTCTTGTTGGGATCGGCCGGGAACGCGTCACCGGCATCGACGTCAATTCGAAGCATTTTTCCAAGAAGAACAGTGAGGTTTTGGGCGCGCTGACCGGGATCATAAGCATCGCCGCCATCGCCCATGGCGATGTAAAGGTATCCATCCGGACCGAACGCGATCCAGCCGCCGTTGTGGTTTGAAAACGGCTGGATGATCTTGAGCACCGCAGTCTCCGTGGGGTTGGCAACATCCGGATTCGCAGAAACGCTGTAACGGGCGATTACCGTATTGCCACTCAAGTCCGTGTAATCGACGAAGAAGAAACCATTGCTTGCGTATTGGGGATGAAACGCCAATCCAAGCAGGCCCCGCTCGCCTCCAATTGTGATGAGACTGCTGACATTGAGAAAGTTGGTGGGAAGGATACTGCCGCCCGTGAGAATCTTGATCTGTCCGGTCTGCTGAACGATAAAGAGCCGCGAGGAGTCATCGGGCGCATGCGTGACGAATAGTGGCTGGCTCAAATTCGAAGCGACGCGGACAGTTGTCAGTGGGGTAGGTGCCCCAGAAGTGACCTGAGACACCATGAAAATAGTCGCGAAAGCAATGGGCCCGCCGGCAGTAGATTTCTTAAGCATTTTCATCCCTCCACAGCCATCCAATTAAAATGCCGGTCGCATCGGACGCGGAATGCTGTTTTTGGTCACTTTGTCATACTGCCGCAATTGCAGGCGGCTCATACCCCGTGCACATTCTAGCAAGTGGCTCGGTCCGATTGAAGGGGGCCGTGCAAACAACTTCTTTGCCGATCGTTCTGTTATTCGCTTCCGTGGGCAGCCAACATTTGTGGAAGGAGCATCGACAATTCCCGCTGCTCAATCCACAATCCCAATATGACGACGCAAAAGTCGATTTCCCCGCTTCGATTGGCGGTATTGATATCCGGCGGCGGCCGGACATTACTGAATCTTCAGGAGCGGATTCGGTCAGGACTTCTGAACGCGAAAATCGTGCAAGTCATCTCGTCGCGTGCGGACGTGGCCGGCGTGGAGCGATCGCGGGCGGTCCATCTGCCGACCGTGGTCATCGAACGCAAATTGTTGAGTTATACCCAATTTCAAGAGCAAATTACGCAACACGTTTTCGGCGCGGACCTGATCTGTATGGCCGGTTTCTTATCGCTGTGGCGCATTCCCGAAGCATTTTCCGGGCGCGTGATCAACATCCACCCCGCGCTGCTGCCGGAATTCGGAGGCCACGGAATGTACGGCCTGCGCGTGCATCGCGCGGTGCTTGCCGCCGGTCGGAAGGAAAGCGGATGCACGGTGCACTTCTGCGACAACGAATACGACCACGGCTCAATCATCTTGCAGCGTCGAGTGCCCGTGCTGGATGATGACACACCTGAACGCCTCGCGGATCGAGTCTTTGAGCAGGAATGTATCGCGTATCCCGAAGCCATCGAATGGTTCGCATCCGGTCAAATCGAATTGCCTGCTCGATGACGGGATCATCCTTATGGATTCGAATCTTCTGAAACCAGACGACGCCATCCACGTACGATCCATAAGAAGCGGAAGGCCGACGAAGTGCCGTGTTCGTGACACTCGCCGGCCTTCGCGGATTCTTCGGATGGCGTGCAACGCGCCGCGCGGACATTCGTGGAGTCGACTGCGTGGTCCGTTCGGCGGTCCCGATCAGTTCACGGCCTCACCCCACGCGGACGCCGATTCGCTGATTGCTTCTTGTGGGCGCTGAAGGGTGCGTCCCCTCCGACACGCACGACTTCAGGCACTCCAGTCCGTCGATCCCCCTCGGAAAGCACCCGGCGACACCGGACGGCGAAAATCTTCGCGCCGGTTGTGGTTTTCCATGCATCCATCAGGACACATGGCAAAACTCCTTGTGACCACCCGGTTCGCGGACACATATCCAGACGAAACCGGGTGGACAAAATTAGAATGAACGCTTCTTTCAACGGCTGTTGGAGGGGAGAAGGGAACCAACACCCGAATGGACGCTGCTCGCGAATTCATGGTTGCGAGCGTTTTCTTGATTTTCGACGATACCTGACTGGACCGTCCTGAACACGACTCATTGCGTCATGTCAGTTCTATTATTTCGCCGTTAAGTGACAAGGCAAACGGAATGTGGATTTTTTTCGAAGGAATATACGAATCCTGATCCAAGCTTCATTTTTCAAAAGTTTCGAGCACTTCTCGCATAAATTCAGAAGCCTGGTAATACTTGAATTTGTGGGAGGGCTTTTTCTTGCGGCTCTGAATCGGCTCTTCAATCGACATCTGGCATGAAGAATGTGATGACCATCCTTGACCCGATCATTCAAGAAGATTGCGTGAACCCGCTTTCGTTTGGCGACGCGCTCCGCTTGTATGAGTCACCCGACATTTTCACGCTTGGAGAATTGGCCAATGCGTTGCGCGAGCAGCTTCATGGCCGCAACGCATACTACAACATCAACCGGCACATCAATTACACAAATTACTGCGTGCTTCGATGCAAGTTTTGCTCGTTCTATCGTCCGTATTCGAAAGAGAAGGCCGAGCTCGATGACACCTACGAACTTTCGGTACCCGAAATGATCGCTCGCTCGAAGGAAGCCTACGATCGCGGCGCGACCGAGGTGCACATCGTCGGCGGGCTGCACCCCAAGCTCTCGTTTGATTACTACCTTGAGATGTGCGCCGGAATTCGCCAAGCATGTCCGCACTTGCACATCAAGGCCTTCACCGCCATTGAGATCATTCACTTCACGCGAATCGCCAAGCCGCGACTGAGCATCGCGGAAGTGCTGACGAAATTACAGGAGGCGGGCCTGGGAAGCATGCCCGGTGGCGGGGCGGAGATCTTCGACGATCGAGTCCATGATGAGGCGTTCAAGAACAAGGTCGGTGAGGCCGAATGGTTCGATGTCCATCGCGCCGCCCATGAGCTTGGAATCTTCACCAACGCAACGATGCTGTATGGACACGTGGAAACGCCCGGCGAGCGCATCAAGCATTTGATCAAACTTCGTGAACACCAGGCCGAGAGCCTGCGATCACGTCGAGCGCATTTCAACTGCGTCATTCCCTTGTCATTCGTGCCCGACGGAAGCGCATTGTCGCATTTGCCCGGACCGAGTGGCTTGGACGATTTGAAAACGCTGGCGATTTCGCGGCTTGTCTGCACAAATATTCCGCACATCAAGGCGTTTTGGATCATGCAGACGCCGAAGCTCGCTCAGGTCTCGCTCAATTGGGGCGTCGATGACATTGACGGCACCGTTGTTTATTACGACATCACCAAGCGCGAAGGCAACGGCACGACGCATCAGGAACTGACCGTCGACAGACTGAAGCGCCTTATTGTGGAGGCCGGTTGCGCACCCGTCGAACGCGATACGCTGTACCGCCGGGTAATTCGTGAAGAGTGCAATGGAATCGGATTATGGGGCGTGAACGGCGAGGCCTGGCGGGTAAAATATGACGTGAGTCCGCCGGAATCACGCCGCACTTCAACCCTGCAAATCGTCGCACTCAACGCCGCCAACTGATTTCCCGCCGGAATTTTCAGCTAAATTTACAATAATCGCATGATTTCAAGGTGATTATCTGATTCGCCGATCAAGTTCTCGCTTGACCCCTTATGGGAGGACTTGTACCATCATACGCCTTCGCTCAACTCAGTCCGAATATCAGAGATGGGGGGGAGTAATGCGGCCTGGACGAAATTCCAATGATTGGCAGTCATTTTGGGCTTGCGGGGAATGGATCATTCTGGCTTCCATCATTGCGCCATTGATTGCATCTGGCGTCGGCGGATCAGCTCAGGCAAGTGGACCGTCGGGAATAACCCAGCCAGTCTCCGCGGATAGCGCGACGCGCATTCCGCCGAAACTCACCCGAAATCGCACGGCGGTCATTGAAACGACCGGCTTTGAATCTCCGGAATGGGATCCTTACACAGCCGGCATGTCGAATTTTTTCTGTGGGTCGGCCTATTGGAACACCTGCACGGCGACTCCCATCGCGACTTCGTGCACGGGGAATCCAGCGGTTGATGTGAATTGCTGCAGCGCCTCACCGAACCCATTGAACGGCTGGTTCGCATCAGACGGCTCTCAACAATGTCGTGAGCCTCACATTGAAACAGCGAATCCCGCAAGCGGCGCACAACACTTGCGATTCTCTCGCGATGCCACCGGAGGCAATCCGACAAGCTGCGTGGGAATGGTTGCGGGTTGTCATGTTGATGCATCCACCCCGGACATGGGCCCGCAGATAGTGAGCCCAATCACGGTTTCGTTCGACCTGTCGATCTCGAACACGTTCGGGCAGAACTTCCTGTACTACAGCCTGGGGACGGATGGAGAGGTGGGTACGAACATCTACTTTTATTCCGGGGGGGCGATCTATGTCTTCGACTCCGCCGACTCCATTTATCATCCCGCAGGATCCTGGAAGCCGGGTTCCTATCATCATGTTCGAATTGAAAAGGATTTCTGCAATCACCGCTCGATTTCCTATTACTTCGACGACGCACTGATCTATCAGACGTCAACCGATGCGACAAAGACGATTCAGCGGGCCGTGATGCAGTCGGACAACGGCGGCAGTGGTGGTGATTTCGTTGACGTGGACAACTATAGCGTCGTGCGGGCAGCCGTCCCATGTGTGGCCGTGTGCGGAAACGGCATCGTCGAAGCCATTGAAGACTGCGAGCCCGGCGTCCCCGGCACTTGTCCTCCCGGCCGCTGCATTCCGGTGGGTCAGCCCGGCGCCTGCACCTGTGCTTCGGTCTGTGCATCAGGGGAAGCGTGCGACGACGGCGTCGAATGTACGGTGGATACGTGCGGCAATAATACCTGCGTCCACACGGCGACCAACTCACTCTGCGACGATCATAAAGTCTGCAATGGCAGCGAGACGTGCGATGCGAAACTCGGGTGTCGTCCCGGAACGACGCTCGATTGCAACGACCATAATGCCTGCACCACTGATACTTGCACCGAGCCGAATGGCTGTGGGCACGCGGCGGTCAATTGCGACAATGGCCAATTCTGCGATGGCGTGGAAACCTGCGATCCGGCCGTCGGTTGCGTGCCGGGCACGCCGCCACATTGTGACGACGGTTTTTTCTGCAACGGTCAGGAAACGTGCACCGCCTCCGGCTGTGCGAGGGGCACGCCGCCCTGCGCCACCAATCAGACATGCAACGAGCAAACGAATACTTGCACGAATGCCTTTACGGCGATCCCTACCGTATCGCAATGGGGATTGATTGTGATGGCCCTCATCATCCTCATCATCGTCAAAGTCAGGAATCTGCGCAGTATTGCGATGGGTCGATGAATCAGCTGGCCTCGCAGACTTCACGGAAATTCTGAAGTCTCCGTCACGCATGTGTTTGTATCGACGCAAGCCGTGTTGGTGACGGATGAAACTTTGGGCAGGACCAGGGCGACAATATCCACTTCGACATTTGCTGCAGGAGCAAGCGAACCCAACGAGCAACTGATCGCCTGGCGATCGACGACACACGTCCCTGCGGAGGTGTTCGCCCTGCGAACGTAGACTCCGGTCGGCAGCGTATCACTGAATATCACATTGTCAGCGGCGGCGTCACCTTCATTTCCCACCATGATGGCGTAATTCAATACGCGAAACACACGGCCTTCCGAGTCCGATGAGGTCATGGCAATGGTCAGGTGCGGCTGCGGCAGGATCGCCCCGCATGATGGAGTCAGACAGGTCAGCGTGACGTCGAAGCTTCCGGTGCCGGAGCCTCGAAAATCGTGAACGACCAGGGTGTGCGCGCCGTCCTGGTCTAGAGTGCAATTGATCGGGTCATTTCCCACGCTGCAAAGCGTGGTTCCATCCGGACGTCGAACTTCGGCCACCATGGGAAACAGATCGCCCGTGACATTCGTGGTCGTCACGCGGATTCCATCGCCCGCATGGCCGCTGAAGGAATAACAGAGTTCTTCGCCGGGCGTGTCAATCGTACCCGATTTGGTTTGCCCGAATCCGGTTGAGGCGCAGGACGAATCAAGGACGGCGCGATAGGTCGTGCCGGTGACTTGGGTGCTGAGCGTCGCAGGGAAATTCCCTTCCCCATCATGATACGTATAGACGGCGGCTGGATCGGCTGGGACCGGACAGGGAACCGCGGGATGGCCTTGCGTCCAAAAGTTCGTCGCCAACCACTCCTTCGAGGCGATGCTTCCGTCGCGAGCAAACGTGACCGTCCAGCAGGCCAGGTGATATTGATTCGGCGATCCGCGTCCGCTGCCGTGGCAAGTCGTTGACACTTTCACCAAAGTCACCGCGTTGCCGCCGGCGTCGAATCCGGTTGCGATTTCATTGACCTGCTGCCCGCCGCACCAGTAATTCAGATAGTTCGTGCCGGGACCGGGATCGAGCACGATGCCGGCCGCATTCACAAAGTGCGCTCCCCCGATGAAAAACACCATTGACAAGAATCTCATCAATTGGGTTGGTTTTTTCATGAAATATTCCCTTTTTCCCGGATTGCATTCCGGTTCACTCGAGTGCCCAATTACCGAACATAACGCAATCCATAGCCGAAATGCAAAATTTGCATGATCTGGGGCAGTGAATCGAATTCAAACTGAAAATGACGTAGCGATGCGTTAATCCACCGGTTCCGGGGGCCAAACGAGCACGTCCATGCGCCTCGCGAAATGGGCAATTGGCTGCGTCGCGGACAGCTTGATTCCCAACGGTTCCGTCATCGTATTCGAATGCACTTCCATGTCCGCCTCTTGAAGGTTCCACGGAGCGTGTTGAATGTCCGCCCGAATGATGCTGCTGCTCCGACGCGTCGCATACAAGCAATACCGCTCCGTTAACCAATGCGCGAGCGTATCTGGTTTCGATCGCGATGGTCTGCCCCCGGGAAGAACCAGCGCATCAAATCGAGCGATTCCATGACCATTGCAACGATCATTCAAGTAGCGGATCGGACCCTTCGCAATTTCAACCCTCGTATTGGCATTGAAATAAGGAAGTCCATACCAGGTTCTTGCAACCGTTGTCACGATTCGGCTCGAACAATCCAGGCTCAAAAACCAAACTCCCGGCTTGTCGTTCAACCGGACGTAGGTGCGGACATTGATTTCCGAAAAAGCACCGAGCCACGGAATTTTCGGCATGTTTCGCACCCGAAAATCCATCGAAAATGGGACGACACCGATCCACGCATCTCCATCGAAAGTGTCAATCGTCAACGGTTGAGGGATAAGCGGACGCAGGGTTGCAACAGACACAGGCCAGTGGAGAAAAGTCAAATCATGCCACGAGTGCCGCATCGTCCAGGGTTTCCTTGGCATCGGCCAAGGTCGATGGGCGTCATCCGATTCCCAGGAATTCATGGCTGTAATCTCCGCGCTTCAAACCGACATCCAATTATTACGGTATCATTTAGTAATATCAATAGTTTCAGAAGTTTTTGAAAATTCATCTAGGTTGGCGGATGGGGCAATGTTGAATTACGCTCGATCCGACATGGCGAAAAACGTAAGACAATCGAAAGTGGTTTGTGCCACCACGTATGTTGCGTTGCTTCGCGGCATCAATGTGGGTGGAAAGAATTCGATTCCGATGCGCGAATTGGCGGCGATGTTCGCGAAGGCTGATTGCGCCGACGTTCGCACCTACATCCAAAGCGGCAATGTCATTTTCACCGCAAGTCCAAAGTGTGCGAAGATGCTGCCCAAACTCATGGCGGAACAAATCGAGCATCGCTTTGGATTTCACGTGCCGGTGATCATTCGCAGTGCCGATGAGCTGCAACGGGTCGCCACGAAGAATCCGTTTCTCAGGCGCGACATTGAACCTGACCAATGTCACGTCGCATTCCTTGCGAACACGCCGAACAAGGCGGACGCCGCTGAGCTTGATCCGAGGCGATCCCCTGGCGATTCATTCATGATCCAAGGGCAAGAGATCTACCTACACTTGCCCAAAGGTGTGGCCAAAAGCAAACTTACCAATGCTTATTTCGATTCCAAACTTCGCACCGTGAGCACGGTCCGAAACTGGCGCACCGTTCTCAAGCTCATCGAACTTTCCAAATTGGGCTAGTGGTTCGACACCACCGAATCTGCGGGTCGATCTTTTTCTTTCCGAGCCGCGCCCGTGAGGAAGCGGTGGTTAGAACCCGCAATAATGGCTGTGTTGAACCACTAGCGGTCCGTGGTGAAACTTGTGGCACGGGTTTGCAACCCGTGTTTTCACCGGTTGAAAACCGGAGCCACAATCGGTTGACTGACTTTGCCACGGACTGCCGTGCGCCGCGCAAGTCATTTACCGCCGCTCGAATGACAATTTTGCGCCGCAGGTCGCTCGAATCATTCTTTGAAAAAGGTTACACTCCTTTGATGAAGTTTGCTCTGACACGAGACATCAGCCCTGCGATTAACCAATGTGAATTGACGCATTTGGATCGTGCGCCGATTGATTTGGCTCGTGCCCGCGAGCAACACGACGCCTATTGCGGGCTATTGAGTGAACTTGCATGGACGGTCATTCGGCTACCGACGTCAATTGACCTGCCTGATTCGGTTTTCGTCGAAGATACGGCCGTCGTCACGAATGAAGTGGCGATCCTCACGAAGCCAGGTGCAGCTTCCCGACTGGCTGAACTCCCGCCTGTGTTGGATGTGCTCGCCAATTTCTGCGAAATGGAATTTGTGCTTCCTCCTGCGACCTTGGATGGTGGCGACGTGCTCACCGTAGGAAAAAATGTTTGGGTCGGCGTGGGGGATCGAACCAATCAGCAGGGCTTCGAGTCGTTGCGAAACTATCTTCAGCCGCACGGCTACACGGTCCGCTCTGCCCAAACAAAAGGCTGTCTCCACCTGAAAACCGCCGTCAATCGAGCGGCGTCAGATTGCTTGATCGTCAATCCAAATTGGATTGATCCGCGCATTTTTTCCGAATGGAAAGTTATTGAGATTGATCCATCAGAGCCGTTCGCGGCCAATGTCCTCTGGCTTGGTGAAGTCACGCTCGTTTCAAAGTCCTACCCCAAGTCCCGCGATCGCCTCGAATCTCATGGCGTCCTTTGCCGCACGATTGACATGTCCGAACTTGCCAAGGCGGAAGGTGGCCTGACTTGCTGCAGCATTCTATTCGATGCGTGATTCGGCGGATTCCAAGCCTGCATTCGCCGACGGGAGAGCCGTAACCAGAGCTGGAAGCGTGAGCGCCTGGCTTGCGGTCTTAGAAATTTCGGAACCCGTCGCTTACACTACGGGCCCTGATTTGCTTCGATTATAGTCCTTAGACAAGCAGCACAATCTCATCCTGCTTGCAGCTCGTCACCGTCGGGCCGGAAGTTGGATCAACATACACGTCGATCTCATTCCGCACTCCGAACTCAGGTAGATAGATTCCCGGCTCGATCGTGAAGCCGATCCCCGCCAGCATCTCACGCGTGTCGTGCGTTTCGAGATTGTCTAGATTCATACCTACGCCATGCACCAGCGGGCCGGGGCTGAGGCTATGGCCCGTGCGATGCCGGATCGCCTTCTCATATCCGGCATCAATAATGACTTTCCGAGCGGCCTCATCAAGCTCCCAGCCTTGCACTGTCTCCTTGTGCTTCCACGCTGAGACAGCCCAGGCAAGCGATGCATCGCGAGCGACCTTGACAGCATTGAATATCTCTCGATGCTTGGCCGGCACTTCGCGTCCCGCAAAGCCCGTCCAGGTGATATCCGAGAACACGTTATCGTCGCCCGGCTTCCGCGCCCAAAGATCAATCAACACCCAATCGCCGGGCTTGATGGGAGAAGGCGCGCTCGCGGAGGGCTCGAAGTGCGGGTCGCCGCTGTGCGAATTCACGGCCACGATCGGCGGCTCGCTCGCTTGCAGGCCAACGGCCTTGAATCGCTCGGCAATGAACTGTTGAACTTCGTGCTCATTCACGCTCTTTGAATTCTTCAGGCGATCGCGAATCAGTCCGAACGCCTCGTCCTTGATTTTCGCAACTTCCGCCGACGCCCACCGATGTCCTTCGACCGCCTGCTTTGACCATGCGGCCACGCAAACCTGGATCATGTTCGCTGAGGAAACAACCTCGACGCCGAGCGATCGCACGAATTCGACCGTGCCCGCATCGACGATGGACACCACGGGCAAAGCGCCGCCCGGGGCGTATTCCATCGCCACGCGGCCCATCCCTTCGAGCGAATTTGAGAGCCACTCGCGAAGATCTCGCCAGCTCAGATACTTGTGCTTGGAGATGTCGAGCTTTTCGAATTGATTCCAGTCGATGCCGTGCGCGAGCAACTTGGCCTCACCGCTGGATGGGATCAGCAGCGCCGCGCGCCGCGTGGTCCATCGCTTGCCCGGCAGCACCTGCGCAAAGACCTGATTGTTCCCACGAAAATCGTAAAGCAACCAGCCGTCGATCCGCTGCTCACACATATATTTTTGAACCGGTTGAAAATCCATAAGGCTATCCTCTCTCAATTCCGCGCGAACCACATCGCTATTGTCCACCCAGCAAAGTCATCACTTCGCCGCGCGTGCGGGCGTCACTCTTGCACAATCCGCGCACTGCTGACGTCACCATCACGCTCCCCGGCTTCTTCACGCCGCGACAAGTCATGCAGGTATGCGTCGCCTGCACCACGACGGCCACTCCCTTGGCGTTCAGTCGCTCCATCAACAAATTCGCGATCTGCGAAGTGAGCCGCTCCTGAACCTGAGGCCTATGCGCAAAATCGTCAATCACACGAGCAAGCTTGGAAATTCCGACAACCTGACCCTCCGGCAAGTACGCCACGTGCGCCTTCCCCTCAAACGGCATCAAATGATGCTCGCACATCGAATTGAACGGAATATCGCGCAGCACCACGAGTTCGTCATAGACTTCCGTGAAAGCCGTGTGAAGATGTTCGGATGGATCTTTTTCAAGACCGCTGAATAGCTCCTTGTACATCTTCGCGACGCGCTGCGGAGTTTTGCGCAGTCCCTCACGGTCGGGGTCTTCACCCACCGCGATCAGGATTTCGCGAACGGCCTTTTCGATTCTCTCCAGGTCCATGCGACCCATTATATCAAACTTGCGAAATGACTGCGCGGAACCAGAGTGGTGGCCTATTCCAACACGACTTCAGCGCCTCGCGATATGGGCGGGATGCGATCAGCGCGGTTTCGCACGTCCTCAGAATCGAGTGCGAAGAACGGTCCAATGGAAACCGTTGCATTGGGCGAACCGTCGGCATTTCGTGGCACTGAAACGCCCGCGACCTCCAGCCACCGACATGCGCGGAGCACTTGATCCCGCTTCGAGGATTCCAATGAATCCACGCCCGTCGCATTCTTCACCGGAGAAAACTCTTCGCCTCGGTCCACTTCCAACAGAAGCGGTCGTTCGGCCAATGGCAGCGCGTCGAACACAAATGTCTCCAGCTTGATCGCATTGGGATTCGATGGCTTCACGGCCACACCGTGATCATCTACATACGGCACAACTTTTTCCGCTCGTCGAAATGGAAGCGCGGCCTGCGATGAGATCCGATCCACGAAATCGACATCGAACAAATGAATGGCCAGATTGGCGGCGTCGAAGCGACGCGAGCCGTCCACGTTCTTCGCTTTCGCAAGCGCCTCGGGAAATTCTGTGTATTCCACAACCGCAACGCGATCCCCACGCTTGCACACGTTCCCGACTTTTTCCAGATCGTCGGCCTTCTTCGCGACCTTCGTGGACATTTCCGATCGCGACTGAACGTGCAGGCCAATGAAAAGCGGATCGAACGGATGAACCAGTGGATTGTCCACTTGAAAATAGGAAACCGTGTCGACGCTGCGTCGTCGCATGTCCGCGATCGCTCCGCTGACGCGAAGGGCCTTGAGCGAGCCGCCATGCCCATCCGGTGCGAGCGAAAGATGGTCCTTTTCCGCGAGAATCAATTGACCATGAAAATCGAACGCTGGAAGCATCCCCTGCGGAAAGAACATGATGTCTTCGCGCGGCAGGCCGAAGTATTTGTGGTCATCAAAAAAGGAAACCGTTTGAGTATGGTTTTCCACATTTGTCATGATGTACCAAGGAATGAGCGCTTGATATTTCCGTCTTGCCGCAAGAACCATTTCGGCGAAAAGTTGGAAAAGCGATTTTGAAACAATCGGCGTGACAACCACACAACCCTTCGGACCATCGACGCCGAGCCGAGTCCCCTGCCCACCGGCAACCGTGAACGCGGCCACTTTGCCTTTCGCAATTTGATCCGCGCCGACAGCCTTGGCCTCTGCGCATCGCGCCTTGATTTCCGGCGAAGTGGGTCTGGCGGGAAGAACCGTCGCGGGCGACAAATCGTCCATGGTCGGCTTCGCAGGCCGATTTTTCACCACATCGTTGATTGCACGGTCGAGAAATGTCCAGGGAACCGACTCCAGTTCGGCGAGAAGCCGGTCCCGCTGTTTGCTCGATAATTCAGGCCACCAATTGAGGGCATGAAGTTGACCGCGAGATTCTAGCGCGCGCCGAACCGCATCTAGTCGTGATTGTGAGTCCGCCATTCAATCTAGACTAAGGTCGCGATCGCAAAAGCGGAAGCGAAAAACTCTCTTGAATAGGAGCAATCACATCGAAAATTGATATACCGCATGTCATTCTGATGTCGCCGTAGGCGGCCGAAGAATCTCGGAGCAAATGATGCTTCGCTCCGCATGACGGCTATCAGCTTCCCCTGCAACAACTCAGCCTGCCGAATTTGGTTGACTTGGAAACAGGTTGAAGATGCCTCCGTCAAAGACATACTCCTGGCCAAGATAAAGTGCCGTGCTCAATAGGGCCTGTTTGGCGACGCCGGAATTCAGGCAGCTGCCAAAGAAAAGGACTGTGCCCCCCACCAGGACCAACATCACACGGTGTCGGAGTCGCTTCATCATTTTCTCCTATAGATTTGACGCGAGAAACTTCGCAGCGACAAACCCGACCTCAATCCGGCAGTTTGACGTGCAACAACACGACTACAAAGTCGTCATACGTCAAAAGGCATCATCTCACTCGCGCCGCGGTGCTGAAGCCTTCAAACGATCAGGAATGAGGCTCACGTCGTCGCTGAACTCCCGGTGCGGCCAACCGCCAACTAAAATGGACGCGCCGGTGATTCCAGCGCCTGGAATTTTCTTTGAATTCACAGGTTTTGTCAAGATTGTGCAAAGTTCGGTGCTGATGGGCTCTTGATGCCTTTCCGAGCCGCGACCGTGAGGGAGCGGGTTTTCCCGCAAAGACGCATGCAGACATACATGGCTCGCCAAGACATTAGGAACACCCCTAACCATTGAAATGGCTCTCGACGTTCCGCTCGGTTCTCGGTAAGATTCGCATGCGTTTCGCTTTTCCGACGTGAAAAATGCAATTGCGATTCTTGCGAATCGGCCTGTTTCGCTCGCCGACGAATAGTTCGTAAGCCCATTGGCCTTTATTCGTTGAGCACTTTTAATCGCTATCAACACACAACAGGCCGGAGCGGGAACAAACAGCTCCAGCGCCGCATCCGAGAAACGTATGACTGATTCTGTCACCGGGGTCTTCGAACCCATTCCAAGAAATGGCGGATTCCTCCGTTCGCCGACTTCAAACTATCGCATCCAGCGCACCGATGCGTTTGTCTCGCCGCAGATTTGCAATGCACTGCATCTTCGCGGCGGTGAATCGATCACGGGTATTGTGAAACCTGGCCGGCAATCGCCGGAACTCGCTGAAGTGCAAACCATCAACGATCTCGACGCCGGCCGATATTCCGAATTGAAGCCGCTCGATGAACTGACCGCGATTGATCCGTTAGCGCCGCTTCGATTCGAAACACCCGGCGGACCCATCACCATGCGCGTCGTCGATCTGATGACGCCGATCGGCCTCGGTCAGCGCGGCCTCATCGTCGCTCCGCCGCGAACCGGCAAGACGGTCCTGCTCCATCAGATGGCCGCCGGCGTCGCCGCGAATCATCCCGACCTATACATGATGGTCCTGCTGATCGACGAGCGGCCTGAGGAAGTCACTGAGATGCGACGGGCGGTCCACGGCGAAGTCATCGCCAGCAGCAACGATGAAGACATCGCCAGTCACGTTCGCATCGCAAGACTGATCATCGAAAAAGCCAAGCGCATGGTCGAAACGGGCCGAAACGTGCTCATTCTTCTCGATTCGCTCACGCGCGTCGGTCGGGCGTTCAATTCCGCGACTCGCGGCGTCGGTCGCACCATGTCCGGCGGACTCGACGCTCGCGCCCTCGCCGAGCCCAAGGCCATCTTCGGCGCCGCCCGCAACGTCGAAAACGGCGGCTCGCTCACCATCATCGCCTCGGCCCTCATCGACACCGGCAGCCGCATGGACGAAGTCATCTTCAACGAATTCAAAGGCACCGGAAACATGGAGATCGTGCTCAACCGCGATATGGCCAACCGCCGCGTGTTCCCGGCCATCGACCTCAACGAATCCGGCACCCGCAAGGAGGAAAAACTCCTCACCCCCCAGGCCCTCGAACTCTCCCGCAAACTCCGCCGCAAACTCATCGAACGCGACCCCATCCGCGCCATGGAAAACCTCCTCGCCGCCATGCAAAAATACCCCACCAACGCCGACTTCATCGCCAAGTTTGATGCGGATAACTGGCGGTAACCGCGATCAGAAATGTACATTTTGATTTCGGCTGGCATGAAGTTTTGTGTTCGACGTGCCGGAGGCACGAAGTGAGAATAGTCTAGCGCCGTTTGTCACACGGCTATTCCGCGGACTCGGTTCGCCTTATCGATGAACCCAGTGTCAGGCCATTGACGCTTGTCTTGAGGCAGGTGTATCCGTCCGAGCGAGGCCTTAAAGTCCACAAGGCCACCAGCCAAATTCAGCGACTGAAGCGCCGACTCCTTGCCTGGATTGATACGCATGTCATAGGAGGAGTCTAGATAGATAAGCCCATTGTCGTAGGCGCGGTGATACGTCGGGGACAGCGCGATACCGTTCCGAACATCATCGACGCTCCCCGGCGCACCGACCGGGAGGATGTGCGCGGCTTCTATCAACCGGAGCTGGAGTCGCGTCACTGCACATCGCTCCCCATACGCGTTTCGGACAAGCTCTCGAAAACCGCTAAGGCGAGACAAACGACTGACCGTCTGAACGATCCTCTTTCGATCTTGGCTTAGTGACTCTATGTCGGCGGCGACTATGGGCTGCCGTGAAGAAGCCTTTGCGAGCAGATCAAGAGTCTGGGACTGCCTCCCAAGCTTGTGTAGTGTTGATGCGTTAAACGCATAGTTTGTGAAATAATCAGACCGAAATCCGAGAGCGATTTCCTGATTTGATTTGCGATCGAATGCAAGTCCATCCTGCAGCGCCTGACGGAGAATTCGCACATCGACCTGAACTGAGGGTGAGCCTACGGAGAAAGTGCGATGGCGCGTCAAGTCAAAACCGCCGAAAACCCTCATGCTCGGTTCGTAGCCGATGAGAACCGTATGCCCGACTGGATTTTCAGCCAGCGGAGATTCAACGGTCGTCATCTGAATGCGATACTCGTAGGGTAGAGAAGGACGCCCGCCGTGCGTGAGAGTCCAGGCGTAAACCCAAAGACTCTGAGATGTCCCCTCGACCGTAGTTACCACGAATTTGCGGGGGTGCTCCCGCAAAGAGGAGACGATTGCACCGGAAAATCCAGAGTCTTGAATGCCCTCAAGGATCGCTTCAACAAGTTGCCTGGGTGATACTGCTGGCATACTTCAAGCTACCGAGTTTTGGGCCGATTCTTCATCGCAATGGAACCAATTCGGCGGCGCCTCCCACCATCGGTCGCAAGTGGAGGATCAACTGACCCATTCCATAGCGCCGCAGGACTCGAGAGCTTATAAGCGCCCTCGCGACGTTCGCGCAAAGGAAGAATCGTCGTCTGCGCCTCGCGCTTCGCGCGAATGAAACGCGACATAGCGCCTCTAAGATATTCCTCAACAAGATCAATACAAAGCCATTTTCTTCCAAGTCGCTCGGCAACTTCGCCGGTCACACAGCTTCCTGCGAACGGATCCATGACGACATCGCCCGAGTCTGTGAGCATGCGAATAAAATACTCCGGCAACTCGCTAGGGAATCGTGCCGGATGCGCCTTCAGCCCATTTTCCTTGCAATATCGGAGGTAATGAGAGTTGCTCTCGGTGTGCGCGATCGCGATGAGGTTTGGCGGGATCGCCGCGCCATTATCTATGGCGAATTTCTCGCTAATGTCGTGCCCACTTGGTCGAAGCTTCGCATGATACCCATGAGCGAGCAGATCGCGCATTGAGTCGCTATACGGAACAAGCACGCGGCGGTTGCTGGCCTTGGGCCACGGCGTCGGAGAAAGCCACCACACGCAATTGATCGCGTCTTTGACCCTAATGCGACGGACGGTCACCCATTCTGCGGGTGTCGGCAACTTCGCTGGGTTCCACCAATACAACTCTTGTGCCAGATGGAACCCACATTCACGACATAGCATAATCAAAAGCTCGTAGTGATAAAGGCTTCTTGTCGGTTGTCCGGGAATCCAGGATCCGCCTATATCAATTACCAGCGATCCGGTCTGCTTCAAGATAGAATGAAACAGTTTTCCAAAGGGCTTGAACCATGCGACGTATTTGGATGCATCAACGTTTCCGTAGTCTTTCTTACGGACAAGACCGAATGGCGGGCTTGTAACGATAAGATCAACGGACTCCGGCTGTACACGCTTCTCGATGACATCGAGGGCGTCGCCGAGGTACACGCTTCCGAGTTTTGATCTAAAGTAAGGAATCAGGGACACGGCATACTTCCCGAGATAGACAGAACCAAACCCTTTCCTAACATATTCCAAGCTCGCGAACTTGTCAAGGTATTACTTTGATTTTGCGATCTCACTCCAGACAAGAACTCGGTCGTTGAATTTCGAGACTTGTAACTTGCCTGTGAATTTACCGTGAAGGAGTCGCTAACCGCAACAGCACGGTAAGTTAACAACACGAAATGATGTTCAAAGCCGCTCTTCCACTTCCGCGAGGCGTGTAATCTTGATGGCCAGGCTGTCCTTGTGTCGGCCAAGCGTGCCGGCGAATTTGTTCTTCTCTTCCACCTGCAAAATCATTTCATCCTTGACCGGCTTGCCGAGCTGAACCAGATCGCCCGGCTGCAGCGTGAGCAGCTCATTCATCGTGATCGTCGTCGCCGCCAGATAAGCGACCACATTGACGTGCGTCGCTCCCAAACCTTTCGCCAACTCTTCCGAGCGGTCATCGGCCGGCACGCGACGCTGATACGCCAGCCACCCCTGCGATAGCAGCTTTTCCATCACCGGCTCGATCACGTTAAACGGAAGACAAAGACTCATCGTCCCCGCGCGGGCACCCATCTTGATTTCAAATCCGATGGCCACCACGACCTCGTTCGGAGCTACGATCTGCACCAAATGCGGATTGCTCTCCACTTCGGTGATCCGGAAATTGACCTCGACCAGCTCCGACCACGATTCCGTGAGCACGACCAGCGCCCGATCCGTGATCCGCTTGACCAGCCGCTGCTCTATCACCGTCAGAGGCCTCTGTGGAATGAACAGCTCCGCGTTCGATCCGCCGAGCAAACGATCGATGATCGGATAAATGATGAGCGGGCTGATTTCGAGACAAAGCTGGCCGTCGAGCGGTTCCGCAATCAGCAAATTGAAGTTCGTCGGATTGGGCAGGGAGTTGATGAACTCGCTGTAGGTGAGCTGCTCGGCGCTGGCGACTCGAATTTCAACGATCGTCCGCAAAAACCCCGAAAGCGATGCCCCGAAGTTCCGCGCGAACGACTCGTGAATGCCCTCCAGCGCCCGCATTTGCTCCTTGCTGACGCGTTCGGGTCGCTTGAAGTCATAAGCTTGGATTTCGCGATCGCCCTTGACTCCGCGCTCGACCGCTGCTTCCGTGGAGGTCTCCACACCTCCGGACTCAACCGCCGCCAACAGGGCGTCAATTTCACTTTGATCCAATACGTCCGCCACGCCAACTCCTCATTGTAGGGTGCATCTTGATGCACCGACTCCCATTGGACATATCGGGTCCAGACAAGTTCCCACTTGACCGCCCGTGTATTCCAGCATTGTCCAGGGCGATTCTTCCGGATATTGCCCGAATTCGAGTTGACGCCGACCGTGCGAACGGTAGCGTGTCCTTTTGAATCCACGTGCAAGGAGGCACAATCATGGAGCAGACCAGGCGAACAGGCGTGACCGAATCCACCACGACAACCGCACTTGTTGAAAAATCGACCGAAAAATCCGTGGCCGGATCCATGCGCGGAGCAATGACCGCTCTCGTCACCCCGTTCCGAGACGGCGAAATCGACTTGCCTGCTCTTGATCGCCTCGTCGATCGCCAGATCGCCGGTGGCACGGATTGGCTCGTCGCTCTCGGCACGACCGGCGAATCACCCACGATTACCGACGACGAACGCGAACGAATCATCAAATCGGTTCTCACTCGCTCCGGCGACCGCTGCCGCGTGATGGTCGGAACAGGAACAAATTGCACAAACCACACGATCGAATATACGCGCCGGGCCGCGAAGCTCGGCGCTCAAGCGGCGCTCGTCGTAACGCCATATTACAATCGTCCGACGCAGGAAGGGATGTTCGCCCACTTCTCCGCCGTCGCCGACACTGTCGAGATTCCCATTATTCTATACAACGTGCCCATACGCACCGGCGTCAACCTGCACAACGACACCGTCGCGCGCCTTCGCGAAAAGCACCGCAACATCATCGCCATCAAAGATGCGTCCGGAACCGTGGACGGAGTGACCGATCTCACTTCTCGCTCGGATATCGCCGTGCTCTGCGGCGACGACGTCTTAACCTTGCCCATGATGTCGCTCGGCGCGGTCGGCGTCATCAGCGTCATTTCCAATCTCGCCCCGAAATTGATGAAATCATTGGTCGATGCCGCTGCAAGCGGCAACATCAGTGAAGCCCAGCGGCTCCACCGTCGCGTCTTTGACCTCGCCACCGGTATTGGCCGATTCGGACCCAATCCGATCCCCATTAAGACAGCACTGACGATCGCCGGAATGATATCCGAGGAATTTCGGTTACCCTTGCTGCCGCTGGCCGCCGAAGCACGCGACGGAATCGAGCGCGTGCTGCGACGCCACGAAATCGGAGGGGCGGAATCGTGAACGAAATGACCGGAACAGTTGTCTCAACTCATCCGTCCTTGTCGTTTTTCGATAAGGCCGCCAATTGGCTCGCCTGGGCCCTTTCGATCGCGCTCTTCTGGACGCTCGGATGGATGGCTCTTGCACCTGCCGATCCACAGGGTGCGGTGAGCATCCTCTCACGCGATCGATCGACGAACATGTTGCTCCAGGCCGCCGGGCTGGCGATCGCCGCCAGCGCCGCCGGTGCAATCCTCGCCGGACGCAGAATTCGTGGGGCGGGAACGTTTGCGGCCGCGATCGGACTCGTCGCCGTTTCCTTGCGCGGCGGCACGATGGAAAAACTCCTGATCGAAAAAATTGGTTTCAATGGCCACCCTCGCGAAATGGCGATCAGCCTTGCTCTCGAAGCGGCCTCCTGGTTCGCCATCATCTTCTGTGCATTCCTGGTGTCCGGAGTTATGGCGAGATGGTGCTACGGTCGTCGCCCGCTTCTGCCCGACGGACTCACCGAAGGCGCCAAGCATTTTGGAATTGTTTGCGCGACCACTCTTCTCGCCGTCGCGATTCTTTCGGCAGGCACATCGGGACGAGCGATCACGCACGGCCAGTCATGCTTCCTCGTGGCCGCCTCCGTTGCAATCGCATGTGAGATCGCTCAACGAATCGCGCCGGTGGAATCCATGAGCTGGGCTCTTCTCGGATCGGGACTGGCCGGTATCCTCGCATACCTATGGGTCGCGGCCCGCGGCACGCCGACCGAAATCGCCCCCTGGTCGCCGGGCAGCCCTTACTTGCGAATTTTGCCCATTCAATTTGTGGGAATGAGCGCCGCAGCCGTCGTTGCCATGCACTGGTATCTCCTCGGACCAATCTCATCTCTAACGCATGATCAAATCGAAGAGTCTCCTAATTGAAAAAGACCACAATCGCGGTGACCCCGATGAAAATTGGATCGTCGGAGTTGGAGTCCGTTAACCGCACCGTGCACACCAGATTGTTGCCGCGCAGACCGACGGCCACCATGAACTGTCCCAATGGTCGTTCGGTCAAGTGAGCAAAATCGGGCGTTGTGAAAGCGCCCGTAAAATATGGAACGCAAGTAAAAAATCCGGCGCCCGCAGGAACATTCACGACCACCGACTGCTCCAACGAACGGCCCGGCGTGTTGCTGTTCTCCTTAAATGTGAACGTATGAGACGCAAGCTGCACAATCGAATGGACGTTGACGGCAAGCGCTTCCCCCGGAATTTGAGTACGCTTCGCATGGGCCGGAGCGCGATATGATTCGAGTGTTGACAAGACGGCGGGCGCATACCCATTCCCGGAGCTCTGCGAAGAGCCATGACCCCCGGGAAAAAGCTGGGCGAGCTGCGATCCTT
Source organism: Planctomycetota bacterium (assembly GCA_016200265.1). Lineage (GTDB taxonomy): Bacteria > Planctomycetota > Phycisphaerae > UBA1845 > UBA1845 > JACQFE01. The sequence continues at coordinate 47,251 of JACQFE010000013.1, read as the reverse complement.
TTGGAACGCCAAGTCCGGTGCATGGGTCGGGGCCGATGTCTGCTCGATAACTGCCGTTTGAGCCTGTGATTATGTCCGTGAAATCAGAAGGATTCTGCCACAACGTCGGTGATACGAACCCCAGCTTACGCCCGAAAGAGGCGAACAGACCTGCGTAGAGCGGCGCGACCGCACTGGTGCCCCCGACCGGTGTTTCCTGTCCGTTGATGACCACAAGATAGCCCGTTGCCGGTGCGGCGTCGGCTGAGACATCGGGGACCATTCGACCGTTGTCTTGCGGGGCATTCAATTGCCAAGCCTGTGTTGGGAAAATTCGCGAAAAGCCGCCGCCGGTTCCCTGGCCATTGGCCAATCCACTGCCCCAGACCGTTTCCTGGCGCCGTGATTTCCGGGTTCCACCGCAACCGATCACATGAGGGCAGGCGGACGGCATGTCCACGTTGGCTCCGGCATCCCCGTCACCCGAAGAATTGTCGCCCGAAGCAGCAAAGACAACCAAACCTTTTTCGCAAGCGAGTTGTACGACGGCTTCAAGAGACCGGGCGGCTCCCGGCGCACCTTGTTCCCAGCGCAGTTCGTCCGCACCCCAACTGATCGAGAGAACATCACAATCTGCCTCGACGGCCGCATCGACGACCTTTTCAAATGAATTAAAATCATTTTCGGCCCAGAAAACCTTGATTGTCGGAACCCTGCCGGTCGCATAATAGTACGCCGCCGCACTGGTCTCGATGTCGAGGAGCACCTCAGCGTCTGCCTCGCCGCCCGGCGAGTTCCTCGCGCCATCCAGCGAAACATCGGTAACCTCAATGCGCGGCATGCCATTGAGTTGTGAGAACCGGTCCAAGTCAGATTGCGTCCAGCCACCTCCCAGCTCGAGGATGCCGATCACGCCGCCGCCGCCGAGATTTTTAGGGAAATCGTAGGCCTTGCACAGGTCCAACACCTTCCACGGTCCCGCGTCGGCAGCGCGTAATTGAATCGGCGACGGAAACTGGATGTAAGGTTTGCTCGTGCGTGATGTGTCGGTCGCCTTCAAATTAATCGGCGGGCGTACATTATTGGGTGTCTGTAAATAGGATATTGCTTGCATTTGTCCTCTCCAAAAAAAAGGGGCGCACGACAGTTCGGGACTCAGACTGTCTGAGCGGGATATCCCGGGTTGTCGTAATTCGTCTCACGCGATCCCGGCGCGACATCTATAAAGCCGAAATTGGCAGGACCGTTTGCGCAGTTTGGAGCGGATTTTCAATTCGACGCGACTCTACCCCGAGCCCAACGGCCCAAAGTGGCGCCACCTGAAAGGGTGACGCTGGGATTCGCCGCCGGGCAATGGGCTCGACACCGCGATCGGGTGTTCTATGCCGGAAGAATAAGGGGGAATGTGAAACCAAAGGAAAACGAAAGGGTGGACTACGGATTGCTCGGCGGCTGTCCCCAGTGCAGCTTCGTGATCAGATTCCGCCATTTCCCATACCGCGGATTGCGAACCAACAGAAAATCCGTTGAAGCTTTCCTCACCAAAACATGATCCCCACGCCGAAGTGGAAACGAAACCTGCCCGTCAAGAATCACCGTCGTGCCGTCATTCACGGCCTCAGCACGAATTTCAATCTCGCTATCAGGTGCCACAACCAGCGGCTTGTGCGTCAGCGAATGCGGACAAAGCGGCGTTAGAATCAACGCATCAACGTCAGGCTGCATGATCGGCCCACCGGCGGAAAGATTATGAGCCGTCGATCCGCTCGGCGTGCTCACGATGATCCCATCGCCCGTAATGTCCGTCAGATGCTCTCCGTTGACGTCAACTCCAAGTGTAATCATTCGAAACGGCGGACCGGCCTGAATCACGCAATCATTGATCGCCGGACGGTTCGCCACGACCGCTCCCTCGCGCCGCGCCTCCACTTGCAGAAACATTCGCCGGCTGATCAGCGAATCATCGCTGAGCAACCTTTCAATGTCCGTTTCAATCTCACCCAGCGAAAATTCAGCCAGGTATCCGAGTTTCCCGGCATTCACTCCAATCAGCGGAATCGGTTTCGATCCCAGCGCACGCGCCACACCCAGCAGCGTTCCGTCGCCGCCAATCATGATGATGCGATCGACACCGGCAGGCGCTTCTTGGAATCGTGCAGCCGTGACTTCGCCGACGATTGCAGCATGAAGCGCAACAATGTCTCGAACGCGTTGCAGCACCCCCGCTGCGTCCGGTTTTTCATCGTTCCAGATGAGGAATACTCGTTTTGTACTCTGCTTCATGTTGTGACTTTCGAATGCTTTGTGGAGCCATTATAGCAGAGGTACACGCCACGGCCCACACGCAGAGTCAAACAGGTTCGGTGAGATCATTTTAGATTCGTGCCATAAAGCTCTCGAACGGCCTCATGGAGAGCGGCTCCATTTTCCGCGGTTGGCACGCGAGTCTTCGAATTCGCCTTCGGCGAACGTCCCTTCCGTCCCTTACCATCGTTCTGCGTCAGAACTTTGGCCAGCTCCGTAAGTTCTTTTGTGGAAATCTCGGATCGATCCATCGCCATCCGCTCGTACACAATTGCAATCAAGAGCAGATAGGCCCGCCGACGCCATAATTTCGGATCGCACTCTTCAAGCGGCCTGAATACCTTTTCGAGGATTTTGGAAACGCACGCCTGCCGCTCGTGCAGATCGTGAACGCATTGATTCGCGGAATCCTCGCTCGAAACCGAATTCTCGCAAATTTGTTTCGTTGCGATTTCGTCGCTCATGCGTCATCCAGTGCCGGATCGGCAATGCAGTGATCGGCAAGTTCCATGCCCGCCGTTGTCAACCGAAACCATCGCCGACGCCAGGGCGTCAGCGCCGCATCGCCTTCACTTTCCAGCAGCACCCGTTCGATGTATCGCTTGTCGCAGAGATAATGCAGGTCTCGCTTGAGGCTGTCGAACTCCAGCGTCGGAAAGATCACCAAAAGGCTCCGGAGTATCTGATCCGCCTGAAGCGCAGCGGGATACACAACTTTCAGGGCGACGAGAGTTTCGTTGCGAATTCGCTTGATTTCATGAGTGTCGCGACCGTTGGCCATTAGTGAATACTCCCTAAATGTTCGCGCCGCTCATCTGAGTCGCCGCGCAGCGCCTCCAGCCTCGCGACGCTCTGCGAAAGGTGCTCCAGCCGACCGCGGGCGTGCATGCACTCTCGAAGCCACTCTTCTTTCGTGGCGTAGTCGCGTTCAAAATCGACCATCAGTTTTCGCACGTCAGCCACTCCGCCTTCCACGCCGTCGATCCGCCGCACAAAATCCGCCCGCCAGTTCACCTGCGTCTCTTGAAGCGATCGCAAATAGAAAGTGATGACCGTCAGCGGCACCGCCACCAGCGGCGTCAGGACCGCAAGATACGTCCCGCCGGTTTCCCAGAACGAAGCGGCCATTAGATGACCGCCTTCATGATGGAGCTCACCAACCCAAGAATTTGATGCAACGTATCCATTTGAATCGTGCCGTCGCTCAATTCCCTGCGGAATTGCTGCATCACATCGAGATCGTGCAGTGATTGGACCTTCGTGCCTAGTGGCGGCGCGCCAAGGATGTCCGCGATGGCATCTTTGTTTTGGGGCTTTTGGATTTGCTGATCCAGATGGCTGAGAAGTTCATTGAATGTCTGAATGAGTTTTGACATGGGCGTTCACTCCTTAAAGGTTTCGAGCGGGCATGGATTTGCCTGCGATTTACGGCCTCGTGTCTGATGCGACGATCGAGGAAATGCTCCGCGTCGTGCCATCAGTTAGAGGCATATTCGCCCTTTCCGACGACAGCGTTTTTGTCATGGCTTTGGTTGTCGCTTTCTTCAAAAAGTCGCCGAAATATCGCTTGGCCTCATCATCAAGCGATGATGCTTGAATGGCGAATTGTCTTAGTCCGGCTGAAACCTCAGCAAGTGCCGCCGCATTCTCACGCGAATCCATGAAGCGCTGTGTTTCAATATCTCGATCCGCTCGAATCTTCCGAAGTGCCGCAAGCAGCTCGTCCACATTCGTGGCGTTCCGCATTTCGTCATCATTGCTCGCCTGCACGCGGGTAATGAACGCCGAAAGCGCCGCCCGTTCACGGTCATCGTCATACCGCCCAAGATCGGCGTGATATTCCGTCAGCGACTTGCTGAGTTCCATGGACAGACCTTCCAGTGCATCAGCAGCCGCCAGATTGACTCGAGCGCCGGTTGCACATCCGGGAATGAACATGCTCAGAATAAAAATGGCGAGCTGAGCCAAAATCGGAATCGCACCGACAATTCGCGTTAGAAATGCAGACATGCTTGTTCCTGCTCAATCCAGGCGTTGAGGACATGGAACGGTCAATTGGAGTCGCCTCCCCCTTAACGAGCGGGGATTAGGGGGGCATCAGGACACTTGACCGTCATTTCCCCTTGCGGAATCAACAAAGGCACTCGTTCCGCCTCTGATCCATCGCAGGAAACAACGTCGGAGGTGATCGCTCAATTCTTATTTTTCATAGTCGCGCTCATGCGGGACACAGGAATGCGCTCACTACGGAACAGGTGAAGTGTCGCTTGAGGCTGAGGTTGGAATGACCTGACCGGACCGTCTATGATTCGTGAAATTCCGCACCGATCAGGAAACCACGGATTCCCACGGTGCAATGCGTCACTGTCGCGGGAATCCACGGCCGCGGGCCTTCCGCAGTGAATTGGCGAACAAACACCCGTGTGCTCCTGTCGATTTTCTGTTTCGACCAGAGTGCGAAACCTCGCTCCGAAATGTTGTGCATGCTGACAGGCCGACACTTCCCTGATCCAGATGCGTCGGTTGTCAACTCTAATTGCAGCCCTTCGCTGACGCGGGGCTGGCATCGCTTTCCAGCATAAGTATCAACTTCGCCAGTGTCGCCCGCGGCGGCAATAAGCCGTGCAATCTCTTCCCGAATGTCCGTTGACGGATTTCTCGCGGTCTCGGCCATGTAATTGATCCAGTTGGATTTTCCAGCAAGCGATGCATGAGGCGCATTGCCTGCTTCAGTTTCGTCTGCAACTGTTGATATCGGTTGACCGCAAATCCTGCTTTCTTCAGTTCGAGTCTTCAGGCACAAAGAGCCTCCCGACGTTCAATGGCTGATAATCACCTGACTGTAGGTGAATCTCCGCCCCAATTCGACGTCACAAATAGCGGGTCCATTCAGGCGAACCATTCCATTTGCGTCATCTGGGCCTTGCTTCGAATATTGAGCGTGATGCAACTTGGCCCAATTGGAATCGATCTTGGCGGCACTAACATCCGAATCGGAGGCACCGCTACGGACGGAACCCTTCAACACGTTCGTCGTTTTCCAACCCGAAGCGCCCACGCTGCCAATGAGTCTCACGGACTTTCCTACGAACGCTTGATCTCAAATCTCAAATCGGAAATCGATCCAATTCTCGAATCTCAAGTCCTTCAAATCTCAAATTCCAAGACTCAATTCCCGAACCCTTCAGATCTCAAATCTCAAACTTCAAATCTCAAATTTCAAATTTCAAATTTCAAATTTCAAATTCCCCAAGGTCAGAACACTGAAAGTCCATTGAGGTTCCCAATTCCAATTGGCCTCGCCGTCCCCGGTGTGATCGACGCCCAGGCTGGTATCGTTCGCCGCTCGGTCAATCTCCCATTTCTCGAAAATCGACCCATCGCTCGCGACCTAAGCGAAGCGATCCAAAAAAGCGATTCGCCTACGAGTAACATTGTCGTTCTCATGACCGATGCCGATGCGGCCACATGGGGCGAATACTCCACGATGAATCCCCTTCCGCGCCGCTTTGCACATCTCCGAATCGGCACAGGCATCGCGTTGGGCATCGTCATCGATGGCGTGCCGCAGCCGCGAGATCCCAATCGCCGCACTCACCTGCCGCTGCTCGTGGTTGACCACAGTCCTTCCGCCGGGGAATGCCCCTGCGGATTGCGCGGATGTCTCGAAACGATTGCATCGGGACCAGCCATCACTTCGCAAGCCCGCGCGATGCTCGGCATCACAAACCTGAATAAACTCGAGCAGGCCGTCGCGCAGGGGCATCCGGGGGCGTTGGACCTGATCTCAAATTGTGCTTCTGCAATCCTCGTCGCCTGCGCCGCCATCCAAGGGGAATTCATGGTGGACATGATTTCGCTCGGCGGCGGAGCCTTGTTCGCACTTCCCTCGCTACTTGAGTCCTGTCACAGCACCGCGAAGAAAAGCCGGAATTTCCGCGAAAAAACGCTGGTTCTTGGTCCCGCGGCACTTGGCGATAATGCCGGTGTCTTTGGAGCGGCTCTGCTTGCCCAAATGCATATTGGCTGCTAGATTCCAGGTATGGTTATCGCATTTTGCGAGTAGTTTCATGTTCACCGGAACGGAGTCCGGTCTATGCCAAAAACCGCAATCTGTCAGGTATTCGCCCGCGAGATTCTCGACTCGCGCGGATTCCCCACGCTCGAAGCCACCGTCGTTCTCGAAGATGAATCCGTGGGCGAAGCGGCCGTCCCTTCCGGCGCATCGACCGGCGAACACGAAGCGGTCGAATTGCGTGACGGCGACGCCGCGCGCTACGGCGGAAAGGGCGTGCTGACCGCGTGCGAATACGTGTGCAGCGAAATCGCCGATGCCGTCACCGGTCTCGACGCCACCGAGCAGGAACACATCGATCACACCATGATCGAGCTCGACGGCACCGAAAACAAATCCCGGCTGGGCGCCAACGCGATCCTGGCCGTCTCGCTCGCTTGTGCCAAAGCTGCGGCACAATCCTGCCGTCTTCCGCTCTACCGCTATCTCGGCGGCCCCAAGGCCCACGTGCTCCCCGTCCCCATGATGAACATCGTCAATGGCGGCCGACATGCCGACAACAACGTCGATTTTCAGGAGTTCATGATTCAGCCGTGGGGGGCGCCATCGTTCAGTGAGGCCTTGCGGATCGGCGCCGAGTGTTTCCACGCTCTCAAGAAAGTCTTGAAGAAAAAAGGATATTCGACTTCTGTGGGCGATGAAGGTGGCTTCGCACCGAACTTGAAAACGAATGAAGAAGCCCTCGATTTGATCGCCGAGGCTGTCGGCGAAACGAACCACAAGCTCGGCGAGCACGTATTCATCGCCCTCGACCCGGCCACGTCGGAAATGTTCGATGCCAACTCGAATCAATACCGATTTTTCAAATCCGCTCCCGATCGCCGCGTGACGAGCGAAGACCTGATCGACCATTGGAGCAAATGGTGCGACAAATATCCCATTCGCAGCCTTGAGGACGGTTTGGCCGAAAACGACTGGGATGGCTGGAAACGGCTCACCGACCGCCTCGGCAAGCGAATCCAGCTTGTCGGCGACGATCTTTTCGTCACCAACACAAAACGACTCAAAAAAGGTATTGCAATGGGATCCGCCAATTCGATCCTAATTAAGGTGAACCAGATCGGCACACTCACGGAGACCTTTGCTGCCATCGAAATGGCCACCCGCGCCGGCTACACGACGGTCATCAGCCACCGCAGCGGCGAAACCGAGGATACGACCATCGCCGACATCGCCGTGGCCACGAACGCGGGTCAAATCAAAACCGGCAGCTTGTGCCGCAGCGATCGAACGGCGAAGTACAACCGCCTTCTGCGAATCGAGGAGCAGCTTGGTGATTCCGCCGTCTACGGAGGCGAATTGTGGACGCGGTGAGTGCCAAGGCCAATGCCCATTCAGCACCCGGACACCCCTTCGTCTTCTGGTTGCTTCTCCTGATGGGGATTGCCGCTTTCGCCCCCTGCATCTTGCTGCCTGAATGGCGCGAGTTTCAGGCCGTTCGATTGGCCGAAGATCGCCAGGCCGCCAAAGTGCGGGGCATGGAGGAAGTCGTCGATCACCAGCGACAACTATTGGAAGGCTTGCAAAGTGATCCTGCGGTAATCTCCCGCATCGCCCAGCGCGATCTTCACTTTCATCATCCCGGCGACGGCGCGGTCTACGTCCGCGAGCTTGATTCCGCATTGGAAACCGTCGATCCAAGAATGCGTGCCGGTGGCGACGAAAACGTGACCGTGAATTCGGGTTCGGAGAGTCCAACCGATGTTGCCACCTTCGACGACTCCGCCATTTCAATCGACAGCGACTCAATCGAGCCAGCACCAGAACCAAGGCCTTTGGATCCGCCAAGATTCCTGCAACCCTATCTCGCTCGACTGCCGCTCTTCAATTACGACGCGATCTTCTGCGATCCGCAAACTCGCCCGATGGTGATGGGCCTTTCCGTCGCCCTCATCGCCGCAGCCGTGCTGATCTTCTCACGGTCCCGCAGAGTTGGATTGCCAAACTAAACTATTAGTCCAGGTGTTGCGCGCCGCGAATTTCAGTCCGCGGATCAAGAATGCTTCGCAAGCGTCGATCAGAACTTCCCATACAGCGGAATCGCCGTGACCGCGATTCCGCCATCGCGAACCACTGAATAATCACTCGGACCGGTGACATCGCGCAGCCAGTACGACGCACCATAATCAAATTGCAGGATTCGCCCGTCCTCCTGTTCAGACTTGTCAAAACTCATCGGCATGGGGTGAATCGCCAACGGAACGCGTTGAATCGGAGCCTTGGCATCCGTCGGTACAACGGCCGGAAAATTCACGTTCCAGAATCCAGGACCGGGCAACGCCTCCTTCAACAATTCCGGAACCATGCGTTCAACCCAGCGCGAAACCCCCGGCCAATCCGGTTCCGCGTCTACTCGCCTCGCCAGTGAGAGTGCAACCGCGTGAATGCCCAAAATAGCGGCCTCGCGCGCGCCTGCAACCGTGCCCGAATAAAACGTGTCCACGCCTGTGTTGGCCCCATGATTCACGCCGCTCACGACAAGATTGATTGGATGCTCCACCAGAGCCGCAAACGCCAACCGCACGCAATCCGCCGGCGTTCCATCGACCGCAAAGACCGTTCCCAATTTCTCCTGATGCACACGCTCAACAGTTACCGGCCGGCGCAGCGTCACAGTGTGACTGCACGCCGAGCGCTCTGTTTTCGGAGCCACCACATGCACCGTCCCCAAATGCTGAATCGCTTCGAAAGCGGCCACCAGCCCGGCTGCCTGATAACCGTCATCGTTGGTCAGAACAATATTCATTTTCCTTCAATTCTCGGACGCGCTGATTCCATTTGTGCATTCGCAATCTTGCACAAATTGGGGAATCTTTCCCAACTTCCTAAGTCATTTGCCCACGCCGCCTACGCAATCGTACCGTGTAATCGCATCGTCGGTCCAATTTGCGCAGCTTCCAATCGAGCCGATAAGCATTCGCCGCTGCATCGTGATTGGATCGGTACGCCGCCGAGGCGCGAGGAGGGCAGGGGGAAACGCAAAGCATGAGCGAAACCACAACACCAGTACGTGAACTCACTGTTGAGCTTCCCGACACCGCGCCGCAAGTCCGCATCACCGCGGGCTACGGATCCGCTGGGCAGAAAACCTGGAACCTGCGCCGACCGGTCACACTCATTGGATCAAGGCGACCGGCCCACATCGTTCTGCATGACAAGGACATCAGCGCCGCACATTGTGTTGTCGTGAACACCGGCGTTGACGTATTGGTCAAAGACCTTCACACCAGCTCAGGCACCTATTGCAATGACGCCCGAATCGATATTCAATTGCTCAAGGACGGGGACAGAGTCACCATCGGCGGTACGCATATTCAATTCGCCATTCAGATGCCGCCTCACTCAAATGAAGACTCCGGCTGCGGCATGAAATATGCGGACCCCACGCGATTCGCTCAGCCCGTGTCGCTTCAGCTTGTCCACACGGATCGCACGTGGTCCATCGAACAGGCGGCCTGTTTGATCGGCCGGCACGACGCCGCCCAGGTCCGTCTCGATCACACCGACATCTCCGCTAGACATGCTCTGCTGTTCCGCTTTCTCAAAGGACCGGCCATTTTCGATCTCGGCGGCCGCACAGGAATATGGGTCAACGGACAACGAACTTCGCTCGCTCCACTCGTCGACGGCGATCGCGTCACTTTCGGACCCTTCGGAGTAGCCGTGCAGTATGGCCACGCAGCGGATTCGACTGCAAGCATAACGAATTCCGCCGGCAAACTGCTGTCCAACGCGACCGTGCCAATCGCACCTGCCCCTATTTCAGATCTGCAATCCAAAATCTCCAATTTGCAATCTCAAATCTCGAACTCGCAATCTCAGGTCACGAACCTGCAATCTCAGATTTCGGATTCGCCATCTCATAGTTCAAATCCGAAATCTCAAATCTCAAATCCGGTCGCCGGCGCGACGTCGCCAGATGAATCCGCAACTCAACCGACCTTCCCCGACGTTCCCGACGCCTTGCAGACGCAAATCAACACCACGTGGGAAGGATTGAATCGCTGGGAATCGCGGCTGAAGGCCGACGCCAGCATCATTGGCGAGCAGCAGACTTCGCTGACGCGCCGTGAGGCCGAAATCGACGCCCGCGACGCGGCTCTCCGCGGCAAGCTCCATGACGTCGAACGATTCAATGAGCAGGTGCTGGCCCGCGAGAGCGATTCGGCTTCAAATGCCGCGAAGATTCAGGCCTCTCTCGATGACCTGATTGCACGGCAGAAGGCCGCCGATGAACGCGACCGCGAACTTGTCCGCCGCCAGGAAGAACTCCAGCGCCGCGAAAACGCCCTCACCCAACGCTGGACACGTCTGCAATCCACCACCTGCGCCAAATGCGGCGCTCGCCTCAACCTCAATGCCGGCCAAGTTGCTAACGTCACCTGACGCTTTCTTCTTCCGATTGCTTTCGGGGGAGCGCAATAGATTCTCTTTGCGCCCTTGCCTTTTGGGTCCTATTTGGGACGCCCGAAAATAGCCCAGGGTAAGATTCGCACAACGCGAACACAACCAATCCCAATTCGTCCCGCGACCAGCACAGCTAGTAACCCCACGCCCATTGTGACCGGCGGTGCGATCGGCGTTGGTTGGATGAACGCAGCAACCACGGCCGAATGCTCTACCGCATGCAGCGGCGAGCGTCCAGCCAATCTCTTTGCATGCGACTAACTTGTAAGTGCGCATCCCGCCATAGACAATCCGCCCCTGGTCCATCATGCGGCCGGTTAGACAATACTTTCGCCCGCGATTGCAAGGAGGTTCTTATGCTCCAGAAAATAAACATCGCTCAGAAGCTCTCTCTTTTCTCCGAGTCATGGTCTCCGAAGATTGTTGGAGAAGTGAACGACACGCTTATTAAGCTCGTCAAGTTCACCGGCGAGTTCGTCTGGCATCATCATGAGCGTGAGGACGAAATGTTTTTCGTCATCAAAGGATCGATGCGCATGATGCTTCGCGACGGCGAAGTCCGCGTGAATCCCGGCGAGTTCATCATCATTCCTCGCGGCCTGGAGCATAAACCCGTCGCCGAAGAAGAGACCCACGTCATGCTCATCGAGCCGAAGACCGTGCTTAACACCGGCAACGTCACCGACGCCCGCACGCTTCACGAACTCGACCGCATTTGAAATTCGCAGATGGGTCGCATCGCACGAACGACGAGGCACGTAAAAGAATAGCCGCAGATTCCGCAGATGGGCGCAGATTGGCTTGGCATGGACGAAATTTTCTATTACCTTGTGACCTCCTGGCATTTTGGCGACAATTCGCAATTGGCGCACCATGCAACTGGAGAGGCATAACGCGGATTCGAGATCCACATATCGATTCCATCGAGGAAAGATCACGCGGCGATTGATGTGGACGATCGCGCTGCTGCCGATCGTTCCTGCGTTCGCAGGGATTTCATATACTCTTGCGAATTCAGTGAATTGGATCGGCCCGCAAAGCTCACCCCGGAGCATTCACGGGATCCTGGCCGCGCTGTGGACGCTCGGATTTCTTCTTGTCTGGCGCTCAATGATCGTTTGGACCATTGGCCGATCCGCACTGACATGCGTCATCAGCGTCGTGCCTTTCATTCAAGTGCTTTGGGCGCAGCCGCTTTGGAATGTGGGTTGCGAAAGCGACACTCTTCAATTCGGGCAACACAATGTGTGCATGGGAATTTACCCCTGGCTGGCGGTTTGGGCGTGGTGGAGTTGGGAGCGAAAGGCGATGAAACAAGACGAGAATACGCCAAAGGCTGGCGCACGAATGCCGGCGACGGCTCAGTGCATTGTGCAATCAATCGGATCGATACCATTTCTTTTTGGAGTTTGGCTCATTGTCGGGCTTGCCCTGCACAAGACCATGCTTTCGGAGTCATGGAACATTACAATTGCGCTTGAGTCCGCAGCCATTGTCGACATCGTTGTTTGGATTCTAATTTGGCGACGAGTAGTTCAAGAGTGGGAGCGCGTTGCGTTCCAAGTCATTTTCAGTGCTCTGCCGATGCTACTGCTGCCATCACTTGGTCCGGCACTCCTCTTACCTTCAACCAATAGCGTATTTGAGGCGATTGTGTACGCCGCGCCGGTCATGTTGTGGGGAATCTGGATGGGCGGCACAGTCGCATTCTGGACTCTTCGCGCTGATCCCGTGCGAACTTCAACGACTCCGAGATGTCCGCAATGCAGCTATTTGCTCACCGGCCTGCGAGCCACGCGCTGCCCGGAATGCGGCAATGAGCCGACGCTCGACGAACTCTGGGCTGCGACAGCCGGTGATTGCGTGTGAGAGAAGTAGAAGGGAATGAAAGCCCGTAGCTCATGCCGGGTACGATACCGGCTGTGAGTTTTTTGATTCCCATCAAGAAGGAGCTACGGGCTTTCATTCCCTTCTACTTTACCTCCTTCGTGCTCTTTGCGCCCTTCGTGGTTCAAAATATGGCGAAGTCATTCGCTATAGACCGTCACGCGCAAGGCCTCTTCGAGCGTCGTCAAGCCTTCGCGGACTTTTGCGATGGCGTCGTCGCGAAGCGTGATGGCCCCGTGAGCGATGGCATAATCTTGCAGCGTTTCCGTCGTGGCCTTTTCGATGACGAGAGCCGATAGCCCGGTATCGAAAGGCACATATTCAAACACGCCGATGCGGTCGTAATACCCACTTCGCAGGCACCGCGAGCACCCTGTGCCGCGATAAATTTTCGCCTCGGCCCGATCCTCCGGAATGCCCATGATCTTGCGCTCGGCCTCATTCGCCTCATACGCCCGCTTGCAGTTCGCGCAGATCTTTCGGACCAGACGTTGGGCCATCGAACCGATTAAAGCACTCGCCACGAGATACGGTTCGCAGCCCATGTCGAGCAAACGCGTCACAGCGCCGGCCGCGGAATTCGTGTGCAAGGTGGCGAAGACAAGGTGCCCCGTCAACGAAGCCTCCAGTGCGAGATGCGCCGTCTCCGCGTCGCGAATCTCACCGACCATCACGATGTCCGGATCATGTCGCAAGATGCTTCGCAGTGCAGCCGAAAACGACACGCCGAATTCAGCATCGACGGCCACCTGATTTACTCCGTCAATGTGATATTCCACGGGATCCTCGACAGTGATGATGTGCCGATCCACAGTGTTGACGCATTGCAACGCGACATAGAGCGTCGTCGTCTTCCCGCTGCCGGTCGGACCCGTCAGAAGGATGATCCCATACGGACGATGAATGAGTCGCTCAAACGCCTGCCGCATCTCGATGCTCATCCCCAATGACTCAAGCGTGAGCTGTGACCGATCCTGCGAAAGGAGTCGCAACGTGGCCCGCTCACCCCGCGCCGTGGGAATGACGGCCACACGAATGTCGATGTTCTGGTCGAAGCTGCGATGGGAAATTCGGCCATCCTGCGGCTTGCGACGCTCGGTGATGTCCAGCTTGCACAATACCTTTAGACGCGAAATCAGCGGCTGCGCGACTTCCGGTGGGAACGCACGAACCTCGATCATCCGCCCGTCGATCCGAAGTCGAATCCGCAAGCGGTCATGCTCGGGCTCGATATGGATATCGCTCGCCCGCCGATCGACGGCCTCATCGACAATGCTGTCGAATTGCTCTATGATGTTGATCCCCGTCGCCGAAGTTGTTTCAACGCGTGACGCCACCGGCGCAAGCGCCGTCAGCCGTGCACCCTGCGAACGGGCGGTCGAATAAATTTCGCTGACGGCCTCTCGAATCTGATATCGCGGGCTTACCACATATTGAATTGGCCTCTCGAACCGCGATTGGATCGCCGCTCGAACGGTCTGATCCATCGGATCGGCAACGACGGCCACCAATTCATTTGTCACCTCGCCAAAAATCACGCAGTCCTTGGTGCGAGCGACGTTTTCCGCAAGCGTCAGCGCCCATGCGCGATTCGGCTGACGACGAGTCAGATCGAGAAATCGAAGTCCGGCAAGATCGGCATACGCCTGGGCCGCATCGGCATCGCTCACCAAGTCATTGGCGATCAAGACCTCAACCAGCGGCAATCCCATCACTTCCGACTCGCGGCGCATGGCACTGTAGGCGGTCCCGTTCAGCGTCCCATCGACCAAGAGCTTGCCCACAATGCGTTGTTCTGCGGCAACGGAAGCGATCATAAACGTCAAGAAGTCAAGACATCAAAACGTCAAAATACGAATTCACAATTGGCATTAAGCGGTCCCGCGAGATAAGACGAGAACAAGTGCGTCGTCATCCGATTGCGTTGACGCAAGATGTGCGACCCAGACATTTCCCACTCGACCCACGACTTCCGTTGCGGAAGCGAATGATTCCCTCGGCAACAAGGCCTCATGCACTCGCGGCGCACCCACCGACTCGCCAGCCGCATTCACCGCGCCTACGATGCCTTCTGTACAGCAAATCATTCGAAACGCGTCCGGCAATTCCACCCGACTCGCCTCATAGAGATATTCACGGTCCACGCCCAGCGCCAGCGAAGGCTGTTCCAGCGCCACCAGCCGACCCGGCGCCACCAGCAACATCGGATGCACCCCGCCGGCGTTGATGTACGCAAGCCGGCCGGCGGAAATATCAATGCCCACGTAAGTGCAGGGAAGCACCTGGCGACCGGCGGCCTGTGCGATGGTCTGATTCAAACTGTTGAACATCCCCGACGGATCGAGCAGCGTTTCGTCGTTCGCCGCTAGCGCCGAGCGAACGGCCGCCTGCAACGACGCCGACAGCGCGATTCCCGGCATGCCGTGACCGCCGCCGTCAATCACCAACATCGCACATCGCGATTCATCCAGATGCATGACCAAGGCGAAATCGCCGCAACGATAGCGCCCCGGATACAACTTCGACACCACGTCAAAGGTGTCACTCGATGTCACTGGCGTCGTCAGAGTGGCTTGCACGCGCCGAATCGCCGACATCCATGCCGCGCCTTCGCGTACCGCCGACCGCGGCAGCTTCCGTGCTGTCTCACCGACCATCGCTCCTATATACGCTCCGGCCGCGAGCGCGTATTGCAGCGACGCCGGCGGAAACGGCTTCTTCGAAGAAGGTCGATCCGCGTATAACACGCCCACCACGTCGCCGCGAAACGTCAACGGCGCCACTAGACCGACCGTCGCATACGCCAACTTCGCGTTGATTTGTCCGGCGGATTGCGGATAGCGACCGGCCACATTTTGCAACACCGGGGCCAAGACAAAATTCTGACTGGCAGCCATCAGCGACGCACCCGGCACGCGCTTCATCGCTCGCTGCGCCAGCGGACGCAAATCCGACTTTCCTTCGCCGCGAAGGGCGATGAACCCTCTTTCGGCCTGAACGTCGAGAATGATTTGCCCCAGAGCCGCATTAGCGATGTCCTCGGCCCGTGCCGTCAGCGGCATCTCCGAGCAAAGCAGCGACAAGCTTTCCACTTGCGCCAGCGTCAGCGACACTGGCAATTTGAGCTTGACCCACTCGCAATCCGGCGGATCGGACTTTTCAGCGACGAGAAAATCAAGCTCGCCGACTTCAGGCCGGGCCGCGTCATCAATGAACTCCACGACGCGATCGCCGACGCGAATAATGTCGCCGTTGGTCAGCAGCGTGTCATTGACCAATTCGCCGTTGACATAGGTCTTGTTGCGACTACCGAGATCGCGCACACGGTGTCGGCCGTCGGCCTCGAGGTCGATTCGCAAGTGCTCGCGAGAGATCATGTCCGACTCGAAGAAAAGCTGACACGTGTTCGCCCGCCCGATCAGAAACTGTTCCACGTCAAGCAGCTTGCTCTCCAACCGCCCGGCATCGTCGATGTATCTCAGATAGGCCATGAATGAACTATATCCGCTTGAAGTGTCGTCACAAAGTTTCTGGTTCGCTGCTGCGAGAGTCCTTTTTCGGCAGGCGGCGCGGACGATGCTCCCTTTTTCCCACTGCGGTGATCGCCCTGGAGGTGAGTTGCGTGACGCGCCTCACGCCGAACGACTTTGGGTTTCTGCGAAGTCGGTGGACGTGCGTGTGCCTGGCCGTTCTGCTGCTAAACGTGACCTCGATCGCATCGTGCTTCATTTCCTGCCGACGCGTTCGGCGGATCTCAATCCCATCGAGAGTATCGGGTGGCACGTGCACGAGGAGATCACCCGCAACCACCGAAGTCGGACGATGGACGAACTCTTGGATCAGGTGTCCGAATGGCTCGTATATCGCCGCCCCTTCGAGGTGGAACGCGACGCATAACTGCGATCCAACGCGGCATAGCCACTTTCCCTATTGCAGGGAGCTATTTAGTCAAGCAAGAACTTCGTCGGCGTTTGCAAGTAGCTGATGATCTCGCCGGTGAAGCGAGCCGCGTTGGCCCCGTCCGTCGCGCGATGATCGAAAGAGACGTTGAGCGGCAGCATCAATGCCTCCGCCAGTTGACCGTTTCGAAGCACCGGGACCTTTCGCGAGCGGCCCATGCCGAGAATCGCCACTTCCGGATAATTGATGATCGGCGTGCTGAACATGCCGCCGAGCGCACCGACATTCGTGATCGTGAACGTGCCGCCGCGCAGATCTTCCACTGAAAATTGGTTCGTTCGAATACGATCGGCGATGCCGCGAAGAGCGGCCGCAATCCCGCGCATGGTCAATTGATCGACATTGCGAATGACCGGCACGATAAGCCCGCGCTCGGTGTCCACGGCGATGCCAATATTGATGTAATCCTTGTAGACAATCTGTCCGCCCTCGAGGTCGAAGCTCGAGTTGAAAATCGGATACTTCCGTAGGGCGATGCACACCGCGCGAATCATGAAAGTCATGATGGTCAGCTTGGGATCATCATTGGTGGCCTCATTCAGTTCGCGGCGAAGGAGGTCGAGTTCCGTAATATCGGCCTCGTCGCTGTGCGTGACGTGAACCGCCGTGAACGCCGATCGCGCCATCTGCGTAGCGATGGTCTTGCGAATCTGATTGATCGGCTCGCGGCGAATCTTGCCCCATTTGTCGTTATCCGGAATGCCGGGAAGTGGCACTTGTGCCGTCGACGAAATCGGGCGAGTCATCGGCGCCGACCGTTCATTAACGCCAGCCCCGCGACCTGGAATCTCGACACCGCCGCGTCCCATCACCTGCTGTGGTGCGCCGTTGCCCGCTCGAGAGCGCTCGAGGTCTTCACGCGTTACGCGACCGCCGGGACCGCTGCCTTGGACGGCGTCGATATCTACGCCCATTTCGCGGGCCAGCTTTCGCACCGCAGGCGCGGCCGGTGCAACTGTGCGCGAACCGGCCTCATCGTTTCCATTGGTCGGTGCGGCCTGAGCAGGAGGAGTCGCCGCCGCATGTGTTGCGGTCGTCGTCGGCGCGCCAACCCCATTTGCGAATGAGCCTGCTCCGGACACTGCCGCCGCCTTAGAAGGCTTTGTCGATAAAATATCAGTAGGTTTCGCGGTCGATGTCGGAGTCGTCGCCTTTGCATTCGCTGGCGCTCCTGCGGCATCTTCAAACGTTACCACGACTGACCCCACGTTGACCGTCTGGCCTTCCTTCACGCGGACGTCTTTAACCACACCCGCAAACGGCGAAGGAAGATCGACGGCCGCCTTGTCCGTCTCGACTTCCATCAACGGTTGATCGGCCTTGACCTGATCGCCGGGTTTGACCAGCAGCCGGACAATCTGTGCTTCGTGAATTCCTTCACCAAGATCAGGGAGGATAAATTCTTTGGCCATTACGACAATCTCCAATGGGTACGTCGATAAATCCCGAATCCGCAAAGATTAAAATCGATACCGCTCAGTCGCCTTGTCATTCTACTCTATTTTGCATTTGCTATCCCATTCCTATTCGCCGTGCGATCGCTCGCGGGCGTTTTACAAAATAGATCATCGAACTACTTCGAGGTTGAGATTGTAGCGAACTGGTGTTTATCTGAAAATGTTGGCGTCAGGGTGCTTGTGCCGTCTCAACCACAGATAGCATCCACCCTCCATTAAACGAATCGGCATGTTCGCCATGAACACACACGAGAAACACATTATCGCCGGCCTTGAATACAATGACCTCCGCATGGCCAGGATCGCCATCATCGGCCTCGGTTCCCAAGCCCACCAAGTACTTGGCGGGCGCGGCGGCAAGTTTAATGTCAATTGTCTGCGTGGCTTTGAAGTCCTTGAATTCATCTTTGATTTCCTGAGGCACACGTCCCACGGCGTCAGCAACTGTCTTGGCCCTTTTGACCATCCAAATATAAATGTGTTGTTCGCGAGAAACCAGATCGAGCGCGGCGTCTTTAGATTTGCACTTGGTGTCGGACGAGACGCTAAGCCGCAGCACATCGCGTCCGCCGGATTGCATCACGCAGGGAATGCCGGGCTGGCCGTCAATTATCCAAGGCCCATCTCCTTTTCGTGATGCAGATTGCCCGAATGGCACCTCGACGCTTGATGCTGAATGCGCCGCTGGTGCCGCGGCATTCGCCGATTGCGAGACCGATCCACTTTGGGCTTCGGCTCCGTCTTCACTCTTCGTTTGCGTTTTCTTGCAGCCGCATTCCGCATGTTTGTGCGACGCACAGCCGACTGTCATTGCCGCCATTGCTGCTACGACCAAGATATTTACGAAGTAACGCATAAATTTTTCCGGTTTGGACCCCAATCTCCAGATTGTCTTGGGTAAAAGGGTAGTTCAAGTGCCGGGGTATGCAACCTTGCGCGATTTGTTCAATCCGTGCAGCGTGATTCGCTCCCAATTTGACCGTTGCCATTTGGCAGATTTGCCATTTGGTCGCGACACTTACAGCGTGATAGAATGGAGCCGAGATGAAAGCGGAGATTGCGTATTCGATTGGCCGGCGCATCTTGCTGTCGGGAATCTGCGCCGCGGCTTCAGTTCAAATGTATGGTTGCGGGTTTTTGACCGGCCTGCCGTGCGTTACTCAGCCCATCGATCAATCGCTTCAATCAGGAATCCGGGGCACGGTCACGCTCGGTCCGACGTGCCCGGTGGAAATGCCAGGTCAATCTTGCGTCGAGCCGTATCAGGCCGACCTGCGGATTGAATGCCCCAATGGCTCGACCGTCACCACGGTGCGCTCGGATTCGGAAGGAAGATTCGAAGTCAAATTACCGCCCGGCGACTACACCGTCGTTCCGCTGGATGCTGATCCGCAATCTCCGCTTCCTACGGCTTCCACAGTGGATGTGACCGTGCCCGCAAACGAATTCTCAGAATTGCAAGTCCAATACGACACGGGGATACGATGAAGTCTTTCGCGCGGGGAAGATCGAAAGGGGCGGTCGCGCAAGGTTGATGGAACGAGGCTCTTATCCCCTGCGGAGGCGAAGACGCGGACCTTCATCCGTCTCGCGAACCTCGAGCAACCGGTTGCGAAGGCGGTGCGCGGATTCCTCATCGACGATGAGCACGGTCCGGCCTTTATGGGCGTAGTGAACGTCCGCCGCCTGAATGGAATCCACCTGCATCGACCAGCGGGAGCGGTCGTCGTCGCGCACGAAGCGAAGGGCCTGGTCCTTGGTGCACTTCTTGCGATCGAGCTTTCGAGCCAGGCGGGCTCGCGCCGCTTCTGTGACAGTCAGCATCATGGTTCTCCGAATGTACTTTGAGCGGCATGAGCAAAAGCCCACGGTCCGCGATTCGAGAAACGTTTTTTGCCGTTCGTCGCTCGGATGCCTGAAAGAGTTCTGGTCGAAGTGCTCTGCGGGCCAGGGCAGGTTCAAGCAATTCAAAGGATTATAGCACAGATGCTTGATGAACTCAAGGAATGCATAATAACGGGCACAACCGCTATGGTTCTGATCGAGTCAACCGCATTCGATTCGAGCAGACCCAGTGCCCCAACTTATTCGAAGCAAGATACGTCGGAATGATCCATGCCGGGGCGAGAATCCGTGCTCTCACCTATCCGATTTGGTCGTCGACAAACGCGTCGGAGTTAAACTCGACGAGCCAGTCGGGATCGATGAATCGTAAGACCTGCATGATCGTATTAGCCGGGCGAATTGAGCCGAAAATTCGCCGCGCACCGCCGCGACGGCCTGCCAGTCGGCGATCTGCGTGAGCGGCGTTCGTGTTCGGATGACCTGCTCGAGCGACGCGCCTGCTCGTTCCAACGCCTCTTTGATAATTTCGAGACAGCGTCTGCCCTGTGCGGTGGGATCGTCTTTGCCGTTGGTTTTTCCGTCCGGTCCGAGCGGTGCGGTTCCCGACACCGCGATGATCGACCCGGCGCGAACCGCGCGGGAAATGCCCACCCTAGGCTCGTATGGACTTCCGCTGGAAATCAAGTGTCTCACGATTCTACGCTCCTGTTTTCGAACTCCTAATCGCATTGAACAATTCAAAGATGGTATGCCTTGTGTCCGCAGTATGATTCGGGACAGCGATTACTCCATTCCAATCGTCGCCAATTGATTCGACGCGCCGGTCGGTCCCACGACGATCAACGTATCGCCAACGTTGATCACGCAATCTGGCTTCGGACTGTACATCGTGTTGCCGTCGGGTCGTTTGATCGCGACAACGATCGCGCCGCTCTTCTCGCGGACCAATGAATCCCGCAGCGTTTTCCCGCGAATCCGAGAAGACTCTGTCACGACGTATTCATCCATCTCCAGTTGCACGCCCTTGGCGGTCATCTCCATGAAGTCCACCACATTGGGATGCGTGATGATGTTGGAAATCCGGATGGCCTCGACGACCTGCGGACACACCACGCGCGAGGCGCCCGCACGCTTGAGCTTGGCCTCGGTGGAGGCTTGCTCCGCCCGCGCGATGATGCACAGGTCGGCGCGAAGGGAATGCGCGGTCAGCGTGATATAGACGTTGTCCGAATCGTCGCCGAGCACGACCACCAGCGCCCGAGCGTGCATGATTCCCGCCCGCAGCAGCGTGGTGTCGTCGGTGGCGTCTTCAATCAGATAGGGCACGCCGGCCTGGCGAACCTGCGCCTCGTTGTCGGGACGAAGCTCCACCACCACCGTGGGAACGCGACGTTGCTTCAACTCCTGAACGACCAGCGTTCCGGTTCGTCCGAATCCGCACACGATGACATGATTTCGCATCTGCTCAATTGCGTGTTCCATTTTTCGCCTCACGTGCAACATCTGAAGTTCGCCGCTGACGAACATCGTAATCAAAGACGTGAACGCAACCGAGACGGTCGCTATCCCGAACACAATCACACCGAGCGTCCACATCCGCGCCGCGTCGCTCATCGGCCAGACTTCGCCATAGCCGACGGTTGTCAGCGTGATCGCCGTCATGTAGGCCGCTTGAAACCAGGTGACTTCCTTGTCCGCCTCGATCACGCGATAACCGGCCGTTGCGATCAGGAATACGACCGCGAGCACGAGCAATGAAATGATCAGGCGATTCCGTTGTCTCACACGATCACATTAGCTGAAAAACCTGGCGATTCCACTCGCGGTGACGTGGGCACTGGACCACGCCCATTGAAAATTGAATCCGCCGATTCGTCCGTCGACGTCGAGAATCTCGCCGACCAGGAACAGCCCCGGACACTTTCGCGACGCCATGGTCGAAGGATCGATTTCGTCCAGCGGCACGCCGCCCGCCGTCACTTCCGCATAGTTGTATCCGCGGCTTCCGCGAATTCGAAACTCGCGCTCGATGAGAACGTGTACCAGACGGCGGCGGCGATCGCGATCGAGCTGGCCCATGGTCATGCGGCCCGGGATTTCGACCTCGCGACAGAGCATCTCAGCCAGTCGATTGGGGATCAACGCGGCCAGAGCGTTTCGCACCAGGGTGTTCGACTCATTCTTCGTGAGATCGAGCAAACGAGCTTCAGCGGTCACGAAATCAGAACCGGGCAGAAAATTGGCCGTGAAAGTGACCTCTTGATTGAGCAGCTTCGCACGATGCCAGTGTCTCGACGCATCGAGGACCGCCGGCCCGCTCACGCCAAAATGAGTCCAAAGCATCGGCCCGGAGATGCGAACAGGATTTTCATGCGCCGTCTTGATGGTTAATTCGACTTCGTGGGCGATGCCGGAGAGTTCTCCATGAAATGTGTCATCCAGCTCAAGTGGAACCAGGCCCGGCGTCTGTTCGACCAGCGAATGCCCAAGTGACTGCGCGAGCTGAAACCCAAGTCCGTCACTGCCTGACTTGGGAAGCGATCGACCGCCGGTAGCCAGAACGACACACCCGGTTGTGAGAGTTTTCGATCCGGTCCTAGGAACGTCTATTTGAATCTCAAACACTTCGCAGTGTTGAATGTCAACAACTCGATGACCGGGCATGATTGTTACGCCGAGCCGCCCGGCCTCACTCAGCAATGCATTCAACACGGTCTTTGCGCTGTTCGAATCGGGAAACAGCTTGCCCCATTGCTCTTCATGCAACGAAACGCCGATTTCGTGAAAAAATTCGACGGTCTGCTTTTCCGTGAAGGCGCGAAGCACGCGACGAATCGTATTCCGGCTGCCGCCCCAGAAATCCTCGGCTATCACGCGGACATTGGTGACATTGCACCGTCCGCCGCCGCTCACTAGAATTTTCGCGCCGATTTTCTGTGCACCGTCGAGAATTGTGATGCGCAAATCGGGTCGCAAACGCGCGCAGAAAATTCCGGCGGCCAAGCCCGCGGCGCCAGCGCCAACAATCATGACATCCGCATTACTCAAGTGACAAATCCGTGAGAACCATTCTTGCGGAACAAATCAGTGAAAATACGCATTGAAGCCATCCTATCCGAGAATTCGACATGTACACGGAGCGCGGCCTGGTGCTCAATCCATTGGTAGTCGCTTGACGAATCCGCTGACAACTCAATAAGATTTGCCACAAATAGGCATCGAAAGTTGGCAGAACGGCAGATTGGCTCGTTGAACCAAGAGTTGACCACAACAGACTTTTTCTGGTAAGTGAAAATAATGCCCGACGCACCGAAAACTGGATTTTGGCACAGTCTACCCGGCCTCATGACAGCGACGGCGGGATTTCTTTCCGCCGTGACCGGCGCGATGATGGGATTGAATCAGGCTGGCGTGGTCGATTTGAAGAAAATCGTAGGAGCTGCCCCTTCGGCACAAACCACACCAGCCGATCCTGCCGCAGGAAATTTACCATCCAGCAGCGCGGGGTCTCCAGAAAAAAACACGATAAACAAGTCGGTTCAATCAAGACCAGAAGTCGGCAAGATGGCGACCGACGTCGCAAGGCCAACTGAGTCGTCGCCTGCGCCCGCGCCGAAGTCGGCTGAAACTAGGTCGAACGAAACAAGCACTGCGCAAAAGATTGCTGATGCCGGAAAACCCCAGGAGCCGGCGGCGCACCCGGAGCAAAAGCCGACTCCCATCAATGTGAGGCCCGTGCCATCGGACACGAAGCCGGCGAGCGCAGCGCCACAACCTTCGGCACCCAAGGTAATCGAGCCGAAATCGCAGCCAGTCGTACAGAACCCGGCTCCAAGTATTCCAACCACAAGCGCACCAGCCAAATCCGCCCCGCAACCCGTCAACGCCGTGACCGAGCGACCCGTGGAGACGAAGCAGCCGGAAATTCGACCGCCTCCACCACCAGTGCAGGACAGAGTTGTTCCCAAAACCGATGAACGCCTGGCCGATGCAAGACGCGTTCGTCCTGAAGAAGTACCCGTCGTTGGAAAAGGAAAAGCGATGAGTCCCGGCACCTTGCCCGCGCCGCCGGGCGTGCTCGATTTGACCGGATTGAAAATGTCGATTCCGTCCGGTTGGGTTAAGGAAGAGATCAAGCCGGAGCCGATGGGCCCGGAAGCGGAGTTGCGAATCCCAAGTCCTGACGGGCGCGGTGAAGGCGGTGTGGTGCGCATCAGTCACTTCATGGGCACGCGCGGCAAGGAATTTGAAGAGAAAACCATCGAGCGTTGGCTCGGCCACGTGTCAAAGGCCAACGGCTCACCGATGTTGCGAAGTGACGCGAAAGTGTCCTCGGTACAAGGCGGCCCGGTCAAAATTACAGCCGTCGAGCTATCGGGCGCCGTCAAAATCGGGCCGCGCGACATCGGTCGTCCGGATCATCGATTCCTCGGGGCCATCATTGAATATCCCAAGGGAGCGCACCTCGTTCAGGTATCCGGCCCGGCCTCTTCGATGACGCAATGGATGCCGGCGATCGACGCATTTCTGAAGAGCGCGAAGCCGGAATAGTTGTGCGAATTGAGAGCGTTCAAGCAGGAAACTGACAGCACCGCGTGTCATTCTGAGTCCCGGTACTCCGGGACGAAGAATCTCGGCACGAGATGCTTCGCTTCGCTCAGCATGAATCACGCCAGTCGTCTCGACGTAATCAGGCTGATCCAACCCCACAAGGACTCCGCCACGAGGATCGCGGCTATGACCGGAATCTTAAATTGCGCCGCGTCCATCGCGCCGGTCTGCGTGCCGAGGTAAATGGCCGCAGCCGTGCCAATCGAAGCGACGATCAGCATGTAGGCCGCGAAACGAGTCGCGCCTCGAAGTCGGCGGATCATCAGGCCAAGCGCCCATGCGAGAACCACAAGCCCGCCCATGCCGATGCGAAGATGCTCCGGCAAATACTTCATGCCGTAGTTCTTCCACACGTACCACGTCGCGACGCCCAGCGGAATTAAGATGAGCAAGAACAACATCGGCGCGACCGATCGCACCGCCGGCCTCAGTCGCCCGAACGCCGCGCCGGATGCAAGCGCCATCAGCCAGATTGCGATCGTCGTCAATGTAAGCCAGGTGAGCGCTCCGCCGACTATGATGTTTCGCGCGGCGTGTCCCGTCCATCGAGGGTGTGGCGCTTCCTGTGGAGCCTTATTCGCGTCAGGGGTCGCATTCTGGCTGTCAACTGGTCCTACGCCAAACAAGGCTGCGACTTGCTGCGGCTCAAGGTCCATTGGCGTTTTCAAAATGACCACGCGAGAGAGAAACGGATCAACTCGCCACCATGTTCCAAAGTACAACGCCGATGCGATGATCAACGATCCGAATGCAAGGAAAGCCAGTCTACTTGCGCCGGCAACTGGAATGATCTTTGTGGTGACAACTGTCGCGCGGCCACGATTTCGTGAATCGTAGATGACTCGGATCTGTAATTGTGCGGGATCAGCCATGAATCAGTTATACACACGAACTCGTAAGGTGGAATGATTCTCGTCAGTCCCCCAGGCCGAGGCCTGGGACACGCCAGTTGTCATGCTGAGCGAAGCGAAGCATCTCTGAATGCGAGATTCTTCGGTCACTGCGGTGACCTCAGAATGACGAAGCGTTCCGGCCATTGGCGCCCACCCAGATAACCTACAGTTTCGGCCAGTCGCGCGGCCCCACGCTCGTCAAGTGCCCCTCGCCGTCAATTGGGAATTCTCGCAAAAACTTCACGATCGAATCACTGGTCACTGCGTCCACTTCCGCCAGTGCCTCATCGACCGTTCGCGGCCGTCCATGGAATTCCATGTCGTCCATCAATTGCGTGAGGCGATAATACGGGGCTTCGGCCTCCACCGCGACGGACGTGCGGCGACGGTTCTTCACGCGATCGACTTCCGCATCGCGCGGAGGTTCGTCGGTGAGCCGTCGCGCTTCCTTTCGAAGCGCATCCAGCAGAAGTTCGGCATTGGTCGGATCGCAGCTTCCGTAAAGAATAAGCACGCCGCTGTCAGTGAAATCCAGGTGATGCGCACCGGCCCGCGGGGCAATGCCTTTTTGGACGATGTCCCAGTACATGCGTGAGTTTTCACCGCCGAGAATCGTTGCCGCCGCTGAGACAACTTCGATCCGCGAATCGCACGCGCTGACCGAAGGAAAAGTCAGTGCAATCACCTGTTGATTGAAGCGATCGAGCTTGAGCACATCGACTCCGCGTGCGACTTTCGGCGGAACGCGTTTGGGCGGGTCAGTGACTCTAGGCCAGGAACCGCAATATCGCTCGGCAACTTCGATGACTTGTTCGGGCTTCAAGGCTCCCGCGACCACGAGCAGCATGTTGTTCGGTGCGTAACGCTGCTGAAAATAGTCCCACATTTGATCGCGGGTCAGTGATTGCACGGTGCTGTCGTAACCGAGAATCGGCCAGGCGAGCGGGTGCCCCGCGAACACCTTCTCTTGCAAAAAATCAAACGCGACGTGATCAAGATTGTCCTTGGACATCGCGATCTCTTCGAGGATGACGTTTTTTTCCGTGGTGAATTCATCGAGGGGAATCGCGGATCGCATCATGTCCGCCAGCAACTCGATCTGCGGCTCCAGATCCTTCGTCCGCACCCAACCGTAATAAATCGTTCGGTCTTCGCTGGTGAAGGCGTTGTACGCGCTGCCCATTGAATCAAAATCAATCGTGATCTGGGCCCACGTGCGACGCGACGTGCCCTTGAACATCATGTGTTCGAGAAAGTGCGACACGCCCGCTAGCGGCGGCGTCTCATCCCGCGCTCCAGTGCGACACAGGAATCCGGCGGCCACGCTGCAAACGTCGGGCATCTCTTCAATCACCACGCTAAGCCCGTTTTTCAACGTGTGGACCGTGAATGGCGATGTCGCGGAAGTCGCCGGACTCATTGTCGAATCGCCTCCTTCGTCCGCGCATCCGAAGTGGAATTCGAGCCTTCGGTCAATGCCCGCGGGCCAAGCGTCATCACGCAGAGCTGATCGCGACGATAGGTTCGAAGGTATCGCGAAACGTCATCGCGAGTCACACGCTGAATTCGAGAGACCCTCTCACTCATGGGCATCGGTCGACCGAAGAAATACAAATCCGACGCGAGTTCGGAGCATCGTGCGCGAGTCGCGTCGCCGCGCGTTTCCCAGCCTGCGATGATGCCGGTCTTCGCGCGTTCAAGCTCACTTTCAGTGAGATCGTCGGAAAGTCGATTCACTTCCCGCAGCAAGGTGTCATAAGTTTTCTTGCATCGCTCCGGCGTGGTCGAGGCGCCCATGTACAGCAGGCCGAACCCGCGCGGCGTCTCCTGCCATGCGCTCACCCAGTACACCAAACCCTGTTTCTCGCGGACTTCGGTGAACAATCGACCGCTCATGCCGCCGGCGAGCACTCCGAGAATCACCTGCTGAATCGGAAAATCATCGTGCGTCGCATCGACTCCGGGCCAACACACTGCAATATGCTCCTGCGCGAGATCTTTGGAATGATGATTCACGCCCGGCGTGAACACCGCAGGCGGAAGCCCATTCGTTTCTCTCTTCGATGGACCAAAGCCTTCGAAGCAACGATTCAGCGCCGCTGCGACGCGCGATTCATTCATCGGTCCGGCGACGCTGACGATCATCCGCCCGCTGCTGTAATGACTCTTCCAGAACTGACGGAGATCGCCGGTCGTAATTCGGTCTATGCCGCTGCGATCGCCCAACGGATGTCGCCCAAGGATCGGACCCAGCGCCTTGGGGGCCATAAGCTTATCAAGCAAGGCTTGCGGCTCGTCCTCCAACGCCTTCAACTCCTGTCGGGTGAGGTCGAGATTCACTTTCACCACGTCATCTGGGAATGTCGGCTGGCACAGGAGTTCAGCGTGCAGCTCCAAAGCACGTTCGAAATGCTCAGGTAGAACAGTGCATGTGAACGCGGCAGTCTCACGACCCGCGCCGCTGTTGCGACCCGCGCCGATCACATCGAAGGCGTCCGAAAGCTCACGGCCGGTGTGTCGCTCTGTCCCCTTGTCGAGCGTGTCCTCGACAAGTCGGGCGAGCCCGGGCAAATGCTCCGGCTCATTGCACGTGCCTGCCAGAATGCGAATTTGAAAGGCGGCCACGTGACGCTTGGGCAGCTCCACGACGCCGTATTCGACGCCGCAGGCCAGCGTGTTGTGGTCGATTTTTTCGGAGAGCGATCTCGTCATTCAGTGGCCCAGAGAAGCATCCATGATGTCATTTATTGCAGTCCTAAAGTCAACAAACGAGAGACTGCAGAAAGCGTATCCGCGTTGGAACGAAGCGGCAAGTTTACGATACGGAGTGCGACTACGGTGCGGCGGTCGGCGAGCCCGTCATGGCCTCGAGTTGGCTGCGAAGGTATTGTAGTCCTTGTGCAAGAAATCGGTTGGCAGCGATTTGATTCAAAAACTCTAAAGCAGCATTCGGATTGAGGCCTCGATCCAGCGCCTCGCGGAGACGGCTTTCACACTTGTCATTATCACCGTCTTCGGCCGCGATCTGAGCGGCGATGAACCGAGCGGGCCCGTCCTTTGGCGCCAACTCAATCGCCCGCTCAATCCAACGGCCGTACTTATCGTGCATTGTCGTCATCATCCTCGTTGCTTCGGAAGAATCTCCAGCGATGACCGGCGGCCAAAAAACGCGCGCGCGGAACGACTCGCACATCCGACGGAGCTGTACGCCGAGCTCATTTTGAAGAAGTTCCGTCGAACTGCCGCGCGGGGCAATTTCCGCGAGAGAGCGCATCGCGGCCTCCTCGTCTCCCGCAGCAAGTTCGTAATGGATCATTCGGCGCTGAATGATGGCTCGAAGCTCACGGCCGGCTTCCGAAGGCGGCGCCATTTTCAATGCCATTCGTGTGGAAGATAACGCCGGTTCAACATCGTCTGGATGCTGGAAGAACTGTGCATCGCTCCATTCGGCGTAGCAGCTTGTTGCGGCCACAGCGGAATCCGGTATTTCAGCGTAGAGTGGACATGCTTTGGCGAGAGAATCCGCGGCCGTAGCGTATTCGCCTCGAAGAAACCGCAACGCCGCATCAATGCGGAGTTTTTCAGGCGCCCAAGTGGAAGCTGCGTCCGCAGAACGAATTGTAGGATGAACCTCGTCGAATTGCTGAATAAGCGATCCTAGGAGTTCGTCATTGTCCGCGATGCCCTGCAACATTTTGGCGTACCCATCGCCGAGGCGGTTGAAACGCATGGGGCGGGCAAGGATCTGAAGCATCATTTTCAAGTCACCCGCTGCCAAGGCCGAACGCGCGGCGAGCGCTGCAACGGCTGGATCAAACGGCTGGCGAGAAACTTCTCGCTTCAGCGCTTCGATTGCCAACGCGGAGAGTGCTCGACTCTTCTCGGCATCGTTATCTCCGACTGCCAGGTTTGCTCGCAGCATGTCCAGTCTGAATTCAAGTAACCCGCTGGTGATAAACCCCGGAGCGCTGGACGTAACCTCTGCAAGCACCGGCAGAGCCTGTTCCGCATGCAAACGCGCGGACTTGATGTCTTCCGCAATCAACACGCGAAGCTGTGCGCTGGGAACGGCGGCATCCGCGTCGCGCGCGCCGCGCTCGCGAGCTTGCGAGAATGCAGATTCAGCCGCATCGACATGGGCCTCAGCCAGCTTCAGTAGCGCCGCGATCGACCGCTGCGGGCTGAGTCGCGCGGTGGCCGATTCCGCAAGATGAACCGCCGCATCGAAATGGCCTTTTTGCAGCTCATTCTGCGCAAGCACGCTCTGGTGAGCAGCGGCAAGATCCTGTTGAGTCAGGACCAGAGCCAGAACTCCGGCAGTCCCAATGGCGCTTGCGGCAAGCAATCGCACCGCGCGCGGACGGATCGCAATTCGATCCAGCGCCGGCGCACCCGTTGAATTTGTTGCGGCCCACAACATTCCAAGGATCGTGAAAAAAATGGTTGGAACTTCCGGCATTCGCAGGCCGACCCCAAAACTTTCTTCAGCCAGAATTGCGACGAGAATTCCCGTGAGTCCGATGACAGTCCAGTTGATTCCACCTCGCGGCAAGGTCACTCGGCGCGCCGCGTCACGAAACGTCATCGCCAATGCGGCGATCCAAAGCACGCAACCGATGACGCCAAGGTCGGCAAGAATTTCCAGCCACTCGCAGTGAGCGTGGTCGATTCGTGACGTGAACACAGTCGGATCGCGCAAGACATCTCCTACTGCATACTCATCGCCTCGGAGTGCGAAGCCGCCTTGACCGAACCCCCGCAGCGGATGTTCAAGAAACATGCGCCAGGCGTACGACCATGCGTATGTACGAAATCGCAATGTCGTCGAACGACCCGCGGCGTCCGATCCGTGCATCGAATTGGCGATGTATGCGACGCCACCAATGGTCAGAGCGATGGCAAACACGGCGATCATGATTTTGCAGCGCCTGCCGACTCCAAAGAAAATCATTGCCAGCAGCCCCGCGCCGACGCCAACGTATGCCGCTCGCGAATCGCACAACCTCATTGTCCAAAGGCAAGCGGCAAGCACGACCATCGTGACTGATAGCCACACGACAACTTTGCCGCCCTGACCAGAGCGAATCGCTTCAAGAGCCGATGCTCCAATCGCAATCGCGCCAAGCACTCCGGGCATCAACGCTGCGGCCAGAAAATCTGGATTGCCAAAGGGGAATTTCGCCCTGAGATTTGGATTCCGGCCGTAGTAGTACCAGATCGCCAGCAACGCGCTAACCCCGCAAACGATCACCATTACGCGAAACAGCGTGCGCACTCGCTGTGCATCCAAACACAATGACAAAGCGATCGACCAGAGGATGCCGATAGCCAGCAAGATGCTGCCGCCGATCGATAACCACGGCGCGGATGACCATCTCGCGCTTGCGAACGACCAGAGCACGAAACAAAGTGCAAGAACAGCCGCATTACAGATCGGCCGTTCGCCCGACGGGCTTTGTCGCTCTTGCGGATTCGAGTGCACCGCTCCAATGACATTCTCCGATTGAGAGTCGTTTGACCCCATTGCAATCGCAACGAGAAGCAGCGCAAGACCCGCCCCGAGGCCCAGCACATACAGCTTCACGTCGCCGGCGTTTACGGTGGCATAGCCATAATTCAGGCACAGCAATTGAACGATCGCGCGAAGCGGCGATTCCTGCGACCATTCCACGGCCCCATCGATCAGGTTGACCGATTCGGCCGCACTCAAGAGCAAATACGATCCGAGCAGCGTGGTGATGACGAGTCCGGACATGACAATGGTCAACGGTCGCGCGGTCGTCTGCATGGATGCATCGTCAAATAACGAAGAATCGGTCATGCTATCATCATTGGATGTTGCAGCGGAATCGACGACTGTCGTCATGCTGACTGTACGCTTGTCGGAATTCGGAGTTTGGCGCCGAACCCAAATACGAGTGTTAAGTCCGCCTCGGCGGATTCCAGGGAACGTCCGCTACTCCGACCGCCTGATTTTCCACGCGAGCGAGGGCGAACAATAGGTCGCTTAGACGATTTAAATAAACGATCAACTCCGGACGCGCTCGATCCGATCCGGTCAATGAAACCAAGGCTCGCTCCGCCCGACGACAGACGCCGCGCGCGACGTGAAGCTGAGCCGCCGCCGGCGATCCACCCGGCAAGATGAACGTGCGAAGTTCGGGCGTCGCGTCGCTGGCCTGATCGATCCATAACTCCATACGCGCGATCGCGCCTGGCTCGAGTTGCTGCACCGGCTTGGCGTCACTTGGCGTCGCCAATTCCGCCCCCACGTGGAACAAATCCGCTTGAATTTCCAGCAGCTTCTGCCGCGTGTCCGCACTCTTGCACGCCGCTGTGGCCGCTCCGATGAACGCATTCAATTCGTCCACTTCGCCGTAGGCCGCGACCTTGGGATGATTCTTCGACACGCGCGTGCCGCCGAACAATCCAGTCGTGCCATCGTCGCCGGTCTTGGTATAAAGTTTCATGCGCCCGAATTGTACTGGGGGGTTATTCAAATAGAAACGCAGGGTATGTCATCGCGTCACTGCCGTCATTCTGAGCCTTGGCTTGCCAAGGCGAAGAATCTCGAATTCGAGATGCTTCGCAGGGCTCAGCATGACGAGCGCTGCCCCTTATTTCGCGTAGCAATTACTTAATGCTTGAAATGTCGCGTTCCCGTGAAAATCATCGCCACGCCGCGTTCGTCGCAGGCCGCAATCACTTTGTCGTCATTCTTCGAGCCGCCTGGCTGAATGATCGCGGTGACGCCGGCATCTATCAAAATCGTCGGCCCATCAGGAAATGGAAAGAACGCATCCGACGCCGCGACCGATCCCTTCAACTTGTCCTCGTGCCGATTCTCCTTCGCCAGCCACGTCGCGATGCGACAGCTCATCACCCGCGACATCTGCCCGGCCCCATTGCCGATGAGCATGCCGTCCTTGCAAATCGAAATCGCATTGCTCTTGGTGTGCTTGGCAATGAGCCATGCCAATCGCAAATCGGACATTTCCGATTCCGTCGGCACGCGCTTGGTGACGATTTTCCATTGGTCTTCGTTGAGACTGAAAAGGTCACGAGTCTGTGCGAGCACTCCGCCTGAAATCGATTTGTATTCCAGTTCGTGTGGATCGGGCGGAATTGTCATATCTCCGACGGAGAGTAGTCGAACCCGCTGTCCCCAGGGCTTTGCGGTTCGAATCAAGGCACCGGCGTCTTTACTGAAGGCTCGAGCAACCCAAACCTCTAGGAAAAACCCACTCGCACCCGCATCCTTCCCCCATCGTGCATATGTGTCCATCACCGCCAAGGCAAACTCGGAGTCGATGTCGAAGCTGCAGGCGAGAATGCCCCCCATAGCCGCATTCGGATCACCAAGGTAAGCAAGGCGGTATGCGCTAGCAGGAGTGTCGCCAAGGGCGGCGCCACAGGCATTTGTATGTTTAATGAATACGCAAGTCGGTGCAATATTCCCAAACTTCTCTGAATGAGAGTCATTGCCACACCGGCGCGTTATCCTCCTCAGTTCCTTACATAGTTCCAATGCAGCGTGTGAGTCCGCATAATTGTTGTAGGAAACTTCGATCAATTCCAATTCGTGGTCAACGTCGTAATCAGTGCCGTACGCCGCGCCAGTGAGTGCGCATTCTTCCTTTGCTGATTCAAGGCTATAAACCGTACCCCCCTGATGCGGGTTCTCGCCATATCGAAGTTCGTTGCGTGTTGACGGAAGTGTGCAAACCAATTCCAGAAAGGAAACGGGTGGGAACGGCGTATTCCAATAGCGTCGACCAAAGTAGGCGTAAATTCCGCATTCATTTGAGGCTGTATGCTGAAACCCTCGAGTCACCAGGAAATTCGGCCAATCGTATGATTTTACGACTTCATCATTCACAAGAAATTTGAGCGTGCGTTTGTAGTGGCTTGGATCCGACAAGATCAACACATGCTTATGATTCTTTGCCGCGGCGCGGAGCAAGCACGGCCCGCCGATGTCGATCATTTCGATGGCTTGCTCGAACGTGCAATTGGGATCGGCGACGGTTTTCTCGAACGGATACAAATTCACCACGACCATGTCGATCGGTTTGATGCCCTGCTCGGCGAGCTGGCGCATGTGCTCGGGATTGTCGCGGTCGGCGAGGATGGCCGCATGGATTTTCGGGTGCAGCGTCTTCACCCGACCGTCGAGCATTTCCGGAAAGCCGGTGATGTCTTCGACGAGCGTGACCGGAATTCCGTTTTCCTTCAGGTGCTTGGCCGTGCCGCCGGTGGAGATGATCTCGATGCCGAATTCATCCACCAGCGCGCGAGCGAACTCAACAATTCCGGTCTTGTCATAGACGCTAATGAGTGCTCGCTTAATTTTTGGATGGGCCATTCAATGAAAAGCATCGCGAAGGTTCGGGCGGAGTCAAGAAGCGGTGATTTTTGATCCGTGGCGAATAGTCAGGGTCATGCGGAGCCGCGTTGCCGCCGTCATTCTGAGTTCCGGTTCACCGGGACGAAGAATCTTGCCGAGATGCTTCGCTATCGCTCAGCATGACGGCGTATAGTCGTCTTGCGCAAAGCGATTAACCATTAGTTCGGGCGAGAAATGCACGGCCTACTTATCGCTATTGCTTCGTAGTGGGTCCTTGCCCAGAGGATCAGGCTCCTTCACCGGTTCTCCGGGTGAAATGGCCGCGCCCTTCGCCTTCGACATGGGCGACAAATTCAAATCACGTTGAGCGGCCAAGACCTGTTGCCGCCGCAAATACGGCTCGGTATCCAGCCGCAGACACGCGACGCGACCGCCGGTGCCGAGTAGATAAATCGATTCATCATTCGAATTCGTCACAGCCTTGAGCACCGACGGCGCTGCGACTTTGGCCTCGATCTTCCCTGTTCCATGATCGACCGCCAGCAGTCGATAATCATCAGTCAAGATCACGTCACCGGCCTTGTGATGCGACGCAAACCAATGGCCTTCCGGAATTCGCCACACTTCCTTACCCGAGGCCGTATCGACCGCCGTCAGACCGTGATTCACGCAATATTGAAAAACAAGGCCGTCCGAAACGATCGGCCCGTCCTGCAACGGACTGGGAAACCTCGCTCGCCAGATGACCGAACCCATTCCGAGGCTCAGCTTGTACAGCGAGCGATCCATGCTCGCGACGTAGACGCCGTTACCTTCCACGAACGGACTGGCCTCAATCGCGCCGCCCGCCTTCCAGGTCCACTGAAGCGTCTTATCCGAGGCGAGGCAGTTCACCACGAGGCCGCCGCTTGAAGCGAAAAGTAGCGTTCCACTGCGAAATAGCAGCGGTTTTGTCGTCACTATTCCGCCGGCCATCGCTTCCCATCGGTTCAACGCATCCTTCGAGCGCGGCGACGGAAGCGACAGCAAATGCATGTTCTTGTCGGCACCACCCATGAAAATCAATTGGTCATAGCCGACGGCCGGCCCCACGATGCCAAACGACGGCGCAAAACGTGATCGTTGTTCGCCCGAGAAACGATCGAATACGAAGACTTCGCCGGACGTGGGAACAATCACGCCACCATCGTTGTTCCGCGTAGCGATGTGGCTCGGAGCGAAAATGGGAAACGCCGGCTCCGTGACCGCGTTACCCCAGCGGAGCAATCCGACATCGGCCTTGAGCGAAAAAATTCGCCCGCGATTTGTCGTGGCGTACAAGGCCTCATCAATGAGATATCCGTCGCGAATCTCTTCACCGGACACAAGCGGCAACTGCGCCTGCCAGAACTGCGTCAAGCCGGCCTCACGCACTTCGCCTGCGTTAAGAAGAGGATGATTGGATTGCGCGGCCGAAAATGGTGCGGCGACAATAAGAGCTAGGATTGCGAAAGTTGTATTCGATTTTGTGAACATTGCGGTTGATTCCTATGGGTCGGTCAGATGGTTTTGATGATTGCTAATCGAGAACTCCAGAGCCGACAATTGGGAGTGTATTTGGTTATTCTGAGTCCCCTTACTCCGGGACGAAGGATCTCGTATTCGAGATGCTTCGCTATCGCTCAGCATGACAGTCGCCGCTTTTCCACCTTCCATCATCGTCACGCACGAAGCACTTGTCCGCGAGTCTCCTCCCATTGCCGCATTTTTTCGATCAACTCCAAATGCTGGTGCATGGTTCGCTCCATCGTTGGTGAAGTCGGCACCGTGTCGAACACATAAGGTCGCGATTCCATTCGCGATCGCAAATCGCGAATAAAATCCGCCCAGCTCCCTTCATACAGCGTGTCGCGCATGGCAAGGAGCATCCGGTGGGTGTCCGTCAACTGCAATCCTTCAGCATTGGCGGAATCGGCGCCGACCATTCAATGATTATTACGCGAAGCAGCGGCCACCGGCAAACGCCTGACGACTTCAGCGAGAAGAGCCGCGCTTGATTAGAGACCGATTAGCAATGCAGGGTATTGAGAATTCCTGCCTATTGCGCGCGCCAACCTCGCGGCACCACACATACGACTTTGGCATCCATAAAAAATACACCGCACCAAGCGCGGCTTCCTGTGGATCAAAACGCCGAGAAAGCAGCGAAAACAGCCAATAGAAGAAGTATATCGATGAACAATTGCGCAAGCGGGGGAGGCATCCCCGGACCCCAGCAGGGGATCGGCGGCATCCATAGGAACAGCATGCCGGAACGTAACGCCTGGTAATTTTCCATTCGCTTCAAGAATTGCTTCATGATAAGCTCCTATCTAGAATTGTTAAAGCAACGCCGGAATCGTAACTGGCCTCGTACAGGCCGTCAATTGGCTTGAATCCGGTCGAACCGCAGAGCACCTCGTCGGTAGAAGTTGACATGTTCGCTTCTAACAATCCGGATAACACATCTGAAAACTCGGCAGATGAAGGCACGGACTCTATCCACCTGGATCCTGATCACGTCTCGGGAACTCGAATCGGACGCTTTCGATTGCAACGAAGGATCGCGGCGGGTGCGATGGGGACGGTCTACGAAGCCGCTCAGGACAATCCCCGCCGGGTCGTCGCGATCAAGTTGATGCAGGCGACGATCGCCAGCCCCATGGCACTTCGCCGCTTTGAGTTTGAATCACAGTTATTGGCTCGGCTTCACCATCCCGGCATCGCGCAGGTGTTTGAGGCCGGCACACATGACGACGGTCGCGGAGCGGTTCCGTATTTTGCGATGGAGTACATTCCGAATGCCAGGCGCATCTCGGAATACGTCAGCGAAAAGAAACTCGATGTCTCGAAGATCCTTGCGCTCTTCATGCAAGTGTGCGACGCAGTGGAGCACGGACATCAGAAAGGGATCATTCACCGCGATCTGAAACCCGCCAACATTCTGGTTGACTCACATGGAGATGCGAAAGTAATTGATTTCGGGGTCGCCCGGGCGACGGACTCCGATCTCGCCGTGGCCACCTTGCAGACGCAAGCGGGGCAACTCGTGGGAACACTTCAATATATGAGCCCGGAACAATGTGAAGCCGACCCGCGGGACATCGATGCACGAAGCGACGTCTACGCTTTGGGCGTCGTGCTCTACCAGCTGTTGTGCAATAGTTTACCCTATTTCCTCATGGACCTCTCCATCGCGGCCGCGACGCAGGTCATCCGCAAAGTGCAACCTCCCAAACCCGGCAGCGTAGATCCTTCTCTGCGAGGGGACCTTGAGACCATCATGCTTAAGGCCCTGGAGAAGGAGCGAGAACTGCGCTACCGTTCGGCCGGCGAATTCAAGGACGACATCGGTCGCTTCTTGTGCCACGAGCCTATTCTTGCCCGACCGCCCAGCATCATTTATCAACTTCGCTTGTTCGCGAAGCGCAATCGACTTGCTTTCAGTTCGGTGGTCGCATTCCTGTTCGCTCTCGGCGCGGCACTGGCATTCAGCTCATACATGTACTCGCATGCAGAGAAGCAGCGCATGGAGGCGGCAAAACAACGCGATACCGCGATCACCGCACAAAGTGAGTCAGCTGCCGTCATTGACTTCCTAAATACGACTCTTTCATCCATGGACGCGGTAAGTGGCAAGGGCCGAAACGCCACCGTCCTTGAAATGTTGGGAGAATGCGCTGCGAAAGTAGACGGCAAGTTCTCCGAGCATTCGACCGTGGAAGCGACCGTTCGACGGATCATCGGGAACAGCTACACATCATTTGACGACTACGATGCCGCGGAAAAGCACCTGCGGAGAGCCCTCTTGCTTCGGCAAGGCGCCCTTCCTTCGGACAGTTTGCCCGTTGCGGAGATCAAGTATGATCTCGCTCGCGCGCTCCAGGGACGACAAGAATGGAATGAAGCCATGGAGCTGTACCGCGATGCATGGGAAATTCAGCGAGACGCAGGTCCGGATCACCAGCTGGAAGTATCAGAAACGCTGCTCGGCCTGGGAAGTTGTCACTGCGCCATGGGACACCCGACGCTCGCGGAAATTCCTTTTCGTGAGGTCGTCGCGATCCGCCGCAAGCTTGTTGGCGACGATCAGCTCGTGACCTTCGCCCTCGATGGACTCGGCATGATTTGTCTGGAAAGAAATCAGCTACCCAAGGCGATCGCATACCATGAAGAAGCTCTTGGCCTGCGCCGAAAGCTGGTCCCTTTGGACCACGTGTCGATTGCCTATTCACTGATCAACCTGGGTCAATGCCGCGAACGAATGAAGGAATTTTTAGAGGCGGAGCGAGACTATCGCGATGCCCGCGCGATC
The DNA here is from genome assembly GCA_016200265.1 of Planctomycetota bacterium. GTDB lineage: Bacteria > Planctomycetota > Phycisphaerae > UBA1845 > UBA1845 > JACQFE01. The sequence goes on along the minus strand of JACQFE010000013.1, from coordinate 9,153 downwards.
ATCGCAAAGACGCGGAGTGACCGGCCGGGGATGGGCATGGATTTTGTGCTGACGGACCTTGCGCGCGTGCTACACACCCAGCACAGACTTGCGGAATCCGACGAGCTTTATCGCGAGGCTCTTGAGGTAATGCGCGAAAAATACGGCGAAGAGGACCGTAGAACGGTGTGGGGAATGAAGAATTACGTGGGGCTCTTAATTGATGTCCAGCGTTTCGATAGTGCCAAGGACCTTTGTCGGCGCGCATTGGCGATTCTGCAGAAACTACCTGCACAAGATGACGGTTTGAACGGTGAGGTTTTGTACCTGCTTGGTCGTGCGCTCCATATCGAAGGAAACTGCCTGGAGGTGGAGGCACCACTGAATGAGGCGGTTTCTCTCGCGAGGAAGCACCCCGGCACGGACAAAAAAAGCCTTCCCCGCTTTCTCGCCGAGCAGGGAGCAATGTTCAGCGATTGTGATCAGCCGCAAGCCGGTGAAAAATCACTTCGAGAAAGCGTTAGTCGTTATGAATCCATGCATGATGACGAAGGAGCAGGAATCGGCGTTGCAAAAAGTGAACTGGGATCCTGCCTGTGGAAGTTGGAACAGCCCGATCAGGCGGAGCAGGAACTATCGCAGGCTTTCATGATCCAATCGGAAACACTTGGAAATGCCGACCCTCGTACCGCGAGAACATTAGATCGACTAATCAAGCTGGCAGAATCGCGGAATGACTCGCAGGCAGCAGAGAAATACCGATCAATGCTGAACCGCGAGATTGCCCCTTGAGCCAGCCCTAAGAAACAATCGGCGTCGTTAGCGTCCCCAATCGCTCAACTTCCAGTTCCATCGTGTCGCCGGGCTTGAGCCAGCCGCCAACGGCTTCAGACCCCAATTCGAGAATGCAACCCGTGCCGCAAGTACCGCTCCCGATCAGATCGCCTTTGTAGAGCATCACATCGCGCGAGGCCCGCTCGATGAGCTTGGTAAAGTCGTGATAGAGTTCTTTGAAGTTCGCCCGTGAGATTTCCTTGCCGTTGCGTCGGGCGAGCATGGTCAGGTCGTACCGGCCCGGTCCAACGCGACGATCATCGAGTTCATCCTTCGTCACCAGCCATGGTCCGATTGATGTGGCGAAATCTTTTCCTTTTGCCGGCCCCAGGGAACACTTCATTTCTTTGCGCTGCTCATCGCGAGCCGACCAGTCATTCAGAACCGTGTAACCGAAGATCGCATCTTCGGCCGCCTGGCCGGAAACGTCTTGCACATCGCGACCCAGCACACACGCCACTTCCAATTCAAAATCCAATTCATTCGTCATCGCCGGCTTTTTCACCGGCTCAAGATGCCCCTTTAACGAGCACGGATTCGAAAAATAGAAGATCGGCAACTCATACCATTCGGGAAGCATTTCCAGACCGCGCTTTGCTCGGGCGGCCTTCACGTGCTGCTCAAATGCATAAAAATCCCGAAACGTGCGCGGATTGGGAACCGGCGGCAGCCAGCGCGTGATCTGCTGAAGTCCGATCACCGGACCTTTCACGCGTAGGGCGAGGTCCATCAGGCCATCGACGCCGTTCTGCTCAAGAGCAGTTCGCACGCTGGGAAGTGCCGGAAGGACGACGACGCCGTCATCGCGCCCGACGGCCAATTTCGCCCCGGAATCTCCACCAATCTCCACCACGCAAAATCGCATGAATGTCTCTCCAGGCTCCGCTCATCGTCCGCAAACAAGCAAACTGCAAAGATATTGAGTTCGGCGCGATTTTCGAGGGCTATCACTGGTTCGTCAATCAATTCGAGTCCGCCGCCAGATTCGCTCACCGAGATGCAGGCTATCGGACGTGATTTCCCTTTGAAACAAGTGCGCGACCGTCTATAATGCATCGACGGCACGGTGAACAGGACGCGTCGCAGACTGACGTGCCAATGGTTCGTTCGCCGAACGGGTCGCGCAGGGGGAACGGGGCTCATGAAAAATTGCCAAAACCGCGCCTATCGTTTGCGTGCAAGTCTGCGCCTTGCGAGCGTTTCGATCATCAGTCTATCTCTCCCAGCCGCGATTTTCGCGGCACCGCTTCCGACGACGCTCGATAATTTCTTCATGAAGGGTACGCAGCCCGACCCCACCGGCGCCATTGTGAAGCCCATCCGCACCGCCTCGAATTGCCGCAACTGTCACGAAACTCCCGATCCCTCCGATCCCGGATATCCAATATATTCGCGTTGGCAAGGTAGCATGATGGCCAACGCTTTTCGCGATCCGGTTTTTCAGGCCGCCCTCGCTATTGCCAACCAGGACGCCGCGTTCGCGGGTGACCTGTGTTTGCGATGCCACGCACCCGGCGGCTGGCTCGGCGGTCGCTCTTTGCCCGTTGACGGATCGGCTATGCGCAACGAAGACTTCGAAGGCGTCAGTTGTCATTTCTGCCATCGACTGGTCGATCCGGTTCCGCATCCCGAGAACCCGCCGCAGGATGATCCGATACGAGCGGCATTGGCCGCAATTGATTTGCTGCCCGATCTGCCCGGCGGAGGCAGCTTTGTCATCGATCCCAACGACGTGCGCCGTGGGCCGTTCGCTCTCGATCCGAATGCTCCGATACCGGGTGGAAATCCAGGTAACCCACCGTATATCCCGCAGAATGCTCATATACGCATGAAACAATGCACGGCCGGTGCCAATCAAAACAAGCCGTGCAACACCAACACGGACTGTCCCGGCGGCCTGTGCAGCGGGCTTTTATGCGCCGGGGGCAGCAATGACAACATGCCCTGCACGACCAATGCGGATTGCCCCGGCGGAAAATGCAGCGGCAACGCGCCCATCATTGAATCCGCTTTGCACGGAAAGGCCGATCTGTGCGCCACATGCCACGACGTGAGCAATCCGGCGTTCACGCGGCAACCGCAAGGAAGCTACGCCTTGAATGTGGTCGGCCAACCCCACGCCACGCAAAACAAATACGACATGTTCCCGATCGAACGCACATTCAGTGAATGGACCAATAGCACCTATGCGGCCAAGGGGGTCGACGCACATGGCGTGTTCGGAGGAACCATCCCCAATTGTAATGGCGGCAGCAATGACGGAGTACGGTGTGCGGCGAACGCGGATTGCCCCGGAGGAGTTTGCAAGGGTATTGTCAGCACCTGCCAGGATTGCCACATGCCTCCATCCCAAACGTTTGGATGCATATTGGGGGACCCTTTCTACGAGCGGCCCGACGTGCCTGAGCACAACTTCAATGGCGGCAACGCATGGGTTCAGGACATGCTCCTGAACCTGTATGGCGGCGTGCTGACGCCGGATTACTTGTATGACAGTCAGCAGCGTGCCCGGTTCATGCTCGAGAATGCATCCACAATGGAGCTCACCAACGAAAGTTGCCGCATCAACGTGCGAATCGTCAATCAGGCGGGCCACAAATTGCCAAGCGGCTATCCCGAGGGTCGGCGCATGTGGCTGAACGTCGAGTTTCGCGGCCCCGACCTGCACACAATCACCGAACACGGTGCGTACGACAACGTCAATGCGAACCTGACCACGCCGGATACACGGGTGTACGAAGTGAAACTCGGACTCGATGCGTCCATGGCGGCAACGACGGGCCTCGCCGTCGGTGAGTCATTCCACTTCGCACTGAACAACAAGGTGTACAAGGACAATCGTATTCCGCCGCGCGGATTCTCGAATGCCGCATTTGAAGCGGTTCAGGCCGCTCCGGTCGACGCCACCTATGCGGACGGGCAATATTGGTCCGACACGAAGTTTCATATTCCGCCTGGCGCGACCAGCGCCGTGGTCAACTTGTATTACCAGACGGCCAGCAAGGAATACGTCATATTCCTTCGCGATCAGAACCAAACCAACGACAAAGGCAGCACGCTGTACGATCAGTGGCAGCTAACCGGCATGTCGCCGCCGGTCCTCATGCGGCAGCAAACGATCTCAAATCTTTCCGCAGGCTTGTTCGGCGACGTGAATTGTTCGTCTACAATTGATCTAACTGATCAACATGACTTGAGCGGCTGCGTCGCTGGACCCAACGTCCGCATGAAGCTCGGCTGCGAATCGATGGACGATGACCTCGACGGTGATGTCGATTTGCTCGATTATGCGGCTTTCCAAATTGCCTTCACCGGTCCGAACTGATTTTGAAGCTTGGAATTGCGGCTTCGTCAGACCCTGCTTTCATCGCGAATGACAAGGAATAGTCATGCTGAGCGAAGCGAAGCATCTCGAATTCGGGATTCTTCGGCCGCCCTCGGCGACCTCAGAATGACAAAGCAATGCATCTGGATGCACCTCCTAATTCCCCGTTTCGGCTGATTCCAATACGTACAAGTCTCCATCACGTCGCCAGTGACCGATTGGCGCGACCGTTCGTGGTTCGTTGGTTCGCGCCGGCACAAGCACAATTGGCACGCCGCGATGCGCCAGCTCTATAACCAGGCAAGTGGGTGAATCCTGCGTGATCATGAGGTCCTTGCGGCCCTTGCGAATCGCCCAATATCGTACGGCCGGCTCAGCCATCAGGTCTTCGATGACGACAACTCCTCGCTCTCCAGCCAACTCGGTTGCGTGACGGCCGAGTCGATCCGCGGAATGCTCGACGACCGTCCAGGGAGTGAACAAATACACGTAATCATCGCGATATGGCTTGTGTCGCGCGTCAGCGCCCAGCACCTGAAAATGTCGAGCGAGAGACGGTGCCACAAAATAAAACAAAGGCGTCATGAACAACAAAGCCCGTGCAATCATCAGCAGGCCTCGTCGATGTTTTCCATCCGCGCCGGCAGCGGCCGCAAATCCAAACGCCGCGAACAATCCAAGCAGCACATACGTCGGCAACAAGAAAGTATATTCATCAATTACCGTATAGCGGATCGCAAAAAGAAAATGAATCACCAGCGCCACCCAAAGCGCTCTTCTCGCGAGCCGTGAAATGCGGAACTTCTTCATGGTCATTAGACCAAAGATTGTGAATGGCAAGAACAGATTGGGGAAATTCAAAATGATGAATGCAACGACGCGACCAAGTGATTGCCCATTCAAGTGCGTGTTCAGCGCGCGATCGGCAAAGGCGTTTCCAAATAGGGCTGAATGAATCGCTTCATCCAATGCGCCCGTGCGCATCCAATGCGCGGCAATCAGCCACAAATATGGAGATGCGCCGATGAACCAAAACGCAGCCTGTGGAATGAAATGTCGAGCCCTGAATTTTCGAGTCCAAACGCCTTGGATCGAAAGCACCACAAGCACAGGCGTAGTCAACGCTCCAAGCATGTGATTGGCGACGCCGAGACCATTGAACAAGAACGCGAAGGACAGCAACCTCGCTCGATTGGATTGCGCGTATGCAATGACGCACCAAACCTCGGAAGACAACAGGGCCGTTGTGATCGTGTATGTTTCCGAAAGCGTGGCGAATTGCCAGAAAGTGTGAGCAAGAGCGAGCGACCCGGCGGCGAAGAGTGCGGCCGCTCTCGATTTCGTCAGCCACAGCGAACAACCAAAGACGTTCGCAATCGTTATCGCCCCCGCCAGGGCGCTAATCAACGTCACCGCAAGGCATGGTTCAATGATTCCGCCGAAAAGCGCAACTGAGATTCTCCCCAGCCAATGATGAAGCGGATGACTGAGCGCCAACCCCAGCGAATTCTCTGGCGTGTGCTCCAGAATTCGGACGACGTGCAGCCCCGCATCCTGCCATTGGATTCCGCGATTGGCCGTCACCGCATAGAGCGCAAACGCGGCGCCAAAAATCGTAAGCCATTGCGAGATCGGCATTCGTGGCAGAATATCATCTGGTTGCGGTGCAAGTTCAGTTGTCGCGTCGATGATGAGATCGTGTATGCTCATTTGTGGATCGTTGGCAACATCCAATCAACAAAGGCGATGGTTCATGAGTGATTCAAATACAATCGGAATCATCTTCGACCTTGACGGCGTTCTTGTCGATTCCGCGGACGCTCATTTTGAGAGCTGGCGTCGGCTTGGTCTCGAACAGAGTCGAACGGTCTCGCGCGAAGAGTTCCAATCCACGTTCGGTCGCCGCAACAGCGAAATCATTCCCAAGTTTTTCGGACCCGTGCCGGAAGAGAAAATCAGGCAACTCGGCGACCGAAAGGAAGCGATCTATCGCGACCTGATTCGCGCCGATCCTCCGATCGTTCCAGGAGCCACAAAGCTGCTCACGGACTTGAAGGCTCTCGGCTCTCGAATCGCCATCGGGTCATCCGCCCCGATTGAAAACATCGATCTTATCGTAAAGGCCGCCAGGTGGACCGAATTCTTCGATGCCGTCGTCAGCGCCGCCGACGTCACCCAGGGAAAGCCCGATCCGCAAGTTTTCTCCATTTCGTGCGAACGCCTTCGTTTGCCGCCCCATCGCTGCGTCGTGATCGAAGACGCGCCTGTCGGCGTGCAGGCCGCCAAAGCCGCTGGCGCACTCTGCGTCGCCATTCTCATGCACAGCCCTCGCGAGGCCCTGCACTGCGCCGACAGAATTGTGAACAATTTTGCCGACCTCTCCACCCAGGAGCTGATTTCCCTGGTAACCTCAACTTCCTGACCTCGATACTCAGCGGCCAGGGACCGATAGTCTTCGCAAAACTCATTCGTGGCTCATTCGTCTATCGTTCCGTCATCTTCACCCGCTTTACATCGTATTCTTTTCCTGTCGCGGATCATGTTGGACGCCGTTCGTCCGATATGAGTGTCCTCTGTTCAGGTGCGAACCAAGCACCGCGATCGCACTCTGTTTACGCCGGGCCCGTACAGACAATTAAGGAAGAATTTCATGCAGCCATTGAAGATCGGCAACGTCATTCGCGTCGAGAGCGGACACATCGATGTTCTTCTCACCGTCAAAGACCTCAATATTCTTCATGAGGAACAAACGTATCGCGTCGGCCAGCTCGGCACGTACATCACCATACCGATGGACAATCGCACGCTCGTCGGCTTTGTGGTCAGTTCCGGCCGACAGGACGCCGTCGCCATCGACTTGGAGCCGCAGCTCCTCATGCAGGTGCAGCTGCTCGGGGAAATTCACGGCAATCGCTTCGTTCGCGGCGTCAATGAGTACCCCATCGTCGGCGATGACGTATGGGTCGCGGTGAGCAAGGATTTTGAGGCCATCTTCGGCAGCTTTGATCAGCTTCTCGCCGGCAGCAAGCACCCGCAGAGCTTCACGTTTGGAAAATTCGCCCTAAACCCGGAATTCGAAGTGAAAGTGCTCGGCACCGAACTATTGGCCAAGCACGTGGCTATTCTCGGCAACAGCGGCAGCGGCAAGAGCTGTACGACAACCCGCATCCTGCAGGAACTCCTCGATCTCAATCAGGCCCAGGTCGTGCTGTTCGACATGCACGGCGAATATCGCCGCGCTTTTTCAGATGAAAATGGGCAGGTCAACGCGAACGTGACCTACCTTGGCGTGGATGACCTCGTTCTTCCGTATTGGCTTCTCAAGTACGAGGAATTGGAGGCGCTTTTCGTTGATCGATCCAATCCCATCAATATCAGCACGCAGATTTCGTTTTTGCGGACCGGCTTGCTCGAATTCAAGCACGATGCGGCGGAAGACCTCGGCCTGTCCAGTTCGCTCACCATTGACACGCCGATTTATTTTTCGATGGAGAAGCTCAAGACGTACGCGGAGAATCTGAACGAGGCCCGCTACGTGCTCAACGATGATCACCTGGCATTCAGCCAGCTTGCCCTTCGCTCCATGGCGATCGACGAGCAACAAAAGTTGATGCGCACGCAGCGATGCCAGTTCAACCGCGGCAATCCCGAAGGCGAGACGACGCACCCGCTGTATTTCGGCAAGCTCATCGGCTTCATCGATCAGCTCGACACGAAATATCAGGACCGGCGATACCGATTTCTGCTCAACCCCATCGAGCACGGCGCCAACTCCCGCTACTTCCGCGATTATCTCAAGAATGTCAGCACGTTCGAGAAAACTTCGAGCCTGATGAATCACCTGATCCGGCTGCTCACCGGCCGCGTCGAGCCGCGAAGCAATCTGACCATCGTGGATATGTCCGGAATACCATTCGAAATCGTGGACATCACCGTGGCCGTGCTGACACGGCTCATTTTCGAGTTGAATTTCTGGACCCCGCCGGCCCAGCGACACCCGACACTGCTGGTTTACGAAGAAGCCCACAACTACATCCCGCGCACGGAAACCGGACGACACTTCGCGAAGGCGGCCGTCGAGCGCGTGGCCAAGGAAGGCCGAAAGTACGGCGTCAGTGCCATGCTCGTGTCGCAGCGACCCTCCGAGCTTTCCGAGACCGTCCTTTCGCAGTGCAACAGTTTCGTGGTCATGCGCTTGAGCAACCCCGAAGATCAGAAATACGTCTCAAAAGTCGTCGGCGATCACTTCACCGGTGTCATTCAGATGCTTCCGGTCTTGCGGCCGGGAGAGGCCTTTGTCATCGGCGACAGCGTCATCATGCCCATGCGCACCCTGGTGAATCTGCCCTCGCCGACCCCGCAAAGCGCGAACATGGACTTCTTCAAATCCTGGGCGATGGGCACCGAGGACTACGACCTCGACGCGATCGTCGATCACTGGAGGCGGCAAGACCGCCAGAAACTCGATCCAGTGCCGGAGGAACCTGTCGCGGCGGACGTCTCGTCATCGCAACGATCGGCCGCGTCACCGGCATCCAAACCGCCGCCGCCACCCATGCCGCGCGAAATCGTGCCTCCATCCAAACGCTCGCGCTGGATCGTGCAGTGCCCGACGTGATGAAAGTAGCCCACGAGGCAAAGAGACAAAGAGCCAAAAGCCGAAAAAATCGAAACGCGGGGAACGCAAAGATTATCTTTGCGCCATTTCCGGGTCCAGGGCGCAACGACAACGTCCAAAAAAAGAACCTGATTCTCTGTTTGACTCCGGCTATTAAGTACGGTAGTTGTTAGGTTTTACGCGATTCGAGGAAGGAGACGCGAAATGCCTGACAACCGGAACAAGCGGCCCATGCCGGCGGTGATGGATGTGGCCATGTTTCATGGGAAGTTCGGGACGGACGAAGCCTGTTGGGAGCACCTGCGGATCAGACGCTGGGGGCCCGATCTGGAGCGGTTTGTCTGCCCTGACTGCGGCCACACGAAAGGCTGGTGGCTGGGCCACCGCAGGTTGGTCG
>JACQFE010000052.1 GCA_016200265.1 Planctomycetota bacterium | reverse complement strand
TGCCAAGGTGCGATCTGACGGGTGGAGCGGCCGGTTTGCCGAACTTCATCACTCAGATTAACGACGTTGCCGCAATCGTTGACGCGTTCAAGAACCTGGCCTATCCGAACCAGGGCGCGTCCGGTCCGGTGAGCTGTCCGTGATTTAATGCGGAGAATTCGGGGAGAGGCGGGCCGGTTCATTCGGTCCGCCTCTTACCCCGCGAATTTTTGAAACGTATTGGGGACAAAAAAGAGAAGGAAGGGCGAATCAGGGTCGCCCGGGTAGAGCGGAGGAGCGAATAGGGTTGGTGTTCGGTGCGTGGATGATGCGAGAAGCGTGCCGGCTGAGGAAGATATGGTTTCAGAGTTGCTCGGAGGGATCTTGGAAACAGGTGTTGGTTGAATGGATTCAAGAACTAATTGTCGGAAATGGGACATGGGATCGTTTCCCCTTTTGGAGGTACGGAAAATGAAGGCAGGTATCCGGTTTGGTGGATGGCGTCCGGTATTGGGCGTCGTCGTGGTTGGTGCGCTGGCGTGTAGCGTCGGCGTGCAGGGCGGACCGCGCGTGACCGACGATGTGGCGAGCCGAACAAAAGGTAAGGCGGCGTCGGATGCGACACGCCTTGTGACAGGTGATCCGGCCCACTTGAACTCGGTCGTGGCTGGCGTCCCGTTAGGGCAGACGTTGAAATTCTATTTTACGCCCCGCGCTGCCCTCGGCGGTACGTCCACTGGTGCGTATCCGGCGGGTGCCACCGTCGTCGGCCAGGTGCTGACGGTTTCGGGTGGCGGCTTTAACTCGGCATGGATCACGCAGCTTGAAGGCTGGGATCCGGGCGGAACGGGCGATCCGCTGCTCCGTTCATTCCAGGACAAGATTGACGCCACGGGCTTCATGGGCGCCAACGCTGCTCCGGCGAACGCGGGCTGTGATCTGGCCTATCCGGCGGCGACCTTTGCTTGCCAGAAGACTTGCGCCGGCGGGGCAAACGTGGGCCTCCCGTGCACGACGAACGGTAACTGCCCGGGCAGCACCTGCGCTGATCCGTGCCCGGCGCTCATGGGCGAATCGGGCACGAAGTGCGGCGGAACGGTCGCCCTCGAATGCGATTGGGGCTGGCAAAGCACGACGCGCGCGGACTGGGTTTTCGCCGCCAATGCTCCCAGTGACCAAACCCCGGTGGCGGCGATCATCAGTCCCACGGGTCCGAACTTCGCAGGCACCGTGAACCCCGGAACGGAAATTTTTGACTCCGGCGGTAAGTTCTACACTGGAACCCTTGTGCTTCCGGTTCCGGCCTGCTGCAAGGGAACCTATACGATCGGTCACAAGATCGACGAGACGTTCGCCCAGGACCAGGACCAGCCGGCGAACAACATTCTCGTAGCGGCTTATGTGGCCGGTCAGTTAACTTGTCAGATCGGTTCCTGCTGCACGGCCTCACAGTGCATCGACGGTCTGACTTTGGGTGAGTGCGTCGCCGCAGGCGGCAGTGCACAGCAGTATACGGCTGGCGGACATTGCTTGAATCCACCGACGACCGATGGTTGTGCGGAATGCCCGTCCGGTCCAGGCGCTGCTGGAAACGCGGAGTGCGAAGCTCGTGAAGCTCCGGCGGATGCTTGCATCACTTCGACTTGCAACGCCACCCTGCATTGCGATCACAATCCCAAGGCGGGCTGGAACCAGGGTACACAGTGCTGCGATTCCAACACCGGCACCGTAACCACTCCGGGTGGTTGCAATCAGTGCCAGACGGCCGGTTGCACGATCGCTCCGAACCACGGTTCAGCGGTTTGCAGCAACAATCCTGCCGGCTCATCCTGCGATGACGGCAATCCTTGCACCGGTACGCCGAACACGGCTGCGGACTCCTGCGATGGCAACGGAGCTTGCACCGGCGTTGCGGATCCGAACTGCGTTTTGACTCCATGTCTGACCTTCGATCTCGATCCGAGCCCGAAGGAAGAGGCGAATTGCTACGATTCAGGCAAGATCACGGGTACGGCTCATGTCGGCCAGATGACCGGAACGGTCACCGGCGGACAGGTTCGCATCACCTATGATCCGACCTGCCTCTCGTTCAACGACATCACCGGCGTGTCGCCGTTCGACCGAACGGTCTTCGGTCCGGTCGTCGATGAAGCCGCGGGCACGATCTTTATCGCCGTGTCAATCAATTTCGGCGCAACGGGCCAAACCGGCGGTAACTTCGATCTTCTCGCGTTCAGCTTCGACAAGATTGGTAATTGCAACTCGTGCAACCTCTGCTGGAACAGCATCAACCCGCAGAACAGCTATCTGGTCGACAACTTCGGCCAGAAGGTTTCGTTCAACACGGAATGCCCAGGCGGAACGTGCAGCGGCGCGATCCGTGCGAACAACAAGCTGGCGATCACGGTTCCGAACAACATCAAGACGAACGTGGACTGCGATCACAACACAGCGGTTGAGCACTGGACCGCACCTTCGGTCACCGACTCCTGCGGCACGGCGACATTGTTCTGCCGTGGCGAGCATGAGAGTGGTCTGCAGTGGAGCAACGGCGTTGTCCAAACCGGCGGCGAATTCCCGATCGGCGTGAGCAACTTCTGCTGCTACGCGGTCAGTAATTACTGCGGCAAGCGCGCAGGGTGCGAGCCGGGTACGGATTGCCAAATGGGCTCGGACGGTCGTCCCATCGGTTGCTGGACGGTTGACGTCAACGACGAAACCAGTCTCGACGTCGAAATCGGTCTGGGTCCGAACAGCCAGGGCACGAAGGTGGCGGATGGTTTGACCCGCTGCATCAAGTTCTCGCTGTACACCAGCTCCGTGCAGGCGCCGACGTACTTCGAAGAAGACGTAACCTTCGGCGGTCTGTTTGAGTTCATTGGCAAGTTCACCGGCAAGATCAAGCTCGGTGGCGCGGGTCAGTGGGATTGCATCACCGCATGGGATCAACTCCACACGCTGCGTAGCTGCTACCGCATTAATCCGTCGGACTGCGTGGACGGCGTTCTGCACGCCCACTTCTCCGGCGATCCGGCGTTCGGCGGCAACTGGCTGATCGGTGGTAACCTCGACGGTTATCGCAAGCAGCCGGGTGATCCGGTCGGCTCGCAAGAGTACACCATCGACATCATCGACTGGGGTATTCTGGTTTCGCAGTACGGTCAGAACATGGATCCCAACACGCCGTGCGGCACCGCTGGTCCGCATGCCGATATCAACGGCGACGGTACGGTTGGTCTTGAGGACGTTGCCTATGTTCAGAACAACTTCCTCGTGTCCTCGAAGTCCTGCTGCGGCGCGGCGTTCCTGCCGGCTGACATCCAGGGCCGTACTTCGATCACGGTCAATGAGCTCCGTCAGATGGGTATGGGCGACCTCGCGGTTGCCGATCTCAACGGCGACGGTGTCCTCAACGTGGACGACATGACGCTCTTCATGCAGGGCGCTCGTGCGGGCACGAAGGTCAACAATGGCCGTTCGGGCACCCGCTAATTCGGGAGCCTGAATCCGGAAGGGTGAAAGCCCTTCTCGGGAAGTAAGAAGTAAGTTTGGGCCGCGTGTGGCAGAAATGTCATACGCGGCCCTTTTTTGTCATGTGTTCAATGGTCAAGTGACAGGACGACTCCACGACGAAGATTGCACGTCATTCGTCAGGCTGCCTGCTCGCGCCGATTTAAGCCGGAGCTCATTCGTTCTTACAGGTTCGAGAAATGGCCGGTGGGTTTCCCGGTTGCGTTTTGCATTCGACGCGCAAATCGATAGAGTATTGGTGCGTTCGTGTTCAATGCGAAAAGGCGGATCGAAGGGTTTTCTGGGCGATCAAGCCTTGCTCCCGGCGAGTTCCGCTTGAACACATCGATCAACAATGAAAACTGATTCAGGCAAAGGCGGCCTGCCCGAAAAATCGGACGATTCAGTGGGCGAAAATCCCTCCTTCGTTCGAAGGATCAAGCATCTTGTCGTCGGCAAGCCGCGTGATCTGGCCGATCGCTCCGTATTCCACCACCTGTCACTCGTTCCATTTCTCGCCTGGGTCGGAATGGGCGCCGACGGACTTTCGTCGTCCGCCTACGGCCCTGAAGAGGCGTTTCGCACGCTGGGCGAACACACCTTTCTTGCCATCGGTCTTGCCGTGGCGATGGCCATTACCGTCTTCGTCATTGCCATCGCCTACAGCCGGGTGATCGAGCAATTTCCGCATGGCGGCGGCGGATATGTCGTGGCCACGAAGTTGCTTGGTCCAAAGGCGGGTGTCGTTTCCGGCAGCGCGCTACTCGTTGACTATATTCTGACGATTACGGTATCTCTTGCGGCGGCGGGCGACGCGGTATTCAGCTTGGTTCCACCACATCTCGCCCACTGGAAATTGCCAGTCGAAATCCTGGCCATTCTCTTGCTCATCACCTTGAACCTGCGCGGCGTCCGCGAGTCGATCCTTGTCCTGCTACCTGTATTCCTGCTGTTTGTTGTGACTCACTTGATCGTCATTGTGGCATCGATCGTGATCCACGCGGGCGATCTGCCTCGCGTCGGCAAGACCTTGAGCACGGGATTTCACAACGGATACCAGGCCCTGGGTTGGGGTGGAATGATCCTGCTCTTTCTACATGCCTATTCCATGGGCGGCGGTACGTACACCGGAATTGAGGCAGTCTCCAATGGTTTACCCATCCTCCGCGAGCCAAGAGTTGAGAACGGCAAGCGAACGATGTTTTATATGGCCGTTTCGCTCGCTTTTACGGCATCCGGATTGCTCCTCTGCTACCTATTGCTGAACGTCGAACCTATGGAAGGCCAGACGATGAACGCCGTGCTCATCGATCGTTTTTTTGCCGGCGTCCCGCTCAAGAACGTATGGGTTGTCTTAACTCTTCTCGCCGAAGGGGCGTTGCTCTTCGTCGCGGCGCAAACGGGTTTCATTGACGGTCCGCGCGTGCTGGCGAACATGGCCGTCGATTCGTGGATTCCGCGGCGATTCTCGGCCCTGTCGGAGCGCCTCACGACACAAAATGGCGTGCTCGTGATGGGCGCGACGTCGCTTGCGGCGCTCGTTTACACGCGAGGCGACACGCATCACCTCGTGGTCATGTATAGCATCAACGTCTTTCTGACGTTCTCAATGACCGAGACGTCGATGTGCAAGATGTGGATCGGTATGCGCCGCGAAAATCCGCTATGGATGAGGAAGATTTCGATTCACGTGGTTGGATTGGTCATGTGCGCGACGATCCTTTGTGTGACGGTAGTGGAGAAGTTCGGCCAGGGTGGCTGGGTCACCCTCGTCGTCACCGGCAGTCTGGTAGGGCTATGTGCCCTTATTAAGCACCACTATTCGAATGTGTCCGGATATCTCAAGGAGCTTGACCTGGTTCTCGACAAGATGCCGGCGACGGACAGCGACGTTCCGCTGGATGTCGATCCCACGAAGCCGACCGCGGCCGTCCTCGTCGCCTCCTACGGAGGCCTCGGCATCCACACCGTGCTCAATATTTTTCGAGCCTTCCCGGGGCACTTCCGCAATTTGGTGTTCATCGGCGTGGGCGTGACCGACTCAGGTCAATTCAAGGGCGAACAGGAGATGAAAGCGCTCAAGGCCTCCACGCGCGAAAATCTCGAAAAATACGTGGAGCTTTCACGTCGGCTCGGCGTTCCCGCGACGTATCGGTGGGCCATCGCCACCGACGCCGTCGCGGAGGCCGAACGTCTCTGCCTGGAAGTGCGCAACGAGTTTCACAAGACTGTGTTCTTCGCCGGCCAGGTCATCTTCCAACTGGACAAGTGGTACCACCACCTATTGCACAATCATACTGCGTTCGCCATTCAAAAGCGATTACAGCTCGATGGAATCACGATGGTGATCCTGCCGGTGCGCGTTCGGGGTCCGCTTACAAGGCGGCGAAAAAATGGACCACAGGACGGACTTGGCAAATAGATCATTGCGATCACTCCTACCGCCTCGTTGGCAACGCGCGTATAATAAAAAGCGATTCAGTACCCGTTGGCGCGGGGGAAACAGCCCGTCGACGTGTGGGGCGGCGCGGCCGCGTTACACGTCCGGAGGTTTTTGAACACGTGGAGTGAAAAAATGAAACGAACATCCTTATTTCTTGTTGCCCTGGCAGCGGTTGCGAACTCAGGTTGTGGACATCCCAAAGGCCATTCGTCGACGGAACGTCGCGAATACGTGCAAACCATGAAGCAGACCACCCTGGACGATTTCTATGCGAAGAGACCGGAACTTCGCCAGAAGGTTGAGGGGGCCTCGGGCTTCGCAGTATTCAGCACGATTGGGTTTACGGTGATCTTTGTGGGCGGCGGCGATGGATACGGCGTGGTCGTCGACAAATCCAATGGCAAAGAGACGTACATGCGTATGCTTCGGGGAACGGCGGGTATCGGATTGGGAGTCAAGGACTTCCGCGCCTTGATCATATTTAATTCCAAGGAAGCGATCGACACATTTGTGCATCACGGCTGGCAATTTGGTGCCGAGGGCGAAGCGGCTGCCAAGAGTAATGAGAAGGGCGGCGCCGCGGGTGTCGCCGGCAACGTGTCCAAGTCCGTGGAGCTCTACGAGCTTACGCAAGGCGGCGTCTCGGCGAGCGCTACCGTTGGCGGCACCAAATTCTGGTGGGACAAGGATCTGAATTGATCGCCGTTTTCTGGAGCGATGATCACTCAGGTGTAGCGATGCCTCCCCCCTTCACAAGGGGGGAATGAGGGGGGTAAGTATCTACACTTGACCGTTAAGTGCTCTAAGGAACGCGGACCTCGTGTCAAAAATGTTTGTAGCGTCGCCACTCGCGGGTAACGCTGCAATTTTTGACTGTGCGATGCCGGCGCCGCGTTTTGCGGGGAGATCATTGTCAGCTGTTTCCAGAGTTCTTTAGCACCCGCAGATCGCCTTCACGACGGGTGAACCCAACGCGGTCCAAATATTCAACGATCGGAACCGCGTACTTACGGCTTGACTTCATCGCCTCGCGAATCTGAGCGACGGTGACGCTTCCATGTTCTCCAATGAGCCTGGCCACAAGATGCCGAAGCTCTTGTTCATGTTCGGTGTGCAGGTAAATCGCCGAGTCGATGGGCACCAGCTCGCCCATCGCAACCGCAAGCGTGATCAGCCGATCAAGCCGTTTGCGGTCAATTTGCGGTGCGAATGACAATTCCGCGAGCGCTGGCGGCTGAAAGGCACGGGCGCGAAATTCTTCCTGGAGTAGATTCAGGAACTTCTCGTCGTTTTGCGAAAGCGAAGGAGCAAACGATGTCGCGCAGACGAATCGCCCGAAGGCCTTCACGGATTTTGCACGAAGCAGTTCCGCGAAAAGTGGCCGGGCCAGTGACTTGTCGCCCGTTATGCGCTCGAGCCAACCGATGGCACTATCCGCCGGCCGCCCCGGCAGCTCAGGGTGCGCCTTGTGATAACGTTCGAGCCACGTCGTCAGTCGCTCGATCACGTCGGCGATCTGTCCGGGAGTGGCTCGAACATTTGTGCCTGAAATAAGATTCAACCGCCCGCAAGTCTCCAGCTCCTTCATTATTGTGGGGACTTGCTCAAGCTCAATTCCCGTGCGGGCCGCGACCTGCATGTCCGTCGGCCGACGGAAACCATACGTGCGGATGACTTCTTCAAGTCGCTCACGTTCGTCGCCGCGATCCAAACGTCCGAGGGAATAATTGTCCGCCTGGGATTTTCGACGCCGCCTCAGTGCCACGGGCTTGAGCACAATACCGCCGCCAATCGTTCGCGAGCTGTTTTCGTCTCGAAGGATAAATCGCTGGCCGAAGGCGGCCGTCACCGGCTCGCGCGTGTGCAGTTGGGCGTAACATCGTTCACCTGCCTGCAAAGTCGATTGATCGATGAAGGTGACGCGCACAGTGGTTTCATTCGTGCCCATTTCAAGTCGCGCGGTTGAATTGGACTTCACCGGCCTTGAAAGTGAACCCAATGAACTCAGCGAAACTTCGAGTAGTCTTGTTGGAGTCAGATAGCCGGGAGTGGCCAGCTCGAAGCCACGCTCGATCGACTCCTTGTCCGCGCCGCTCAAATTGATGGCCGCCCGCTGGCCGCGCTCCAGAAGTTCCTGTTGATCACCGTGCGTCTGAAGGTCGCGAACCCGGCACGTCGCTCCGACAGGCCAAAGCTCCAAAGTGTCGCCTTTCGACACTCGTCCGCGCAGGACGGAACCGGTGACGACCGTTCCTCGACCTTGCACCGTGAACACCCTGTCGATGGCCATGCGGAACGGTTGACTGGGCGTAGTGCGCGAAAGGCTTCGCGAGATTTGTAGAATTGCATTCTTCAGGTCGTTGATGCCTTCGCCGGTGATCGACGACACCCGACAAATCGGCGCGTCAGCCAAAGGACTGTTCGCGAGTAATTCGCGGATGTCGGCCTCAACGAGATCAACCATCTCCGGATCAACCGCATCGATTTTTGTAATCGCGACGAGGCCTCGTTCAATTCCGAGCAATTTCAGGATCGCGACGTGCTCGATCGTCTGCGGCATGACCGAGTCGTCCGCCGCCACCACGAGCAGCACCATGTCGATGCCCGTCGCTCCGGCCACCATCGTCCGCACAAACCGCTCATGCCCCGGCACATCGACGACCCCGAATCGAACGTCGTCAATCGCCAACTCCGCGAAACCCAGCTCGATGGTCATTCCGCGACGCTGCTCCTCCGGCAGGCGATCCGTGTTGACGCCGGTCAGCGCCTTGACGAGCGAGGTTTTTCCGTGGTCGATGTGGCCGGCCGTTCCAAGGATGAAATGCCTTGCGCCGGTTGACGCCTGAGTTGCTGAAATTTGCGAAGAGTTCGTCACGCGGCGATTATGGCTCCAAGGTGTTTGTGAGCAAGCTCTCGGAGAATTCGGCAAAGGTTAAGGCGAGATGATTCCATTTCAATTCAGCGTGATGATACGAGGTAATTCAATGCGAAGACCCATGACTCGATATTTTGCACGATGGAACGCAGGGCTGATCGCTGTGGTTGCGGTGATTTCGGGTTCGTTCCCCGTTTCGGTGCGAGCCGACGCACCTTGGATCGTGCGCGGCAAACAGGGAATGGTCGCTGCGGATTCGAAATATGCATCCGAGGCCGGCCTGGAAATCCTCCGCGACGGCGGCAATGCCATCGACGCCGCAGTGGCAACGTCGTTCGCATTGGCAGTGACGCGTCCGTATAGCACTGGCCTTGGCGGTGGCGGATTCCTCGTGGCGCGAATGGCAAACGGCCAGGTAATCATCCAGGACTTTCGTGAAACCGCGCCGGCAACCGCGGATGTGGGCATGTTCGTTCGCTCGCGCGCGAAAAATCCGTCCGGGCCGAGTCCGAGTGAATTTGGGCATTTGGCTGTCGCTACGCCGGGACTTTTCGCGGGCAGAACCCAAATCTTGACCATGTTCGGCGTGAGGCCATTGGAACGCGTCATGCAGCCGGCAATTCGGCTGGCGAAGGAAGGCTATGCGGTCGACGAGGATTACGTCGCTCGCTCCGCGGACGTGCTGAAAATTTACGAGAAATATCCAGTACTCAAGCAGTCCTGCCCATACGTCTTTCATACATTTCTGCGCGATGGCAAGCCGTGGAGCGTGGGCGACACGCTCAAGCAGCCGGCGCTCGCGCATCTCTTGGAGGAGCTCGCTCGCAGCGGACCGGAGTTCTTCTATCGTGGCCCGGTCGCGGAAGCAATCGAGGCGGAAATGCAACGCAATGGCGGTCTGTTGAGTACCGCAGACCTCGCATCTTATCGCGCGCGTATTCTTAAGCCCATCGAATTCGATTATCGAAACTTTCACGTCATTACGATGCCGCTTCCGTCGTCAGGAGGAATTGCCCTCGCGGAATCACTTGGAATTCTCAACAATTTTGACTTTCCGAATTTGATCCGAACCGATCCGCCACTGGCCGCTCATTATCAGATCGAGGCTTTGAAACACGCCTTCGCGGATCGTGCGCAATGGCTCGGCGACGACGCCTTCGCCAATGTTCCCAAGACTCGGCTGCTTTCGAAATCGTACGCGGATTCGCTCTCCCGCCAGATCGAGCCGGAAAGAACGGGCAAGTCGAAACAATACGGCTCGCTTGGTCAACCCAAGGACGCGGGCACGTCCAGCTTTTCCGTGGTCGACAAATCGGGCAACGTCGTCGTCAGCACGGAGACGATCAACACGGAATTCGGCTCGCTGGTGGCGATCGACGAATGGGGTCTCGTGCTCAACAACGAGATGGATGACTTTGCGGCCGAGCCGGATAAGCCCAACGCATTCGGCTTGATCCAATCCTCCGCTAATGGCGTGGCCGGCAACAAGCGGCCGCTTTCCAGCATGGCCCCGACGATCGTGCTCAAAGATGGAGCGCCGTATTTGTTGCTTGGTGCATCCGGCGGTCCGCGAATTATTTCGGCGGTGCTCAATGTCATGCTCGGCGTGCTTGACGGCGGTTTGTCATTGGAGGACGCGATGCTTCGCCCGCGACCCCATCATCAGTGGATGCCGGATAAAGTCTATTT
The DNA here is from genome assembly GCA_016200265.1 of Planctomycetota bacterium. Classification (GTDB taxonomy): domain Bacteria; phylum Planctomycetota; class Phycisphaerae; order UBA1845; family UBA1845; genus JACQFE01. The sequence goes on along the minus strand of JACQFE010000052.1, from coordinate 47,721 downwards.
CGATCGCGAGCCGAATGCGGACGTTGTCGCTGGCCTGAAACGCCGCGGCCACGAAATCTCCAATGAACGCGAAACTGCCTCCGTTCAGGCCATTCTGAAAACCCGCGAAGGCTGGATCGGCGCTTCCGACCCGCACAAAGGCGGCATCCCGGCGGGGTTCTGAATCCGCAGATTTCGCAGATTGACGCAGATTTGTTTCACGTGAAACGAGCTTTGCGAAATACCGTTTCACGTGAAACAGGATTGGCCGGGAATTTTCAGTACTTTTTGTGATTTTTCGAACAATCTTGAGGGCGCTCGATGAAATTCGGTTTTTCATAGAGCGGCGATCTTGCGGCGATGTCAGTGACACTTTCAGATGGGTCCGTTTGGTAAGGATGATTTTCACAAATGTCATAGCGTGGCACCGATGCGAATGGCGAATTTCGAATAGCGAATAGCGAAAAAGAATCCGGAAAGACAAGAGCGAAGTGCGAATGGTGAGTGTCGAATTTGGAAAGGCAACAAGGCATGCGTTTCTTCCGCCCCATTCGGGGCTTTTCTTTTTGAGGGCGTCACGTGTTCCCACGGCTCACGCCGTGGGCTACGTCTGTTCCGCCGCTTCGCGGCTAGGAGCGTGACAAAGTTCGCGGTCCGGCGGCTCCTGCGGGAATAATGTCAGGGGCGCTCGGCGGAATTCTCGAATTTGGCGATCGCGACGCTGCGCCGACAGAAGGATGGTGAGAATCGGCGACTTCGGACCCAAGCTTCGAAACGCTTACGCATGCGAGGGCACGGCGTTCGATTTCATCGAGCAACGCGCGGGAAGCGGCGAAAGACGTAAACAGCCGTCATGCACGCGAGCGTAAGCATAGTCACTAGTCCGAAGGCTCCGACTGCGGGCGCGGCGGCAGACCCGGTCTGTGGATTGCTGCCGTACTCTCCTACACGTAGACCCCAATACTGACTTGCATTTTCGAGCATCGTCAATGGAGCAGCGTCGCCCCCATGATCGATCACCTGCCAGTCCTGGCCATCCGTTGAACCCCAAAATTGTATGGTGTCGGATTGGTATACTTGGATTCCATGATAGAGCGATGAGCCAAAGTGGACTTCGGCGCGTCTGCAAATTCCGGGAATTCCCTGCGCCGGTATTGCGCGATCTCGCATAGCTCTAATGACGTCACCTGTATCTCCCTCTTCGATTGTGAGGGTAAAAAGCTCTTGAATATGGAGGTTACCGAGCTCCGAAATTCCGATATGAAATGTACTTCGCATCGGAGCGCCTATGGTACTCCCATAAGCGTCAAGGCTGATGAACCGTTCGGCGCGGACGGTCGATGTTGCAATGAAAGTCACGACAGCCATCAATAGCGTCCTAAATCGAGACATATTTATCTCTCCAATGCAACGTGGAAAACGTTTGAAAAAAACACAATGCGAATGATAGCTGGAGAAGGCGGAAGAATGCAAAGCGTTCACGAATAATCCGGCTTAAGAATCCGGGTGCCTTGCTGCGTCGACCGAATGAGCGACATGCGCTCAGCGAACTCGCGTCCATAGAACGTCTTCAGCCGCCATCGGGGCTGGTGCGCGAATAGGTGAGCACCGAATCGTTTGCCGTGCCCCATCGACTTCATTTCGCATTCAACTCTTTCAACTGGGCAGCAACCAATGGTCTCGCCTTGCAAATCGCATGCCAATACATGCCACCCTTCGCGCCGGTCCTTTGCGACAGTGCACTTTCCTTTGAGTATCGCCTCGGCGAGAAAGGCAACGTGGTTGCCAATAATACCTGCACGTTCACTGAGTTGTTCGCATGCATGTTTCGTAACTACAATTGTCCTCGATTCGCCACCAATCGTCAGTATTGGAAAGGCAAGGGTGCATCGGTTGCCTCCTAGGTTTTCCTTGACCTGCACGCACAAATACCAAGAGCCGTGATTCGTCGGAGCAAATGGTAAAGGCGTGACCGCGATGTTCGGTAGAAAACGACGCCCGACGGTCTCCACCATCGGAGTACGGATGTAATCATATCGGGTTTTTATTCTGAACACGGCGATGTGAGCTGCGTGAAGAAACTCCTTCGCTTGCCTTGCTCCAATCAACTTATGGTTCTTTACCTTTTCGATTAGCTCTGGCGAAGCGTATTTGGTTATGGCTTGGGCGAGTGCACTGTATCGTACAAGCGCCGGACCTTCTCGATCGATACGATGGAACGGGTCGAATCTCGAACCAAGGTCAACTTTTGCGATACTTTTGGAACTCATTTGCTTGATCTCAGTTTCTGAAAATGCGGCTCGCTAGGAATAATACTGTTCGGCAACGTGATCCTCCAGCCGTAGCTTCAGCGCATCGCGCGCGGAGAGCAAGTCGTCAATCGGTCGGGCGGAGGCGGTGCGGCGGAGGATGTAGGCTACCCCCCTGTGTCCCCCCTTGATAAGGGGGGAGGCATGCAGACCGCTTCCTCACGGGCGCGGCTCGGAAAAGGCAATGCGCTACATCCTAAACACGCCGTGCGAGCGATCGGGGAATGGGGCATTGAGGGATGCGGCGAGGGACAGGCCCAAGACGGTGCGGGTGTCGACGGGGTCGATTAGCCCATCATCCCAGAGCCGGGCCGTGCTGTAGTAGGCGCTGCTTTCGGCGGCGTATTTTTCGAGCGTGGGGCGTTTGAATTCCTCTTCTTCCGCGGGTGTCATCGGCTTGCCGCCGGAGGCCGCGATCTGATCTTTCTTCACCGTGAGCAGCACGTTTGCCGCCTGATCGCCGCCCATGACGCTGATCCGCGCGTTGGGCCACATGAACAAAAACCGCGGACCATACGCTCGACCGCACATTCCGTAATTCCCCGCGCCGTACGATCCACCGATGATGACCGTGAATTTCGGCACGCTGGCATTCGAGACGGCCGCGACCATCTTCGCTCCATCTTTCGCGATGCCGCCGGCTTCGAACTGTCGACCCACCATGAAGCCGGTGATGTTCTGCAGGAAAACAAGCGGCACTCGGCGCTGGCTGCACATTTCGATGAAGTGAGTGGCCTTCAGCGCGCTCTCGGAAAACAACACGCCGTTGTTCGCGACGATGCCAACGGGATAGCCCCAGATATGCGCGAATCCACAGATGACCGTCGTGCCATAAAGCGCTTTGAATTCGTGAAAGCGGCTGCCGTCCACGACTCGCGCGATTACCTCGCGAACGTCGTACGGCTTGCGGATATCTTTCTGGATTAGCCCATAGATTTCCTGCGCATCGTAGCGAGGCTCTTCCACGGGCGCGATCTCGATGGACTCGCCCGCGCGACGATTGAGATGAACCACGATATCGCGGGCGATGGTGATGGCGTCTTCATCGTTGGCCGCATAGTGATCCGTCACGCCGGATTTTCGGCAGTGTACGTCCGCGCCGCCGAGGTCCTCCGCAGTGACTTCCTCGCCGGTGGCAGCCTTCACCAACGGCGGCCCGCCGAGAAAGATCGTGCCTTGATTTCGCACGATGATCGACTCGTCGCTCATCGCGGGCACATATGCTCCACCGGCCGTACATGAGCCCATCACCACGGCGATCTGCGGAATGCCCTTGGCCGACATGCGGGCCTGGTTGTAGAAGATGCGACCGAAGTGCTCTTTGTCCGGGAACACTTCGGCCTGTAGCGGCAGAAACGCGCCGCCCGAATCGACGAGATAAATGCACGGAAGATGATTCTCTTCGGCGATCTCCTGGGCCCGTAAATGCTTCTTTACCGTGATCGGAAAATACGTGCCGCCTTTGACTGTGGCGTCATTGGCCACAATCACGCACTGCCGACCGTGAACGCTGCCGATGCCCGTGACGACTCCTGCGGCCGGTGCGTCGCCGTCGTACATCTCATGGGCTGCGAGTTGGCTAAACTCCAGGAAGGGGCTATTGGGATCGACAAGTGCGTCGATGCGGTCGCGGACGAACAATTTTCCGCGTTTGCGGTGCTTTTCGACGTTGCCCGGCCCGCCGCCTTGTTTGACTATTTCGGCTTTCGCACGAAAGTCTGCGACGAGCGATTCCATGTGCTTGCGGTTGGCGACGAATGTCGCGTCCGAGGTGCTGATGCTCGATTCGATTCGGTCCATCGCGGCAATGTAATGGACGAATGACGGTGAGGGTAGAGGCGTAGCTTCTTTTATGAACATTCGCGTACTTGCATCGATGTTCGTTGTTTTCGGGATGGACATGGCGTGCAGATTGCGTCAGGCCTCAATCACGCCGATTGACCCCCCAGCGACCCATTCGGTACCAGTCCCCGATCAAACGCGCATGTTCGAGCACGCCATCTTCTTCGGCCCGAAGGAGGGTGCGGTCGATGAGGTCGCTGTGGAACAAATGGCCCCACTGGTTATTTTGGAAATGACGCCGGATCAGATTTCGCGGGCTGAATCGGATTATTGCGGTGTGCTCAATCCGGAAGGATACGTAACTTGTGGGCCGATGACGCCGACAGTTTGTTTCGCTCGACAATCCGTAACGATTCGCAACGTCGAGTTCAGCCAATATTTGTATATATGGCGCTACCCTCCCGATTTCACTCGCGGGCGCGCAATGTGCGACAGTGGCTTCGACTTGCAGATCACATTAAGCACGAGCGGAACTCCGCTCGTGTTTGAGCTGTTCCCGACTTCTTCGAAATACCGCATCGTGTATGTATCAACTCCTCTTGAGGCGTCTGCGATGAAAGAATTCGGCCAGCCGCTTCTGGGACGAAACTTCGCAATCGAACGAAGCACCAGTGAGACGCCCAACTTTGTCGTTGCGGGCACAATTAACGACGGCCCGATGCCGCTTGGTCCGTACATTTATTTGAGTGCTGCACCGCGGCGTGAAATCGTGGCTGTTACCTGTCGATGCGAGAAGTCACTCGCCAAGTCATTTTGGGCTGAACCACGATATGACATGAAACTTCTGGAAAGTGCGGAATTGGGACGGTCGTCGGACCTGGAGCAACTTCTGCGCTGGCCCACGAATATGCCGAACTAGCGGGACGCCAATTGGTGGCTCTTCCGTCCCAACGGGACTTTATTCTTGTCCGGCTCGCGTGGACCCGGCACTCGCGTGTGGGGCTATTTTCTGCCGTGCCTGCGGCACTCACCAAGCAGTAGAGAGTCGCCTGAACTATAGTTCGCGGCTCGCTGGAATCCTTCGATTGTCCGAAAATCCCGCCGCTCAGCCCGATTCGCGTGCATACAAGTTCTGGCTTAAGTGCATCAGCACTACAGGCCGAAAGCGGTATGAATGTCTCCGCACCGTTACAAAGGGCGGTTTCGGGGGTGTAAGGAACCGTCGGGCGTGGGAAAGTCCGTATAGACCGCCTGAAAATGCGGTCTTATACTTTTTCGTACTCTAGGAGTGTGCGGAAAGCTTGGTGTGAGCAGTGATTTCGCAAGATACCGGTTGGCCGCGGTGGGAAGTCAGGTTGGGGATTGAAACCCCGCACGAGAGCAGAATCATTCGCCCAGGATCAGAAAAGGAGTCTGCGATGCAGATGCAGGTACGCAATGAGTTGAATCCGCTTGGTTATTTTTCACTGCGACGATCTCTGCTCATGTTTTCCATTCTCGCGTTGTTCGGCGGTCTTGCGTTGCCGGTGATGGCCGCGCCTTCGACGTCAAAGCCGGATGAAGTTTGGCGAAAGACGCTGGACGACGTCGCGAAGGGAGATTTCGCTGATGCGGCCCGCGATTCCCACCAGATTCCCGATGGCGGCCTCGTTTCTCAGGTTCAAGCCTGGCTCGACAACTACATTGAAAAGCAAAAGGCCCGCGCGGAGCTGAATAAGGTCGACTTTGAAAAATATGTGACGTATGCCAAGCAGCGGATTGAACGCAAAGAATATGCGATGGCGCTGGACAAGGCCTTGCTCGCCTCCGATGAGGCCCCCAGCAAGGACGAATTTCTTCATGCCGATTGGATGCAGAAGCTCGTCAATGATTCGCTAAAAAAGGCGGAGGAGCTCCGCGGCGAAAGCAAATGGCGCGAGGCATGGCACATTTATGCCGACCTTGCCGGCCTCTATGAACGCGAGCCGCGCTATCAAAAGCTCGAGCACGAGGTTCTCACGCACTTGCGGCTCGAGAGCATGTTCGGGGACGAAAAGAGCAATTGGAAAGAGCGTATCGAAAGGGTGCAGTGGAAGGATGCCGAGGCCGCTCTGGAGTGTATCGGGCTTTACTACGTCGAGCCGCCGGATTTCAAGGCGATTACGGAGCGTGGGTTGGAGCAACTTCTGATTCTGGCGGATTCACCGGCAGCCCAAAAGACGTTTGAGACGCTGAAGAATAATGACGATCGCGATGACTTCGTTAACCGCATCAAGGCCAATCTTGAGCAGGTTCGTACGGCCCCTTCAGTCGATCGCCGCACAAGCGTTGAGCGATTCCGTCGCGCGGTGCAGGTCATCAATCGGGAAACGGTGAAATTGCCCGAAGAACTCGTTGTCAGTGAGCTCATGCGCGGAGCGCTGGAGCCGCTGGACGACTTCACCACGATGATCTGGCCGAAGGAGACCGAGGAGTTCGACAAGCACACACGCGGCGACTTCATCGGAGTCGGCATTTCGATCATCAAGAACAAGATGAATGAGATTGAGGTGGTGACGCCGCTGGAGGATACGCCGGCGTTCCGACACGGCATTCAGGCAGGTGACATCATCATCAAGGTCGATGCCACGGAAATCAAGGATTATTCGCTCAATAAGGTTGTTGACACGATCACGGGCGTTGCCGGAACACCCGTCACATTGATGATCCGCCGCAACGACAAGGAAATCGAATTCCCGCTGGTTCGAGAGCGCGTGAAGATCCAGTCGGTCAAGGGCTGGGCCCGCAAACCCGACGGCTCGTGGAATCATTGGCTCGATGAGTCGAATCACGTCGGCTACATCCGCGTCACCAATTTCCAGCGGAACACGGTGGAAGATCTGACCAATGTGATGAGCGATCTTGAGAGTCACGGCCTCAAGGGACTGGTCCTTGATCTTCGTTGGAATCCGGGCGGCCTGCTCGATTCCGCCTATCAAATGTCGTCGCTTTTTCTGAAGCGCAGCGAAAACGTCGTCAGCACCAAGGGTCGGAATTCTTCGGAGGATCAGCGACTCGATGTGACAAGCAATGGACCCTACGCGTCCGTACCCATGGTCGTTCTGGTCAATGAAAGCAGCGCCAGCGCTTCGGAAATTGTTTCGGGCGCTTTGCGCGACAACCATCGTGCGACAGTGATCGGCGAGCGAACGTTTGGAAAATTCAGCGTGCAGAACCTGATCCCGCTGACGTCTTCGCAGGCCAAGTTGAAAATTACAACCGCCCGCTATTACATCCCCAGTGGCGTTTCGTTGCATCGCGAGCCGACTTCAGAAAAGTGGGGAGTCGAGCCGGAAATCGCTCTCAAATTGGTGCGATGGGAGAGCTTCAATGCCTATCAGCTTCGTCGCGACGCCGATTTGCTGGGGCCGCCAAAGCCAGATGCTACGGCGAAGAAGGACAAAGAAGACGACACCGTCGATCTTTCCACCATCGATCCGATCACCGGCGAAACGATCAAGCCGAAGAAGGACGACAAGGAATCCGGCAAGTCGGCCGATGGGGCCAAGAAAGATGATGCCAAGGATGCTGACAAGACTACCGACGGCGCAAAGAAGGAAGGCGCCAAAGGCACTGACGGTGAAAAAGTCGCCGACGGCGAGGACAAGCTGCCCGAATTGAAGCAGCCGGACGAAAATAATCGACCGAAAGAAGACCCGCAAGTCGATACGGCACTTCTTCTCATGCGGATGAAGCTTCTCGGCTTGAACCACCCGACGCTTGCGACGGCCGAAAAAGTCGAAAACCTGGAATCGGCCAAGCCGTAATCCATGGCGAGAATTTGACTGGTGAATTTCAGCGTCCTGATCAGACACTTGCTGGTCGGGCCGCTGTTTTTTTGCCCGAAAAAGGGATTTTCCGCGAGAGCCGAAGTTCGCGGCTCGATTGGACATGCCACCACTTTCGCGCCGAGCTGCTTTCGTGGAACATGTGGGAGTGGGCGGCTCATCATCGAACTTTGACGCACTTTCCGACGACGAACTGATGTTGAAATACATTGGCGGTAATGAGATTGCGCTCCGAACGCTCATGGATCGCTACGACAGGCTTGTGCGATACACGGTCTTTCAGCGGGCCAGGGCGATTTGTGTTCGAGACCGGGATTGGTTGGAAGCCGTCGCCTCTGACGCATGGATGAGTTTTTCGCGAACGCTGATTTCAAACCCATTCCAAAGGCCGAAGTCCGTTTCGAGCGTCCTTTTCACAGTGGCAACGCGGCGCACCATCAGCGCACTACGCGAGCGGGGGACGGTTCCCACCGGCGGGACTTCGTCTATCCATTTCGATGAACTCAGTGGTGCAGTGCATTCGGCCCCGGACGATCCAAGCGACACGATTTCGCGTCTCGAATTGCTCGAGTCGTTGCGGGCAGCCTTGAAAGGCGTGGAGCCAGATGAGACCCGAATGTTGGGCCTGCTAGGTCTGATAATGGAGCGAAAATGGGGCGAAGCGGGGGCGGAGTTGGGCTGGCCCGAGTCCACGCTCCGCTCACGTTGGTCTGCTTTGCTGGAAAAAATAAGGCGGCGGTTGCGGAAAGAAACGGGTGATTCCGTCGCGCCGCGGGCTGAGACCAGCGACTTATCCTAATGGTAGCTGACAATGATTCTTGATTCTAGACAACCGTTTGACGTGACCGAAGACGCCCTCCGTGAGCTTCATGACGCGGAGCTGACGGGCGTTTTCCAGCGTACAGTGCTGCCTGCCTTATCACAGGAATCACGTCGAAAAGTGAATTCAGATTTCAGTCCGGCGAGTTCTTGGGCATCACGTGGTGTGATGCTCGGGCTTGCGGCGACTCTGTTGATGGCGATCGGCGTTTGGACGACGATGTTCGGATATCAGATTTCGAGATTGCGGCAAGACGCCGCCACACCAGGTGGCGAAGTCGTCGCATCCAATTCCGCTCCTACTTCCGAAATCGACCAGTTTGAACGATGTTTGGCCGGACCCGGTGGCTCGAAGACAGGCGCTTGCGCCTCATTTGATTACGATCGCAATGGCCGCGTCGATTTGCACGACTTCAGCGCCCGCCAACGGGCAACACTGTTGGCCTCGAACTGACCGCTCCCTTACGGTCGCGGCTCGGAAAGAGCATTCGAGACTATATCAACTCCCAATAGAGACTACGTGAACATCTTGAGCTGGCTGCGTTCGAGGGCGAATTTTTCGACGGGTTCGGTCACATCCATGGGGTATCTGCCGGAGAAGCAAGCCGTGCAATACTTCTCCGACGCCATCCGCACGGAGGAAAGCATGCCTTCATGCGACAAGTAGGCCAACGAATCCACGCCAAGGAATTTGCGAATTTCGTCCACGCTTCGAGTATGGGCGATGAGCTCTTTCTGATCGGGGAAGTCGATCCCAAAATAACAGGGGTGTCGGATCGGCGGGCTGGCCACGCGAAGATGAATTTCTTTCGCACCGGCGTCCCGCAGCGCGCCGATCTTTCCCCTCGTCGTCGTGCCGCGAACTACAGAATCTTCCACCACGATCAGGCGTTTTCCGGCCACGGCATCCTTGATGACCGCGAGCTTCATTCGTACTGCAAGATCGCGGCCCTCTTGCGTGGGCATAATGAACGAGCGACCGGTGTAATAGCTTGTGGTAAATGCCCGGCCATAAGGGATGCCGCTTTCCCGTGCGTAGCCGGTCGCCGCACATTGAGCGCAATTCGGAATGGGCACGACGAAATCGCCTTCGGCGGGAGCCTCGCGGGCGAGTTGTTCACCCATGGCCATTCGCACGAGATGAACGTTGTCGCCGAACACGGTGCTTGCGGGATCGGCGAAATAGATCAATTCGAAGATGCAGGCGGCGCCCTTGCCATTGCGTTCACCACCGAAGTGTCGAATGTGGAGCCCGTCATCGTCGATGGTGACGATTTCACCCGGCTCCACATCGCGAAGGTGCGTCGCATCGATCAAGTCCAGCGCCTTGGTTTCCGAAGCGGCCACGTAGGCTCCGTTTTTCATTCGACCAAGACAAAGCGGTCGGAAACCCAGCGGATCGCGAACCGCAATCATTCGATCAGGAAAAAGGAACAACAGGGAATACGCGCCCTGGAGGTGATTCAACACATGATTGAGCGGATTTTCCTTTTCCTGATGCGTCGGCTTGGCCAGCAGATGGATGATGACTTCCGTGTCGCTCGTGGTCTGGAAAATGTGCCCGATTTCCTCGTAGTGCCGGCGAAGAAGGGCCGCATTGATCAAATTGCCATTGTGGGCGATCGCCACCTGCCCGCCGGCGAAGGAAAACATCAGCGGCTGAGCATTTTCTTCCGTGCAGGAACCGGTCGTGGAATACCGACAATGTCCGATGGCCGCACGGCCTTTGATTTTTGATAGATTGTCTTCGTTGAAGACTTCGTTGACGAGACCAAGACCGGCGTGACGCAGGAGTCGCTGGCCGTTGCTGGAGACGATTCCGGCGGCTTCCTGGCCTCGATGTTGGAGGGCGTAAAGTCCAAGGTGCGTGAGCGCGACGGCCTCATGGTGGCCCCAAACGCCGAACAACGCACAATGATGCCGGATGGATGGTTGCATAATCTGCGGCGTGCTTCTCTCCTGCTAAGATGCCGTCAAGGATGGTAACTGATTCGGATCGATCCGTCAAAGAATTGCGATTAAAAACGATGCCCGCGGCTAGCCCAAGAATGACCGCCTTCGACGAATCGGTCGAAGGCCGCAAGATCATCGCCACGGAATTCGGGAAGCCCGGCTTGCCTTGCGCGTTATTACTTGGAGGATTTCATGGGGACGAGCCCAAAAGCATTCGGCTTGTGGAAACGTGGCGGGAGAACCTGCCGATCCATTTCGCTACCTATTCAAGTGACGAATTTGCGATGAGCGAGGTCCGGTGGGTTCTCGTTCCAGTCGTCAATCCCGACGGTTACAAGCGTCGGAAGCGGCGAAATGCCCGTGGCGTTGACCTCAACCGGAATTTTCCAACAGAAAATTGGGGCGGCACTCAACACGAAAATGAACCGCCCGTCCGCGCGAATCGCCGCAGTCGAATGTACGGCGGACCGCATCCAGCTAGTGAACCGGAGACGCGCGCGATCATGAAGCTGATCGAGCGTGTTCGTCCGGCCAGCATCATCACCGTACACTCCATCAGCGGTGGGCGATTCTGCAACAATTACGATGGTCCGGGACGGCAACTTGCGACTGGGATCGCCCGATGCAATGGCTACCCGGTGGCCGCTACGATCGGTTATCCAACACCCGGTAGTTTCGGAACGTGGGCGGGAGTTGAGCGTCGAATCCCGACGATTACGCTCGAATTGCCCGCGGGGCATTCAACAGTTCGATGCTTACGTGACAATCGCAATGTTCTCAGTGCGGTTGCTCGGTTCCTAAGGAGGCAGGGCAAAAATCAATAGCCGAGCATTTGGAGTACGCGCTCGTTGGAAGGAAGCCCCGGGTTCAACTGACGCACTTCACTCGCTGCGATCCAGCGGATTTCTGCAATTTCCTTCGGCGCCAGATGAAACGAGCCGCTCACATGGCGCACGGTCCACACGGCCAGGATGTGTTGTGAATCGGGAACCTGGATCGAGCCAAGGCGTTGGATCGGCGCGACTTCGATGCCCAGTTCTTCGTGCAGCTCTCGGCAAACAGCGATGCGACCCGTCTCGCCCGATTCGATATGTCCGCCCGGAAAGCACCAGCAATTCGGTTTGGGAACAAACTCGGATCGGCGAATCATCAGAAGTTCGCTGCCGTTTGAAAGCACGCCGATCACACCGCGACGAACCCTTCGCGGGCAGGCTCCGGCGCCATTCCCATGACTGTTCGATGATGGGTCAACCACTGTCATGCTGGGCACTGATTGTCATGATGGCGCCGCGAAATGGGTCTTGTCGCTGTCCACGAGCCGCACGTGAACCGCAGGAAGCACGACACGAATCGTAGTACCCTCGCCAATGGTGCTTTCCACTTCGATTTCGCCGTGCAGTTCATTTACAATTTTCTTGGCCGCGGCCAGGCCGAGCCCGGTCCCGCTGTGGCCTTTGGAAGAATGAAATGGATCAAAAATGCGCTCGCGATCCTCCGGCGAGATCCCGGCCCCGTTGTCCGTGATTGTCAGCGTCACCCGTGCTTGTGCGGAATAATAGCGAGTCGTGATGTTGATTCTCCCGCCGGTTTCCGGACAAGCCTCCACTGCATTCAGAAGGATGTTGTGCGCGACCTGATGGATGCCCTCGGGGTCGAGCGGAACGGCCGGCATTTCCTCCAATTCGGGGAGAAGCATGACGTGGTGGTCATCGGCCTTCGCCTGCACAAGCGATATGACGTCTTCCACGATCTTGTTGAGTTGTGCCGTCTGAACTTTCGGCTGGCGGTCCTTGCTGAATGTGAGCATGTTCAGAGCCAGCAAATAAATGCGGTCCAAATTTCGCTTGACCATGGACCATCCTGATTCCAGCGATTCAACCGATTTGCGTTTCAGCCCCAGCTCGACGACGTCCACGCCTCCTTGCATTCCCTGCAAAATGTTTCGAATGTGATGAGACAAATACGCGACGGTCTCGCCCGTGGCCGCCAGTCGTTCATTTCGCATTCGAGCATTCTGCAAGCGAATGTTTTCAATCGCAAGACCCGCCAGCCGACCAATCGCCACGACCAGCCGCAATTGTTCCTGCGTAAATGTGTGATGCGACATGGAGCAGTCGAGGTGAAAGATCGCGTGGATCTGTTCACCGGCGAAGATCGGGACGCAAATGATGCTCCGCAACCCAAGCCGATGAATGCTGTCCTGCTTGGCGTCGCCGCCGAAGCGATCATCAGTCATGGCATTGGCGCACAGCACGCCTTCTCTCGTCTTCACGACGTGATTGATGATCGTGCTTGAGGTCACGATCTTGGGCCTTCGTCCCTGATCGTGCGGCCTATATCGGACAACCTGGGGCGTCCATTCGCCGCTCTTCGATTTCGAAGTGAGCAAGACCAGGTGATCGACAAACAGGTGTTCGAAGAGAATGTCCGTTACGCGCTCCAGGAACGCGTCAACGGACTCGAGACCGCCGATGGTTTCCGCGATTTTATACACAACGTTCCAGGCGACGACGGCATCTGCGGTCTCCGGCGGCTGAAGTATCACGCTGTCCTGCGACGAATCGACAGTTGAAAGAATTGACGATTCCGACTTGGTTCCCGCAATATCGAAATCGACAAGGTCATGGATCAAGTGGGGATCGCCCGTGCCATTGATATTCTCCCGGCCGCTGAACACCAGAAGAGTGCTGCCGACTTTGATTTGATCACCGTGCTTGAGGGCAATCGGAGAGATCACCCGCTGGCCATTGAGATACGTTCCATTTGAACTGTTCAGATCAACCAGCATCCACGAGCCGTTGTCGGGACGAATTTCCGCGTGGCGCCGGGAGGCGCTGTTATCGGTGAGCTGGATATGATCGGACGCGCGACCGATGACGGCCGGCTCTCTTGGAGTGTCGTACGTTCGACCCTTGTCAGGTCCCTGAAGCACGTACAGCGTTGGCAAGTAAATCGCCTCCCGTAAACCCAATGGAGAGCGCAGGCCGAATGGCGACAGTACTACACCGTACGAAAGCCGGCACAAAATTCGGCGGCGGAAAGGATCGCTGGTAAAGAGTGACGCCAGAACCCGGAAGGGATCGATGCCAGCGTTACTCCCGCAAGCAAATTGATCTTATGACTTGCAAACGACAGTGTCAATTACGGAATTATCGGCTCATGCGAAGTCGATGGGGCGATTTGACCGCATGAAGGCCGATTTGGCCGCACGTTGGCAAGCGCATCACTTATATCGTACAGATTATTCAGTGAGGCCGATTCCGTCGGCGAGGGTTGCAGTGTATGCAGCCGGTTCGAGCAGGGCATGGATTGACATACCCCTGTTCAGAAATTGTCGAATCCAAGACGCCTGTGAAGGAAGGATGATCATCCCATGCCTGCGGAAGTCAAGATCAATAAAGAAATTAGGACCAATAAGCCCGCCCAAGCCCGTAGCGCAGAAAATGATCTGGACGCTTTGTTGAACTCATACAGGCAGAAGTCCGCTGAGCCGGGAGCAGGTGAGGCAGCAATGGTCCAAGACCCGATCCAGGCTCTTCGCGAGCAGATCATTCGCGATCTGATTCCTTGCTTCCTGGAACTTGTTGAGAAGTATTGCCGATCTGGTGTGCAGCTTCAGATGGATGCGTCCAATCTCCTGGACGGTGGTCGTGAGCTAAAGTTTGAATTCAGCCTCGGTGACTATCGTTCTGAGCTTCAAGGCACTGTGACGACCGACGTCATCGCGTTTCACGAAGTGCGCAGCGCGCCGGATATCCACGGTCAACTGCTGGCGGGGCCCATGCTCCGGCTGAAGCAATTGTCGCCCAAGACATTTCGTGAATTCGTGTGCGAGCGACTTGCCTTGCTGCTCAAGCAGGCTTCGCGGCGCAAATAGAGCACTTAACGGTCAAGAGTAGCTACTTACCCCCCTCATTCCCCCCTTGTAAAGGGGGGGAGGCATCGCTACACCTTGGTGATAATCGGTCGAGCCCTCTGTCCGGTCCATCGTCCAGCGAAACAAGAAATCACTTTTTCTCTTTGCCGCGGTCGGCGCCTTCCTGCGCGGACTCCGGACGATCCTGCACGCCCGTGGCGCGGAATTCGTTCATTCCCGCTGGTTCAGGAAACGCGACGGCGACTGACCACGCTGGCTTGCGCGTCTCGCATAATTTCGCGAAGAAGGCCTTTAACTTGTCCCAGACCATTTGGCGTTGTTCGAGCGGAAGAACTCGCCACAGTTGCACTTTCGCAATCGCATCCACGTCGGCCGCCAGGAGAAATTGCTCCGTCTGATCGCGAAGCAGAATCGCGATGGGGGCGAGCTTGCGGCGGTCGTTGTAATCAACCTTCGTGTCGTTCATCCAATATTCATAGCACAGCCGCGCCCGGCCGATCGCGTTCATACCGGTGGCGATCTCTCCGACAGAGAAATGCTTGAGGCCGCGAAACAGAAAACCATTGATAATGGCCGTGGCGGCACGGTGTGTGCGAAGCTGCGAAAGAATATCCCCCATCACGAATTCTTCGACGGTCACAAGATATTGTACCTGCGTCTTGCCATCGGGATCAGGATTGTTCTCGCGGAGCCACGCCAGATAATTCTCCGCGTTCTTGATGTTCTGCTCGCCGCCTTCCAGGTACAGGAGTTCAATCCAATTCTGCATCGCGGAAACGAATCCGGTCATGAAGTGGGGTCCGGGAGTTCCTTCCCTGAAGCGTGGATCGTCCTTGAATTGCTTCTTTCCCAGCCGCAAGTACGTGTCGTAGAGAAATGGAATTAACCGAGTGTCTGGAGTGAGTTCCACGTGGGAATTGAAAGGATCGTCGAAGTCCGGCGTGAGCGTCATGCGTCCGCGGGCAATGAGACTCTGCAGCGAAAAGAACACGAATCTCGCATTGTTCATGGAATCGGTCACGTCGCCGGCCGCAACGCCCTCGGTGACTTTGTCGCCCCAGCTTGACCAATACAACGAGTGAGAGAAGGCATTTCGCCAATCCAGCGGGCCGTATTGTTTGACCATCAAGTCGTACATCCAATCCACGTCCATGTGATAGCGGGTGCGGAGGACGTTTGATCGCAGAGCGGCCAGCAAACGTTCCAAAGTCGGCTGGACTTTTTCATCCGTGAGAATTTGCATCCGTCGTGTCAACAGAGAGTCCTCGGACGGCTTTTCCTGAAGAACCTCCGTGATCTGAAGATCGTGGCGCAGATTGCGAGCGACGAAATCAAGCAGCGAATCGTCGGCATCGAGGTCCACTTCGCGTAATCGCGCTCTCAGGGTCGCGATGTCGATATTGTCTTTGAGAAAGCGCGCCAAATCCCTCGGCGCATCCACAATGTGCTTGAACCAGTCAAAAAATTCCTGATTGTTCACGGCCAGCGGCGGGGGACCGAGGACTCGCTCCATCTCGACGGCCAACGCCCGCTTGTAATTCCAGTGCTCATCGTCGAGGAAGTCGCCGATTTTGTGCCAGTAGATCCAGGCGAGCTCCTTGTAGAGCGTGACGGATTTGGGATTGAATTGAATCCCTTTGTCCCGAAGAATTTTGATGCCGTTGTTGACCCATTGCCAGCGTGCTTCGGGCGTGTATTGACCCACGGAAATGTTGTAGGCCATGTTCCACGCCGCATACGCCCACATCTTGGGGAATCGCGGCGCGAGCGCGCATACCGTTTCGCGCAGCTCGAGTTCCTCGTAGACTTTTCCTTCTTCCTTAAGTCGCTCGGCGCGAATGGCGGCCCAGTCGATCGCGAGGGCTCGAAATGTCCCCAACTTCCCTAGGAGCGCAATATCAGGCGGCAGTCCTTTCACCGTCGTGGGATCGATCATTAACTGCTTTTCGCGGCGAATCCGAGTGATTTTTGGCACAAGAAATGCCGCCGCGACGAAACATGCAATCGTGGTTGCGACTGCGATTAACACCGTGGTGGACTCGGCGCGCTGCGCGGCGCGACGAGCGGCCAAATGCTCAGGCAGGGTGTATGGAGTCACTCTCAACATCGGTGCGCGTCCCGCTTGCGGAACGGTCGATTGTGTCGGTGGGCGATTCAAAGTGACAGCTCCGCGACTTCGCGCCGATAGAAAAAGAAAATCGCAATGCCGAGAAGGATGAACGTTTCAAGGACTACAAGTTCACCGAAGCCTTGCAGAACCCATGCGAGACCTACATTTCGCCCAGTAACCAAGACCTCGACGGCGTCAAATCGGCTAAGATCCGGAAGTACCAAGGAGATAATCCCTAGAACTGCAATGATGCATTCAATTGCGAATTCCTTCACGGCGGTAATGAGCTTGTTCAAGTCGGCACCGCCCGAAAATATTCTGACAATCTGCCCATACAGGTCCTTCGTCGCGGACAATAGTGTCGTAGAGCTCTCCGCGGACAGATTGAGCGCCTCGAGAAAGAAGCCTTTCGCGCCTGCAACGATATACGATGTGAAGGAGCAAAGGCAGGCGACTGGATATGAAAACAAAGATGCCATGAGTACCGCTAGCGCGGAGAGGAACGACAGCTTGCAAAACTCGAGGAAAATCAACCGAAACAGATTGCCGCTGAATGAACCGACGACAAAAAGCACTTCGAGGCCATCTGATTTTCGAAACTCCTGCACATTGGGAAATTGCGGCTCGCCGGGATAAGGATTGGAGTTGTAGAACGTGACCAGCAGGGTGTGATCATCGGCCACGGCGTCCGCGGGCACGCGGATGGTGTGAAATCGGCTGATGATGTGCCGCACAGGTTGTTCGTAAACCTTCGTTCCCTTGTAGGGATCGCCGAACCGCCACATGGCCCGGAATACTTCGTCAGGCGGATATCCGCTGACATTGGCCTTGTATCGCAATTGAATCTCATTGCCCGCCGAGCGATCACACAGAATGTTCTCAAATTCGAAGGCGCGGTATTCATTGGGACCGACGATTCGCCAGCGGGCTTCATACTTGGTGACAAGCTGCTGTTTCTCCGTTTCGGGCTTGAGATTGGGGATGTTGGCGTATCGACCTTCTTCGAGGTTCTTCTTGTATTCCAGCTCCGCGTCGTCGGCGAAATTCGGGAGCTTCACCGGCGTCGCATGGCGCGAGACGAGCACTTCGTTGCGTAATTCGGAGGCGTCGAATTCCTGGTCCGGTGTTTTGGGTTTGTAGGACCTTTTTTCGTCCAACACCCAATGCGAACGAATGTAGAGCCGTTGAATCACATATTCCATGACCCGGATGCTCACGCCCGCGGCGGCCAGAAGCATCGACGTGAGCAGCAAGATGCCCAGCCACTTGCCCACCACGTATTGCCAGCGAGGAATCGGTTTCGTGACGACCAGAAAAATCTGATGATTGATGAATTCATCGGAGATGGAACGAGAGAGAAAAATCGTCAGCATTCCAAGCAGCAGCCCCGTGGCATTGAGCGAGTATGAAATGAACGCCTGCACGGCGCCGGTCATGGTGCTGTCGCCCGAAATCGAAAAAGGCAGCCCCAGTACGACCAGGCCTATGAACAGCAGAAAGACCAGGGCGATCTTCATGCGAACGCCCTCGGCGATGGTGTGCTTGGCGACAGCCCAGATTTGCATCAGCCCGATCCCTGAGATTTCTCGTTACCCTCAGGCCGATCGACGAGCGACTGAATGAATCCTTCATCTGCGGCGATTTTCCGTCGCGACGAGTCGGGAGACTTCGATGCCTTGGTCTTTGCATCTGCATTTCCGGCGGCCTTGGCGGATTCCTTGCCGTCACGAAGCGTGGCAGAATCAGCATCGCTTGTAGGTGGTGGTGATGTTCCGAGCAATTCATTAAGTACTGCTTGCGATGCGGCCTCATTCTTTCGGGCGGAAATCGGCACGGGAACGACGATCGGTTGAGACCGAGGTGCGCCTGCGTAAACAAGGGAGTCAATCACTTCGTCGGTTGGTGTTTGAGCGGCCTTGGAAAGAAAATCGGGAACTTCGCCGCCCGCGCGAGCGCCGTACGTCTTGATGTTTGCAGCGCGTGCCTCTTCAACAATCCGCAGGAAGAAATCCTCCAGCTTCATTCGCGGATGCGAAACACTTAGAATGTCGCGCTTCTCAAGGCGCTGAACCAGCGCACGAACCTCGTCGAGCGTGTGATCCGTCAATCGAGGCGCGGTGATCTGCGTCATGTCGCTTTGGCTTAGCAATTCACCGATGTCGCCGGCCGCTCGCTGCTGCCCGCCGTAGAGAATTGTCACTCGATCGCACACATCCTCCACGTCGGCAAGCACGTGACTGGAAAGCAAAATCGTTTTTCCTTTGTTGCCAAGCGAACGAATGACGTCTTTGATCTGCCTGGCGCCGATGGGATCCAGCCCCGAAGTGGGCTCATCGAGAATCAAGAATTCGGGATCATTGATCAACGCCTGAGCGAGCCCGATGCGCCGGGCCATGCCCTTGCTGTACTCGCCCACGGGTCGCTTGGCTTCGTGACGCAAACCCACCATGTCCAGCAATCGATTCGCACGATCCTTACGAACTCGCGACGGCAATCGAAACAAGCGGCCAAAGAAATCCAGCGTCTCCTGCGCGATGAGAAATCGATACAGGTACGATTCTTCCGGTAGAAATCCAATGCGGCTCTTGACGGCCACGTCCGTCGGCGGTTTGCCGAAGATCGAAATGCGTCCGCGCGTGGGATACAGCAGACCGAGCAGCATTTTGATGGTGGTGGTTTTGCCGGAGCCGTTGGGGCCAAGCAAGCCAAACACTTCGCCCGGTCGAATTTCGAGGTTCAAATCCTTGACGGCCTCGACGCGCGGCCGACGCCAGAAGTCCCGAAAGACTTTGCACAGCCCGGCGGTCTGGACGACAGGTTGATGATGCTCGGTCATTATCCTGCCTCTGGACCGAGCGGCACCATCTTCTCTTTCCGCTTGATGGGTTCGAATTTTTTCTTCACCAGGCTTTTTTCCTCTTCCTTGCGCGCTTGCTCGGAATCGAACGGCACTTTCAGCCAGATTGTCGCCTCGGGCGGCAAAAAGAACTTGGTCACGCCGTCATATTGCATGATTTGTCGCCGTGTATTCTCCCACAGTCGAGCCACCAAAAGTTGCGGATTGCGCTCGTATTCCGGCACCAGCATTCGATATTCCTCAACGTCGCTGTGCATCTTGTTCACAATGACCGAGAGGAACGAACCGGCGTCTTTGATCATCCGACCGGCCTCACCCTCAACTTCTGTCTCCAGCATTCGATTCAGCTCGAGGTTCAGGTCGTCCAGCTTCTTTTGTGCGGCCGCATGCTCCGGACTTGCTTCGTCCGCCGCGTCACGCTTGGCGGCATCCATTTGGTCAAGGAGGTTGAGGAGCCGCACATGTGCCGAACCGGCGGCTTCATTCAGAGTTTTGATGCGCGTTTGTTCGGCCTGATGGATTCGTTGCTGCTTATTGTTCTCGGCCTTTTGCGTGTTGTCGAATGCGTCGCGGATTTGCAGGGGGGGAGTCGGCTCGAACATTTCGATGCGCGTGACCTCGACGCCGCTGCCAATTTCCTGCAACTTCGCGTTCACCAGCCCGCGCATTCGGTTCTGCACTTCATCCACACGGGTGCGAAGGATTTCCTCGGCGGTCATTTCGCCGGCGACGTGGATGCCCACGTTCTCGACAAAGGTCTTGATCAAATCCTGGGCGGCTTCGATTTGCCTGCTGACGACGTTGGAGACGTAATCGTGGATGCGATTGAATTTGTAAGTGATCTTCCACTGCGTGTGGACAAGGCCTCCGTCGGAAGTGAGCAAGGCACCGTCGAGAGCCGGATGCAGTCCGCCGCTTCGAGGCGAGATGAATGCCAACGGCTTGGTTTCGTCTCCGGCATTTCTCAAAAACGTGTGGCTTGTAACGGTGAATTCGTTGCTCCGCTTGGTCGGCAGCGGCACGATTTCGTCGATTGGATAGGGCAACGCCCAGATGACGCCGGCGGTGTACGGATGCGGCATCAATTCGCCCATGCGAAGCACAAGGGCTTCTTCGTGCACGTCGATTCGCCGCACGTTGGAAAACAAGTAGAGCACAACGAGAACGACCATAATGCCCTTTAAGATTCGAAAGCTCGCTCGAAGGGCGTCGGAGAGCGATTGATTGGCCGCATCCAGCGGCTCTTCGATCACGGGCAACGAGCGATGCGAATGCTCCTCACCGCCGCTCGAGTCGTGGTCATGGTGATGATGATCGTCGTGTAAGTGATCCATTGGATTATGGTTTCGAATTTTCCACGGTTGGCACAGTCGTCGGTGGTTGATCCGCAGCGATCGGCGACCGCGATTTCAGCGGAAGTTTCTGTTCGAAGTGCGGCTTGTCGCCCGCCGATCTCGCGGGTCGAACCTCGTTACGGACTTCTTCGTTGAAGATATTCCACGGCGCTTGCTGCGTGTCGAGAATCAGCGTCGTCCGCTCTTTGAGCGAATCGGCGAGCGCCCGCAATTCGTCGAGGAACATTCGCAGCTCAGGATGCTTGCTGAATTCCTTGTAATAGTCGCTTTCGACGCGTTTCGCCTCGGTTTCAATCTCACCGACCTTCGCCTGAGCGGCGGCCATGATGCGCTCTTCGGCAGCCCTCGCGCCCGCGAGGATGTCCTTCGCTTTCGCATCGCCTTCCGCGGTATAACGCGACGCCTTGGCCGACTCCCGCGACTTCATGCTCTCAAAGATTGAAGACGTCACCGATTGGGGGAGTGCCAGTTTCTTGACGCCAAATCCCACGACCTCAATGCCGTATTCACTTCGAACGTCTTTCTTGACCGCTTCGCGAATTGCCGTCTCGATGTCGCCCAGCTTTCGCTCGTTCGCATCCGTGGAAACAAATTCGTTGAACGCATGTTGGCCGACGACGGCGTTAATATGCGTGCCCACAGTCGTTCGGAGCTTCCGTTCGCCGTCATCCTCACCGATCGGGAAGTTCGTGTGAAAAATCGCCGGGTCAGCGATCTTCCATAACGTATAGGTCGAAAGCACGACGTTCTTGCCGTCGACCGTGCGGGTTTCCTCGGCCCTATCTTCGAGCATACGGATGCGACGGTCATAGCGCACGACGCTCTGGATTGGCGTAGGCCACTTGAATTTCAAGCCCGGCTCGGTGATCGCTTCCTTGGCCGGCTGTCCCCACGTTTTGCGGATCGCAACCTCGTTGAAACGCACCTGAAACGTACACATGTACAGGCCGAGCACGAGAGCTAGAAATGCCGCTGCGACAATTGTTCCCACGTTCTTCATATCCATGCTCTCTGCGGGTGTCGATGAATCATTTCGACGTGTCCTTGCGTTCCTTGGTCACGCCCTCTTGCAACACGCGGTCGAGACCGCCTTCCTGCTGGGTCTGATACTCCACGACAACTTTGCCCGGATCGGCGACGATCAGATACTTCCGAACCGTCGAAATATTCTCGTAAGCCTCCAAAGCTTTTCGTTCGGAATAAAGCTCTCGTGCGGCCTCATACGCCGCGACTTCGGCGCCGAACGCCCGCGCCTTCACGGCAGCATCACTCACTCGTCTGCTGGCGGCGGAATTCGCGTCCGCAATGATCGCAGCCGCCTGACCACTCATGGGTGCGACGTCCTTGCCCACATTCCCCATTAACAATTCGTTTACGGTCTTTTCAATTTCAGCAAGTTTATTAGGGTCGGCATCGGCCTTTGCTCGCAACCGGTCTCGTCGACGAAGCGCCTCATCCAACTCGTGAGCTCTCGTTTCGGTGCCGGCGATGCTCGTCAGAATTCTCAAAGACTCGCCTTCAGCATTTTGGATTGAAGTTGCCTTGCCGGTTGCGGCGGTGATGACCCTTTGAAATGCTTCCGCGACTCCATCCTTGACCGGCGGGTGCGCCGCTCGAATGCCTGCAAACACGATCTCGATACCAAGGTCGAGCTTATCAAGGCGTTCCTGCAACGATGTTTTCAATGTGTTGTTGATCTGTTCACGCCCCGCGCCCATGATCGAATCCAGGTCAACGCCGGCAGCGTAATCCGAGAGATATTGATACGAAACCGCTTCCATCAACTTGAGCGGGCCTTCATAATTGTAGATGAATTTACGCACGTCTTTTACGCGATATTCGATGGGCATGGAAACCATAAGCAGGCTGACGGGTACGGACTCCGTCGCCCGTGCTCGCTCGCCAAGGATTCGCTCAATGGACTTCGTCGACCCGCGCACCGGGAGCTTGGGACGATCTTCAGGATTTGGCGAAGCGACGAGGAGCATCAATTCCGGTACAAACTCATGTGCTTCCGTCCAGAGGATTGCTTTTCGCTTCGAATCGTTTTCGTCTTCTTTTTCGGCGCTTTCACCGATCACGACCTCGCGCACGCGCCGCACCGGCGCGCGGTAGACAACGTCAATCGGATAAGGCCACTTGAAATGAAACCCGGGGCCGACGATTCCATTGTCAGCGGAAATTGGCTGGCCGAAATGCTCGATCACAGCAGATTCGTCGGCATCCACGATGACGAAGCTGCTTAACGCCAACACGATGACGACGGTGACAACAACTATCGGTAGAAGCCATCGTTGCAGGAGTTGATAAAACCACGTCGAGCTGACCTCGAAGCCGAATTGATAATTGACGGCCTCCGCGATTGATTTCGCAAGCGCGCCCGGCTCGCCGATCAGCCCCAAAAGTCGGCTGTCAAATGACGGCCTCGCCACCACGCCGGGAATTCTCGGTCGGTAGAAATCGAGCATGAAATTCGCCACCAGCTCGATCCCCAATAGCAGCATTGCGACGCGAATGACGTAGGCGATGAGCGGCTCCGCCCAGTCAATGGACGTGGCGGACATCAGGGCGATCACTTCGCCAAGACACGCGAGACCTGTTGCGGCGATGAAAATCGCCCCTGCGTGAAGCAAGCGCCAATTGGGAATTTTCGCTAACGCGAGGCAATATCGGGCAAACAAGAAGCATACAAAGCCCAGCAACACTACGAACCACATGACCATCGTCGGCTGCTGGGTGTCCTGCACACCCTCCGATGTGAACGCATTATCAAACGTCCAGCCCCATTTCACCCAATGGCCCGCAAGCAAGTAAATGCAAAGGATTACCGTGGTTGATGGTATCAGCCAGCGTACTAGCCAACGCAAACGATTCTGTTCGATAAGAAGATCTTCATCCTCTACATCGAATAGGGCGTCGCTCGCGCCGGCCTCTCTTGCGCGCTTCAATTCCTCGGATTCCAGCCGCTCCGCTCCGACGCGGCGAACTTGCTTGTAGACAAGAACTAGAACGAACCAGATGGGGATGCCGGCCACGACAAGCCGTGCCAGGGCAGACAGCGTGGTAGATCTTTTCCAGTGTGAAAGTCCGGAAAGCGTCACATACACGACGACTTGCAACAATAGCCCAATCGTGGCCACGGTTTGAGCGCGGCGATCGTTCGGCGTTGCGTGTTCAGTCGGTGGGCCTACCATTATGCGCCTGTCATCTGCAATTCCAAATGCCGGCAAACGCGCCGACGGATCAATGCGAACCAATGCACTGCGTGAAACGTAACTGAGTCAGTAGCCGGCCTGGGCGAAATCGCTCTTTTTGCCGAATGTTCCCGCGCCCGGAGTCGAGCGATGCGCCTGCGATCCTTGTGGACGCGGGCGGCCAGCTTACAATGCGAGCGAGATGACGCCAACTGATGGCACGAATTCGCTCGCCAGTTGTCAAACGCGATGCTCGAACGATTCTACACTCTTGCTCGTGGCACGTTTCTCGAAACGATCCGACAACCCATTTACGCGATCCTGTTATCCGTCACCGCCGGGCTTCTCATTCTCAACGTCTCGCTGGCGGGTTTCACCCTCGATGACGACAACAAACTACTTCTGGACCTTGGACTCTCTACGCTCCTGTTGAGCGGTTTGTTCTTATCCGCATTCAGTGCTTCAGGGGTAATCAGCCGCGAGATCGAGAACAAGACCGTGCTGACGGTGATTTCCAAGCCCGTCAGCAGGCCGATTTTCATATTGGGTAAGTTTGCGGGCTTGAGTGGGGCCATGCTTCTCGCATTTTTCTTGAGCCTGCTGGTGTTCGTGCTATCCGTCCGGCATGGGGTGCTGCAACGAACTTCCGATCCCTGGGACCAGCCGGTGCTGATTTTCGGGTTCGGCAGCCTTTTCATCTCCCTGATCGCCGGGGCATTTTGCAATTATTTTTATGGGTTCGGATTCTCGACTTCCGTCATCGGATTCATTACTCCGTTGTTGACCGTCAGCGCGTTGCTTGTTGGGAAGCTCGGCAAGGGCTGGGAAGTAATCCCGTTCGGAAGCAACTACGTCGGCGGCCAGATTATCATCGCGGCCTATCTTGTCTGGCTCGCGGTGCTGATCGTAGCAGCCGTGGCGGTCGCGGCTTCGACGCGTTTTGGTCAAATGATGACGCTGGTGATCTGCACGGCGGCATTGGGTCTGGGAATTATTTCCGATTATGCCTTTGGTCAGCACGAAGCTCAATCGCTCGCCGCGATGATCGCCTATCGAGCCATTCCCAACATCGGGCCATTTTGGGTTATCGACGGATTGACCATCGGCTCGGAAAAAACGACGATTCCGTTTTCGTATGTCGGATACATGACAGCATACGCGGTGCTGGTAACGTGCGGAATCCTCGGGCTCGGCGTGGCTGCATTTCAGCGGCGAGAGGTCGGATAGCATCCGAACCCGGAACGCAAGAACCGGGCTGTCCCCCTGACAAAGGGGGACTAAAGGGGGTATGACCCCGCGCTCGCGCTTGGGGTTCGGACGGGTTTGGGAAAAACAGCAATGGCCTTACTTGGAGTCAACATCGACCACGTCGCCACCGTCCGTCAGGCGCGGCGCACGGACGAGCCGGACCCGGTGTGGACCGCGGCGGAGGCCGAGCTGGGAGGCGCCGACGGCATCACGTTTCATCTTCGCGAGGATCGTCGGCATATTCAGGATCGCGACGCGCGGCTGCTTAGCGAAACCGTCGGCGTGAAACTCAACATGGAGATGGCCGCCGCTGATGAGATCGTTGCCATTGCCTTGGAATTGAAACCCGATCAATGCACGCTCGTGCCTGAGCGCCGCGAAGAAATTACCACCGAAGGCGGGCTTGATGTGGTGCGTCATCGTTCGCGAATCGAGCCGGCCGTCAAACGTCTCCGCGATGCGGGCATCATCGTCAGCGCATTTATCGAGCCGATCGGCGAACAAGTCCGGGCCTCCGCTGTGATGGGCTTCCAAGCAATCGAATTATGGACCGGCGCCTACGCCCATGCGAAGACTCCCGCTACGCAGCTTGCTGCGCTGGATGCCTTGCGATCAGGAATCAAAGTCGGTCGGGAAGTGGGCCTCGAAGTTCACGGCGGTCATGGCCTGACGTATCGCAACATCGCTCCGATCGCATCCATGCCCGGCTTCGGCGAATTCAATATCGGCCATTCGATCATCTCGCGAGCGGTTTTCGTCGGCATTCGCGAAGCGGTGCGAGAGATGAAGGAATTGCTTATTCGCCACGCGCCGCGATGAGCATGCCACAGTGCCGCGGAATCAAGTCCTGCGCATCCATTCGTCGCCTGCATATTTGCTTTGAATTTCGGGGGTCAAGGCAAGTTCATCGGCGGACCAAACCCCATTGTGGCATGGCATGTTGATCATTTGAGCAAATGCAATCGGTAGCGTCTGTCGCAGGCGATTCACTCGATCCATGTAATCAGCGGGCGCGCTTTGAGTGGAATGCGTAATTGGTGGATCAATTCCATGACGCATCGGCTGACCGAATCTATCGGCTAGGATGATCGATCCGTGTTGCAACACCGCGTGTCGGGTGCGGCGTTGAGCGCTTCCAGTGATCTTTTCGTCGCCGACAAGCAAATCGAATTCATGCCGCCGCGCGAAGCAGAAGAACGGCCCGCGGGCCGGCCCCGAGTCATCGGTGAAACCACACGGCGAGGATTCGATATTCAATTCGCGAAGTGCCAAAGTGATGGCATCATGAGCGGCTTTGTAGAGTTTTCGAAAATCGCGCATTCCGTCCGGACAGCAATCAGACGCAATTAGCGGATGATTCGTGCGTAGCGCGATGGAATAAGTGAGCTCAAGATCGTGTAGAATTGCTCCGCCGCCGGTCGGTCGACGCACCACCGCGAGTTGCGGCAGCGGTGACGGAAGTGCCTCAAAATCCGCGAATTTCTGGAAATATCCCAGCGAAATCGTCGGCTCAATCCATTGATACAGCCGAAGCGTCGGTGGCGACTTACCTTCCCCGACGCAAGTCATTAGCGCCTCGTCGCGGGCCATGTTCGTGGGACCGTCAAGCGGTGGATCCTGTAAAACGCGTATCGTATTCGTCGGAAATTCCATGCCGAACAGTGTAGACGATTACTGCGTCTCGCTGGTAGGCCCGATGCGGAGAAATGCATCGAGCGTGGCGCCGGGTTCGACTACAATGCTTGCGGCCTCAATCTCGCCTTTGAGCGAACCGTTCTTGCTGATGTTGACTTCGCCGCGAGCCGTGACTTGGCCTTGCACCTTGCCTTTGACGGTGAGGTTTTGAGCTTTGATCGGCGCGACGACGTGACCGGTTTTTTCGACGACAATGTCGCCGCAGGTTGAGAAATCGCGCACGGCGTAATAGGTGTCGATCTTATAATTCTCAAGGATGAGTCGTTTTCGGCAATGCGGGCAGAAGATGGACATCGCTCGCGCGCCGACATCGCATGGTCCGCCACAGTGCGTGCAGCTTACCTGCCTGTGAGCGCTTCCGTTTCCGGAGACTATCGACGGCATCGCAGGTTCCACCCGCGGGTCAATCGACCCATGTTCGTGTCAATCCGTGGCACTCGCCTTTGGCTCTTGCATGTGACACCGGTTTTCAACGGGTGAATTCACGGATTGCAATCCCGTGCCACACAAAGTCGTATGGTGCATCTTGATGCACCGTTTTGCCTTATCGTTTCGCAGGCGCCCCGGCCGACGGATTCATGGCCGGCGCGGTCGGTTCATTGCCGCGAGGTTTCACTGACTCCACGGGTTTATATGTGGTCTTGGCGTCGCCGGGCTTGGATCCCTGCCCATTCGTGCCCACAACGCAACGACCGATTAACACAGCACCCTCGGCCACTTCGAGCCGAGCAGTCTGCAAATCGCCTTCCAGCCGAGCTGAAGCGGATAATTGAACTTTCGTGGCCGCGTTCAAGTTGCCCTTCACGTGCCCATCAATGCGAATCGCCCCGGCCTTTACGTCGCCGGTCAGCGAAGCGCCTTCGGCAATCAGCAATTGCCCTTCGCTACTAATTTCGCCGTCAAATTTTCCGAGAAGTCGTACGCCTTTTTCAAATTGAAGCTGCCCCTTAAATACGGTGTCCGGCCCCAGCGTAGTTGGAAATTCCTGATTCGTTTCTGCCATTGGAACACTTCCTTGCGTTTGCATGGTAGGAGTCCTGTGCGAAGCGGACCGTTCCCGCTCCATTCGTCTGCTCGCAACCAGATTATAACAAATGCATCACAAAAAACAAGCAATCAAATGGGATCTGAGGCCTTTTAGGAAACGCGCTCTCCGGATTCGTCGGCCCGGAAGAAATGGACGTGTGTAGTATCGAATGCGACTTGAATTCGATCGTTTTCGCGAAGTTCGCAACTCGGGGTCGTTCGCGCGATGATTTCACGATCATCCAAATTGATCCGTACATTCGTCGCATCGCCGGTGGTTTCCACAAGACGTACGATGCCTTCTCCGACATCAATCAGGCCTCGATCCTGGCGCGAATTCTCGGTTGTCTGGAAACGTACGTTCTGGGGCCGGATGCCGAAAACCGCCGGTCCGACCGGCATCCGAATTCCGTTGGTTGGCTTTGAAATCGGCAACCGTCGCTTGCCGAATTGAAATTCTCCCGCGTCCCCGGCCTCGACTATCGTCCCTGCAATCAAGTTCATCGCCGGCGTACCGATGAAACCGGCCACAAATCGGTTTGCCGGGCGATTGTAGACTTCCAGCGGTGACCCGCATTGTTGCAGAACGCCTTCGCGCATCACCGCGATGCGGTCCCCCAGGGTCATGGCCTCTTCCTGATCGTGCGTGACGTAAACGGTGGTCGTCTTCAGTGATCGCTGCAACCGCTTGATTTCACTCCGCAATTCGACCCGTAGCGGCGCATCGAGATTGGAAAGCGGTTCGTCGAGGAGGAACACCTTCGGACTGCGGACGATGGCTCGTGCGACCGCGGTTCGTTGCTTCTCACCACCGGAAAGGGCCGCCGGCTTTCGATCCAGTAGTAAAGCAAGCCCCATTCGATCCGCCGTCTCGCTAACTCTTCGTTGGATCTCGACTTTGGGTAACTTGCGCATTCTTAACGGAAACGCGATGTTCTGGTAAACCGTCATGTGGGGATATAAGGCGTAATTCTGAAAGACCATGGCCACATCTCGATCTTTGGGAAGGACCCGATTCACCACTCGATCTTCGATGCGAATCGTGCCCGCCGAAGGTTCATCGAGACCGGCAATGACCCGCAAAGTCGTCGTCTTCCCGCACCCGGATGGGCCGACGAGCGTTAGCAGCTCACCATCATTGACATGAAGGCACAAGTCGCGGACAGCATGGACCTGCCGCTTTCTTTCCTTGAAGACCCTTTCGATATGTTCAAGTGCGACACTTGCCAAGATATTCTTCCGATGCGAAAACAAATGGTGGACCGCATTCGGCGCGAGTTTACCGTAGTCTTCGATCTCGACGCCGTCAACGGGATTTACCGAGAACGAATGACTTTGTAGCGCGCGAAAAAGCAAGTTCGCTGCCGTCATTCTTGGCGAAGTGAAGCATCTTACAATGTGAGATTCTCCGGTCGCCTGCGGCGACGTCAGAATGACGTGCGACGCCTTGCGCGGTAGACTTCTTGCTCCAAAGGATGCTCCCTTTCCCACGGAACGGTAAGATGAGCAGTGATTCATTCGACATAGCGATCATCGGTGCCGGGCCTTCCGGCGCTACTGCCGCCGCCTATCTCGCCCGGAAAGATCTCGGCGTCGCACTCATTGATGTCGAGGATTTTGCTTCGGAAACGCTTCATGCGGCCTGGCTCAGCGCAAAGGCCATTCCAATTCTGGACGAACTTGGCGTCAAGGCGGGAAACCTACTGAAAGCGCCGATCAGCGAACTTACGTTCTTTAATGCCGACTTTTCGAAATCCTCCCAAGCCAGGTTTGACCAACATGCCGGATACCTTGTGGAACGGTCCGCATTCGGGAAGCTGATTCGAAATTCCGCAATCGCCGCGGGTGCAACCTTCATGCCCAAGGCCGCAGTTACGGAAATTCGACTCAACGAGGCGGACCTCGTTCTCACGCTGAATGATCATCGCAAAGTGAAGAGTCGGCTTCTGATTCTGGCTACTGGTCGCGATTCGACTTTGGCCACGCGGGTGGGTTTTCGATCCGATGCAATTTCCGGCGGATTGTGGACTGCGCAGGTCGATGCAACCTTGAAGTCCAAACAAAGTACTCAAGCTAGAGTCTGCATCGTATTGGGTTTGGATGGCGGTGGCGGGTTCTGTTGGTGCGGAACTTGGGACAATCGCGCGGTCGTAAACATCAATCTTCCGCAAAGCCGCGACCGCGTGATTGAACAACTTCAAGCAATTTGTCGCCACGCATTTCAACAAAACGTTCTCCCCCTGGATCTTGCGGATCAGGCCGCAAGAGCGACTTTTTATCAAAGTCCAGCCGGAGGAGCCTTGGACATGGACACCCACGTCGCCAAACACACCCTGCTGGTTGGCGAGGCGGGAGGATTTGTTTCCGCCGCCAACAATGAGGGGCTCTATCCGGCAATGTGGTCGGCCAAGCTCGCCGCGGAAACGATCGAGGAGTCCCTTCGCAGCAAGTTTTCGCAAGACACGTTGATGTCTTTTGATTCGAAGTGGAGGATGCAGATGGTGGACTACCTGCGGTCTCCACACACCGACATTCGATTTCTTCTACCGCTTATTTTTTCCAACCAGCCGATGGCGGATCGCATGGGCGCGGCATTCCTTCTTGGGTCGAATATGTAACGCGAACGGAACCACCTGCGCCACGGCGAATTTCGGGTGGCACGGCCAAGAGGAGCGCTGTGTGCCCAGACTGTCGAAATTGTGTACAATGTGCAATTCCAATGCGCAAACGACCATTCAATACAATGAATCGAACTCTCGAGAGCGTTGTCTCCCTTTTGTTGAGCATTTGCCCATTCTGCGGATTGGCCGGTTGTTCTGGAATTTCGATCGCCCCGTCATGCCCCGACACACTCACGGTGGGCGGTTCGGCCCCGGTTGTGAGCAATGTCATCAATCCGGGAGCGGTTCCCAAATACGCCTGGACCGTGGATCCACCGGGCGCGGGCACATTCACTGATCCAACAAAGGCGGACACGACGTTTGCTGCGTCGGCGGAAGGGAATGCGACCGTCACATTGACCGCCAGCGACGGACTGTTCCAGGTTAAATCCTGGTGTCATATCCAGATTTCCGCGACTCCGGCGGGCGGACTCACGGTCCAACTAACGTCGTTACCTTCCCGACCTACAGCCGGTTCGGTGATAACGCTCGCATGTACGACGACCTCGGCTACCCCAGCCCAGTCGTTCGACATCACCCAAACCTCGGGGGCGGCGCTCACCATCACGAACACCGGTTCGGGAGTGGCCACGGTCACGCCGGCCGCTGCAGGGGACTATGGGTTTCGCTGTATTGGTACGGCGTCGGATGGCTCGACAAGCGACCCCGCCACCTTGACGATAACCGTTGAAACAGGTTCGAAACCGGGAGGACGCGGCAGAGATTAGCATGATCTTCAAGCAATCGGATTTGCAAATGCGGTGTACCCAATTCGCGGCATTGTCGGCGGTGCTCACGGCGATTTCAGGCTGCACGTCATCCGTGTTCGCGCCACTGGGAGGCGATACGGCCGGTGGCCGTGGAAAAGTGGGCGTTCTATTTCTCAACAATACTCCCAATAGCGCCGTGTTCACCGTGGGAACGTATGACACGCTTGATCCCGCATCCATTCCCAACGTGAAGCAATTCGGGCTCAATACAGGCGATACGCAACTCGCGGGGAACTCATCGAGCAAAGCGTTTCAACTCGATTGCGGACGGGTGTTCAGCATCGGCGGCCAGCGCATGCTGGACTTGATCGGCCTCAACATCACCGGCTCAAGCCTTGATAGTGACGCGCTCGTCCAAGGAGCTGAATTCTTCACCACAGACGTCAATTCAACATCTTCAAGTGTTGGCTCTTCGGAGCCGTTCGAAGCGATTTTAGGAGAGGATTTTTCATGCGGGTCGCTCCTCGTGGTATATTTCGAGGTCAACGATGCCGGCGGTTCGCCATTCCGGATCGATTTTCAGGTAATTCCCGCCCGGTCGAATCGCTGACCGGCAACAAGACGGAGGATATTTCGATGGTTGGATGTTCGAGACAACGATTCGCCATGCTCATCTTGTTTGCAATTCATGTTGCATCGCGAGCGGCGATTGCACAAACCACGAAAACTCCTGCAAGCCCGGAACCCAAGAAAGACGAAGCCGCGAGCGCCATTCTTCAGCCCTCCGGATCAATTCCCTTGCCCGAACTGAAGGGTTCGCTGGGTCGGATGGCCGTTGATCTGGTCCGAAATCGATTGTTTGTCGTGGCCCCGGACGATGATGCGGTTTCCGTGGTGGACATGGGTGACAAAAAGCAGATTCGAAAAATCCCACTTGCCAAGCCGCGCGGTGTCATCCACATGCCAGGCATTGATCTAATCGGGATCTCGAGTGCAGGCGACGGAAAAGTCCATGTTCTCAACGGCAGCAAGCTCGATGAAGCACGGGCGATCGACGTGGGCAAGGAACCTTCCGACATGCTCTTCGATCCCGCAGGCCAACTCGTTTACGTTTCGTACGGCCGCCCCGGAATCGCTCCGATCGATCCGACCAATGGCAAGCGAGAACATGACATTGACGTCGTTGCCGTGCCTTCGGTGATGCGGATGGATCAGGCCGGTGAGAAGTTCTATGCAGTGGTTCCTCGCGGAAATCACGTAGCGGTGGTCGACCGCGCCAGGCGAATGACGTTGACGTCATGGGTGCTTCGTGAGGCCAGGGACGCGTATTCGCTCGCGCTGGATGATGCGAACAAAGTCGCATTTGTCGGCTGTCGAACGCTGCCGACCATATTCGCGATCGACATGGAGAGCGGCTTGCCCACCGCGAGCTTGCCGATCGGCAAGGACTGCGATGACATACATTACGACGTTGCGACGAAGCGAGTGTACGTGACTGAGGGCGAAGGAAAAGTGGAAGCGCTTCAACTGGAAACGCCCACGCACTTCAAATTGCTCGGGGCGGCAGTAACGGCGCCCGGCGCGAAAAACTCATATTGGATCAAGGAAACGCGGACGCTTTACGTCGGCATTCCGGGGCATGATTCCAATCCGCCGGAAATTCGTGCATTTAAGGCCGGCATGTAGCGTCGTTCCAAGAAACAGAGTCATAGTGTCGGAGTGCCGTAGAATGCTTTTGCCTCTAATCCGACTTTCTCACGGACCTGCCCTGCGATCTCATCCACTTCCCCGTCAGTTAACGGAGTGACCGACGAATCGGCAGGCCGACGGGCGACGGTGTAGACCTGCACGAGTGAAATTTTTCCGCCCGCGGCAATTGTCTCACGCAGCCGATTCAAGTAGGCGTCAATCTCGTCATGGTTCGGGCCGGCGCCGTCGATTCGCATGAAGAGCGATTGAATCACGATGGGACGCACGCGAGCGGCCGCGATGATGTTGTCCATGACGTGCCGCAGCGGATAATTTGGCCGATTGACTTTTTTGTAGTATTTCTCCGTCCCCGCATCGAGTTTGGCCCAGATCTCGCCGTTGTTCTGATCCATGATGGCAAGACCCGCGACAACTTCGGGCCGGGT
Source organism: Planctomycetota bacterium (assembly GCA_016200265.1). Lineage (GTDB taxonomy): Bacteria > Planctomycetota > Phycisphaerae > UBA1845 > UBA1845 > JACQFE01. The sequence goes on along the minus strand of JACQFE010000052.1, from coordinate 14,206 downwards.
GAGATAACAGGCGTCGGTGATGAGCACGATTTTTAAGTCATTCAGCTCTGCTTCTCGCTTGATTGCTGCGATCGTTTCGACGCACTTCCGAAAATGAGGACACGTGGTCGGCTCGCCATCGCCGGAAAAGGCAATGTCGCGAATCGCGCGCATCGGTTCAGGCACATCCGCAAAATCAGCATCCGCAAAAAGTTCGCCGGATTGGGCCAGCCCGATGATCGATCGCAATTCGTCAGCAAGCCGCGACGGATCCACTTCGCGAACTTTCGGAACGCCGGAGCGATCCACCTGGCAGTAGATGCAATCGAAATTGCAGGCCGTATCCGGATTCAGGTTGATGCCGATGCTTAGTCCGCTGCTGCGCCGCGAAATCACCGGATAGACGTAAAGATTGTTTCGCCAGTCGCGGGGATGATGCTGAAATTGTCGTAGCGTCATGGATGCCATTGGACCCAATCTACGTTCATTCTAGCACAAAAGAGCGATAAAGCCAGGCTTTCAAATGGGTTCGTTTGGAAAGCATAATTTTCATTTGTGTCATCATGTGGCACTTTCGAGAAGGCAACAGGGCATAAAGGCAACGGGGTAAGAAGGCAGCAAAGGAGACGTCAAAATGTCGAGATGCGGAGTCGTCGGGTTGGCGTTTAGCGAGATCATTCCGACGACAATATCTTCTGAGGTGATTGACGGAATTCAAAATTTCAGCGAGCGCTGCCGGATGGAGTTCCCGCATTCATGGAGACGAGAGCGAATTCTTGCGTCCGCAAACACGGTATCGAGCTCAATGAAGTTGATGTCCTTGCATGAAGTCTCGTTCGCCCACCGGGCGAGAAAAAATTGGGGGAAAGTTGGAGTTGGTGGCTTCCTCTTCCAGGGGCTAAAGCCGCCTGGCAACCGATCGCGCGCCCTACGAGCCTGAGAAAAAATCACGAACGGCGTTCCGGAGACGGCTGCCAAAACTGGATTCCGGAGTTTCGGCTCCGTAAGAGCACTCAGAAAAATTAGACAGTCAATTTTTTCTCAGGCTCTACGGGCGAAAAAGAAGGGCGATCCTCGAACAGTTTTCGATATCGCTATCGATACTCATTGGTGAAGTCGGGAAATTCTGCGTCAAAATCGCACGGTTCATCACGGAGGTATGTCCGCCGGGCTTGTAACAAACGCCGTGCATTCAAGGAGTATTTCGGTGACTTGACCATTGCACACGATCTTGTGTGCGGGCGCGTTTACACACGCAGTTAGTCCCGTCGGAGCGGAAAAGCACAGTCTCACCGTAGCTGCTTCATCAGTGCATCCATCGGGGACCGCATCGGCATTGAAGCACTGCGGTGGGATTCCGACCAATTGCCATCCCGATTGGCAGCCGGCGGATACGAACATGGCGAGGAGGACCAGCATACCCCTTCTACGTTTATTCAACATTCACACCTCGACACGATGCACAGACACAGATAGTAGGCCGATGGTCCGCTTCACACCTCTTCGTTCTTCTCCCGCTTTATGGGCATGTCGAATGCTTCGTCGAATTTGTAGATGTCGTGGAAGTCGTCGGGGCAGTCTTCAGGTTTTTTGCGCATGAGGTCCATGTCGATGAAGCCGAAGACGATGCGGCCAAAGTCGTCGGTGCTGCGGATGTTCCAGGCTTCGAGAACCGTGCGAGCGAGGAGTCCCCAGCGTTGCAGGGCGTGATCGCGTAGGCCCCAGCAGAGCTGACGGCCGGTGATGTGGCGATCGAGCTTGTCGCAGCCGCCGGCGTCGTCGACCGCGCGGTGCAGCGGCTTGGGCAACGTGCCTTCGCTGTAGGCGGCAATGACATCGGGCCAATCGAGTTGATTTTCGAGCAGGTGTTGCTGCAGGCGACGATGGGCCTCGGTCTCCGGACCATGAAGCCGCTCGGCGGTCGTGCTCAGCCCTTCGCGTACGAAGAGAAACGCATTTTCTGGATAAAGGCCGACATGTTGCACGAGCTCGTCCAAGGTCTTAATTCGCTGAATTTCGTTCGACATGATCGGCTTTGGCTCGTTGTCGGTCATGTCAGTTCGCCCTCTGTTGCATTCCGATCGGCGCGAAACCTGCGAGTCCCGCGCTTTCGCGTCGGTTTCTGATCGCGTTCCCGCGCTTGCGCCCAGGGCTCAGTTCGATCGACCCTCTTACACTTCGGACTCTGATCACGACCCCGCACTTGCGCTTGGGTTTCGGATCGGTATAGCGAATTACGATTGTACCGCAGGAGGGGGCGGGGTGTCATCAGAATTATCTGAAGAGGGCGGACTGGGTCGCGAGGAATTCGATGTGCCCGCCCCCGGATTGTCCGTATCTTGGCCTGACGCGGTCGACCCGTCCGACGCGCCGGGAGTACCGCGATTCTGATTGCCGGGTCTACCTTCCGGCCCCATTCCACGACCGCCACGACGACGGCGACCGCGTCGTTGCGGTCCGTCGGGGGCTTGTGGTGCGGCACTTGCTTGTCGTTCACTTTGCGGTGCAACCGGCGGCATCTGTGGGCGTTCGGCGCGCGGCGGGCGTTGTCCCTGCTGCAAAAGCTGCTCAGGCGGAGGCATCGGGACGAAGTTCGGATCGGGCTCGCCGAAGGGCGGACCACCGACGATCGGCGCCAGCTCGGCCGGTTGGGCGGAAGGTTCCAAGGCCAGCCGACGACCGGCGTTGCGGTCGCGAGGTGGGGGCCCCGGACGTCGTCCTTGCGAAGGTGGCGCACCCGACGGTGCCATGCCCTCCGCCGGTGGCGGCGGAGCGGCGATCCCAACTTCAGTAATGTCCTCAGCAACGACGGTGATCAGCGTGCCGTCATCCTTGCGGAGTTGTACAAGCTGCGTGAGCACCTGGCGATTGACGATCACACCGTCGCCATGATTCGTGCGAATGCGAATCCCTGTGCGCGGAAGCTGCTTGTCCAATTCTTCGTAGCCGACATGTTCATATCGCAGGCAACATTTGAGCCGCCCGCAACGACCGGAGACCTGACTTGGATCGAGCGTGGCCTTTTGCAGCTTGGCCATTCGCATCGTGATCGGGCGAAGAGTCTTCAGGAAAACTTTGCAGCAGACTTCGCGGCCACACGTTTCATAATCGGCGAGAAGACGGGCTTCGTCGCGTGCTCCAACTTGACGCATTTCGATGCGCGTGCGGAATTCCTGGGTCATGTCGCGGACCATGTTGCGGAAATCGACGCGCTGCTCGGACGTGAAATAAAACACCATGCGTTCACCGCCGAAAAGCGTTTCGCATTCGACGATGCGGATGGGAAGATTGTGCCGGGCGGCGGCCTGACGGGCGAATCGCTTGCGGTCCGGGTTCATGTTCTGCATCCGCGCGTTTTCGGCGAGGTCGGCGGCGGTGGCCTCGCGAAGGATTCGGCCGGCGTCAAAGCTGTAGGCGTCTTCACCGCAGGCGTCGACCCATTGTTTCATTTGATCGCGGGTGACGGACTTATCGCAACCGCCGCAAGTCAGTGAGACCTGCTCGCCGACTTCGATTCCGCGGCGTGTTTGGATGACGACTTTCGCGCCGCAGGTGAAGAGAAGATCGGGCGCGTGAGTGAACTCGCCGATGTAGCGCATGTAGCCGAAGCGGACGGCGGTCGTGGGATAGATTTTCTCCAGTCCGTTGCCGCAGCGTTCGCCGGCATTTTTTCCCGTGCCGCAACTCCCACAACCGCCGTGCTTCACCGGATCGGGCGGCTGCTCGTAGAACTGCTCCAGCGTTAGAGGTATGGACTCAACCATGATCGGTTTGCCAATTTCCAAATTTCGATTGCCGATTGTCGGAGAACAACTGTCGATTGCAGATTGCGAATCGCAAAAAGCGCGCCGTTGCCCCGTTCCTTACTAAGCAAGGGCATGGGGAGGTTCTTACGCTCAGTTCATTTCGCCGCTCCGGCCACCTTGTCGAGAGCCTGCTGGAATTCCTTCTTGCCGCGAAGGCCGACGAATTTCTGCACAATCTGTCCCTTGTGAAAAAGAATCACCGTGGGGATCGCGCTCACTGAGAATCGCACGGAAACCTCGCGATTCGCGTCCGTGTCGACCTTGCCGACCTTCACGCGACCGATGTATTCCGTGGCGATCTCATCGATCACCGGCCCGAGAGCTTTGCAGGGTCCGCACCATTCCGCCCAAAAATCCACCAGCACCGGCTGCTTGGAGTTGATGACTTCGCCATCGAAGTTGCCGTCCGTAATTTCGAGTGTGTTCGCACCCGCCATTTGCTTCTCCTTGGTTCGTTTTACGCGATTAGCCGCGTTAGAAGAGTGTAGTGGCCAATTGTCTGGCGGTCAACGAAGCCAATTCCGAACTCTGGCACGGAACTTGCAGGGAATTGGACAACGAAAGTGCTTACATTGGATGCGTTTGTTGGCGCATAATGCAGGTCCGCAGGTCGAAAGAAGTTAGGAGGTCAAGTCATGTCACGTCAAAGAGAAATTTCCTGACTGTTGTGTCGTCGTTTTTTGTAAGTTTGTCGGCTCTCGGCGCGGGAGAGGTAACGGTCTCACTTGTTCCCAGCCACCCGCCTCCGTTTTACACCGGCGAGCAGATTACGCTTTACGTGTGGCTCTACAGCAGCGCATCGCAGGATGTAAGGCTGAGCCGCATTCAATTCGATTTCGCGGAAAGCAATCCGTCAATCGAATTACCCCCTCAGTTCTCATTCGAATATGGCGAGATCGGACCACCGCCCAATGGCTATCAGGAATCGCCGATTCTGCCGACTCCGTGGACCTGGAATGGCGAAGAGTGTTATTGCCCATGGTACTTCATTCTGCTGCCCGCAGGAGGGAACATCCTAATAGGGCACATCGACGCGATCCTTCCCACCGCCCCTGGTGCGTATTCGCTTGATGTAATGAATCGCGATGATTCCGACCTAGCGAAGGGGGCATTTCTTGTCGTTTGGTACACGACGCTGGGACCGGTTTGGCGAGCGTTCACGGGCGAGCTTGTCGGTGGCACATATTCATTCAACGTGGCGCAGGCGCCGCAAATTCCGGCTTTGTCATCGAGAAACGCTTTTTTACTGGTCTTGATGTTGGGAGTTAGCGGCGTGGCAATCCTTTCCAGGAAGTCGCGTCGGCGCATTTCCCTCGCTGCGGTTTGCGCTGCAACAGTAGTACTCGGAAGTGCTGGTTCCACACACGCGGGTGCGCACAAGATGATGCTTTCGTATGATTGCGGTCCTGTTTCGCTCGTTTCGTCCTGCCCTCCAGTCCGCCTTGGCACGGAACTTGCAGGGATATTGGACAACGAAAGTGCTTGCAATGGATGTGTTTGTTGGCGCATAATGAAGGTCCGCAGGTCGAAAGAAGTTAGGAGGCCAAGTCATGTCACGTCAAACAGCAATTTTCCTGACTGTTGTGTCGTCGTTTTTTGTGACTTTGTCGGCCCTCGGCGCGGGAGAGGTGACCGTCTCGCTCGTCCCCAGCCACCCGCCGCCGTTTTACAGCGGCGAGCAGCTCACACTTTATGTGTGGCTGTATAGCAGTGCATCCCAGGACGTTCGCCTAAGCCGTGTGCAGCTTGACTTCGCGCAATCCTCCCCCACCATCGAGCTCGTGGCGCCCTTCGTTTTCGAATACCCTCCGGGCTTCAACTCGGGTTATCAGCAATCGAACGAACCTCCTGTGGTCTGGGAATCTCTCACGATCGAGTGCGGATGCCCTGGGCTTTTTCTACCGCTGCCAGCAGGCGGAAGCATTCGGGCAGGTCATATCGACATCATACTCCCGGCTGCTCCGGGTAATTATCCGATCGACGTCATGAATGCAATGGATCCGGATCTGTATCACGGCGCTTGGTTGGACGTATGGTACACGACTTTGGGGCCAGAATGGCGCGCACATACGGGCGAGCTCGTCGGCGGCATGTACTCATTCAACGTGGCGCAGGCCCCACAGATTCCGGCCTTGTCGTGGAGCGGCGCTGCGCAACTGACAGCGTTAATCATCGCATGCGGAGCGGTGGTCCTTTCAAGGAGACGCCGTTGTTTTACTCTCCCGAGCGCGTTCCTCGCCTTCGTCCTGGCGTCCGGAAAGCACGACGTGGCGGATGCGACCCCAGCAGAGGTGGCACTCTCGGTGGATTCCGGCTCGATCTCTGCACCGGGTTCCGGCAGCGTACCAGAAGTACATACGTACCCCATCCCGCTCGGTCCTGATGTATTCGCCATGCGCTTGCACTTTTCGCAGGTGCAACTCAGCGGCTCCAGCGCCGCAGGGAACGAATCGTTCGTCAAAATCACTTCCGCCCACGACGGCTACTACCAAATATTACATTCGGAAGCCTTCACTGACTGGAACAAAAGCACGGCATATTTCAACGGCAATTACGTTACCGTGGAACTCTACGTCTACCCGGGAACCGGCGCGAACCGGATTCAAATCGATTACGCACTGGTTGAACCAACGACCGGTTATGATTTAGGCTATTATTCTCGCGACCTTTGCGGGAGCGACGATCGCCAGGCCTCGTTTGATCCCCGAGTCGCGCGGTTGCACGTCTTTAACTCGTCGGCAGGTACGGGGGTCTGCACAGCCTTCCTTTTTGGCGGTCATGCCGGGCACTTCATCACCGCTGGGCATTGTTGCAACTTATTTGAACCCTCCAACAGGTACCGCCCCACCATTGAATTTCACGTTCCATTGTCGAACTGGAATGGGGCCCAATTCTTTCCATCCCCACTGTTTCAGTATGTCGTGGATGTGACCTCCGTTGCTTGCGGCCCCGGCCCATACAGCCCCGCGTTTTGTCTGGGCAGTGGCGACTGGTGCGTTTTTGCCGCCTTCCCCAACCGAATGACCGGGTTTTATCCGCTGCAGGAACGTGGCGCTTCCTACTCTTTAATCTCCACGTTACCGGCCGTTAACGGGCAAGAGCTTCGAATCTCCGGGTTCGGATACGATGATACGCCGCCCGGCAGCTCCGGCTTGGGGAACGAGGACAATTACACAAACCAATCGGCCGTAGGGCCCTATGTATCGCTATCAACTACAACGTTTAATTACGCCGTTGACACCATGGTAGGCGATTCCGGATCGCCGGTCGAGGATATGTGCGGGCATACCTATGGCATCCACACGAACAGCGGTTGTAATTCGGATCCCAATTCGTCGAATTCCGGTTGGCGCATTGACGAGAGTAATTTGCAAAGCGCCTTGGCGAATCTTCAGGGCACTGCGGCCACGGATTGCAATGAGAACGGCATCGCCGACCATTGCGATATCAGTTGCACCGGCTGTTCGACGCCGTGCGGCGGCAGCAGTGACTGCAATCACAATGGCATTCCTGACGAGTGCGAATCGCAGGCCGACTGCAACTCGAACGGTGTGAAGGACATCTGCGATGTCTATGCGGGAACGGTTCCGGATTGCAATCACAACGGTGTGCCGGATTCGTGCGATATCGCATTCGGCATGGCCTGTGACTGCAATGGCAACGGCGTGCCGGACACGTGCGATATTTGCGCCGGAACGAGCACTGACACCAACGGCAACTGGGTTCCGGATTCCTGCGAGCCGTTGCCCACCGTTGCCTGCTGCCTCCCCGAAAGGTTATACGAATGTGACGTGCTCACTCAATGCGATTGCAACGCCGGCGCGGGAATTACTCTTGGATCGGGAAGCTGCAGCGCCACAGGAGCATGCTGCGAGTATGGCGGCAGTTGTGATGCCCCCATATCAGAATGCGACTGCCTGAGCAACGGCGGAACGTTCCTGGGCTTGGGGCATAGTTGTTCAACGGGGGTCTGCTGTGGATACAACGGTGGCTCCTGTTCCGCCAGCGTGACAGAATGCGAATGCAGCAGCGGCGGAGGTACGTTCCTCGGTTCGGGCCATAGCTGCACCTTCACCGGCGCGTGCTGCGGCTACGACGGCGGCGGTTGCACTTCGAGCGTAACGGAATGCGCCTGCATTGCTCACGGTGGATATCACTGGCAGCCGACCACTTCGTGCCGATTCGTCAATTGCAGCATTTACGGGCCGGAAGGCGGGGGCGACGGTCCTTGAACTGCTGTAAAATGCTGAGCAGAAATGATTGCAATAAGTGGCCTCCGCCGCGTTAAGATCAGTTGCAAGCGAAAGAAATTCAGCGCCCCGTTGGGGGCGCGATCCAGCGTAAGGTCGCATAGCGTTCTCTGTCCGTCGCTGTAACATGCGTCGCGATGAACGGACTTGCCTTTCAACAATGCATCTCCCATTCGTGCGCACGGCGATACGGCTGCGATGATGTGCTCTTTGCATGTCGAGCGTGCGGGTCGTTGCTGGATATCAACTACGATTGGTCGCGATGCGAGGTCCCCAAGTCGCTTTCGTTTTTTGAAAAGCGCTGGTCGACGCCGGGTCGCGATTTGGTAGCACGCGCGGATTTCAGCGGCGTCTGGCGGTTTCGCGAGTTGCTGCCGTTCGCGGCGCTGGAAGATATCGTGACGCTCGCCGAAGGTCGCACGCAGCTTCAACAAGCCGACGATCTCGCGACAAAAGTCGGCATTAAGCCCGGCAATCTCTTCCTGCAATACGAGGGCTTCAACCCCAGCGGCAGCTTCAAGGACAACGGGATGGCCGCCGCGTTCACCATCGCGAGGAAGCACGGTCGGCGGCGCGTGGGATGTGCTTCGACCGGCAACACCAGCGCGTCGATGGCCATGTATGCGTCGCAAACGCGAACGCAGCGCGGTGAGCCGATGCAGCCGATTGTATTCGTCGGCGGAGGAAAGATATCGCTCGGCAAGCTAGCCCAAGCACTCGACTTCGGCGCGCTCACGCTGCAGATCGATGGCGACTTCGACGCGTGCATGTCGCTGGTGCAGCAGGCCGCAAACCAGCTCGACCTCTATTTGATGAATTCCGTCAATCCCTTCCGGCTCGAAGGACAAAAGACGATCATGTATCGCGTGCTGGAAGGGCTTGGTTGGCACGTTCCCGATTGGATTATTGTGCCGGGTGGCAATCTCGGAAACAGCAGCGCATTCGGCAAGGCCTACATGGAGCTTCGCACGCTTGGATTGGTCGATCGCGTTCCACGACTGGCGATCATTAATGCATCCGGCGCCGACACGCTGTCGCGACTGGTGAATTGTGAACAATTAAAATATGAAGGCGGCCGTATTGATTCCACGCGTGTCCATTCCTTTTATGGCCGGATGAAGGCGGAAGGTCGCGCCGCGAAAACAATCGCAAGCGCGATCGAGATCGGCCGCCCTGTGAACCTGCCCAAAGCGCTGCGAGCGCTGGAATACATGAACGGCGTTGTGCGAGATGTTCCGGATGAGGCGATCCTCGACGCAAAGGCATTGGTGGGGCGACATGGATTCGGCTGCGAGCCGGCCAGTGCCGCATCAGTCGCCGGTCTGCAATTGCTTCGCGAAAAGGGCGTCATTTCTCCTTCGGACACTGTTGTATGCATTCTCACCGGGCACGCCCTCAAGGACTCCGATGCCACGGTTCATTACCATCAATCCATTGTAAACGATCAGCACCAATTGAAACTGAAGACGTTCGCGAACACGCCGATTCGATGTCCAGCGACCATCGACGCCATTTCCACTTGTATTCGGCACTCATCGGTTGTTTCCTGACAATCGAGGACTGGAATTGTCGGTGTGATTTGTGGTATCATGATGCCATCTCTCCGTCGCAATCAGTCGATCCGCCGCGCTGAGTGAGTGCGGCAAGCCAAACACTAGTGGGGTGCGTTTGGTTTCCATTGGGCATTTGGAATCCAGTTGAGGAATCGGGATTAAAGGAGGGCGGGCATCAGCCGGAAAGCGGTAATGGGCACTTTCGTTGTCACCTTCATATTCATGGGGAGCATACAGTCTGCCGAGCCATTCACATATCAGGGGCAAATCAAGGATTCAGGCATTCCTGTGAACGGGACCGTGGGTCTCACTTTCAAGCTTTTCGATGCGGTCAGCAACGGCAATCAGCAAGGCAACACGCTGACATTCAACGGCCAGGCTGTCGTCGACGGACTGTTCACCGTGGCCCTGGATTTTGGTTTCAATAACACTCTTTGGTTTGACGTAATTATGTACTTTACGCAGGACAGCCAATTCGTTAAAATGCGGCAATGGATCAGGATTTAGGCTTTTTCTCGCGTCCGATGACCTTGTCGATTTCATCGATGAGCTTGGGCGGAAACAGCTTCCGAACGGCTTTTTTGTCAGGCAATTGCAATAGTCGCTTTGCTCGACGTTTGCGAGCTTCTTTGTTCTTGGGGGGTTTATCCGATGGCTGTGACATACGAAATTAACCTCATCAATCTTATCCAGAAATTCGGCAACGAGGAAAACTGCCGCGATTATTTGGAGTCGCTTCGCTGGCCGGACGGCATGACCTGTCCGCATTGTAAGAGCAAGGCAATCTCCGAAGTCCACGTCCGCAACAAATTTGATTGTAATACATGCCGCTATCAATTCTCCGTCACGTCTGGCACGATCATGCACGATACCCATTTGCCGCTGACTAAGTGGTTTCTGGCAGTTTACATGATCGTGGAAAGCAAGAAAAGTGTAAGCGCCAATCAACTGAGCCGCACACTTGATATTTCGTATCGAACGTCGTGGTATTTGTGTCATCGCATTCGCAAGGCGCTCTATACTCCGCATGCTCTGATGATGGGAATTTGCGAAGTGGATGAGACGTGGATCGGCGGAAAAGCAGACAAGAGTCGGGCAGGTGGACGACGGGCTGGAAACAAGAGCATCGTGGCTGGCGTTGTGGAGCGTGGCGGGGATTTGCGAATGCAAGTCGTTCCCGACACTAAGCGAATGACACTCCGTGAATTCATTCGAGAACACGTCCGCCATAGCGCTGAAGGCTTGTTCACGGACGATTGGGTTTCTTACAAGGGGCTGGACAAAGAGTATCGTCACGCGACCGTAAACCACAGCGCAGAAGAATGGACGCGCGGTGATGTTCACACGAATACTGTCGAAAATGCGTGGGGTTTGTTCAAGCGTTGCGTGATTGGCGCTTATCATAAAATCAGCAAGAAACACCTTGATTTGTACCTAGACGAGTTTGAATTTCGTTTCAACAATCGGGACAACCCCTACATTTTCCGCGATGCGATAAAGGAGCTTTTGACGGCGGAATCAATGCAATATGCCGAACTGGTCGCTTGATGCTCGCGGCAATAAGGTAGTATGCCATCCGCCGTTAAATGTCGTACATAGCCAAATTCCAGATTCGGGCCATGAAGCAATAGCAACAAATCCTTCACCGAGAGCGCTCGGTTCTCCAAAGGCTGCATTGAGTTCCAAAATTTTTGGGGGATTCGATATTTTCATTACAGAAGATTGATGGAGATGCAATCTTGTGAACCAACCATCTTTGTATCGCAATGCCGGACTCCCAAAGGATACCGAATCATCATATTCTGGCAGGATCCTATTTCCAGCAGAACCAAGCCCAACATCGCCGCGATTTCCTTCGTTGAGCCGCAAATCAGGCGAATCGATGTAAAGCGTGTCGTCGATTACTCGAATCTTGTGCTGGCCGAGTCCAAATTCCATACCGTCTTTGAAGATTTGCTTTGCTGTCCACGTCTGTGGCAATGAAGGAAATGCCGGGCGACCATGAATTCGAAACCAGTTCAATACAGGACGTAGTTTCGGTCTCCAAAAATCCTGTAACGCGCATGCCACGAGCACCCAAAACGCCACTCGCAACAAAGATGGCCTAAGTACGAAAGCAAGTGCGGACTCGAACCAAGAAATCATGTCGCGCGCCGCCTGTGCATTGCCGACTTCTTGGGCGAGACTGTGAAGCCATTTGACAAAGCCGATCGAAGCAATGATTTTCCAATGCTTGAGACCCCATGCCCCGATGCGGCAACATCGAATCCAAATACGCTTTGGAAAAGTACCCATTCAGGCATAATCGCACGCAAAGTTTCCTGCGTCAACTGCATAATTGCGTGGTTTGAAGGCGACCCGCGCTGGCTGGAAATTTCGGTGAACGGCACGACTTTGACAACGCGCCAGCAGATAAACCCGACGCCTTATTCGCTTCGATCGTTAAAGCCCTGGCAGACGGCCCAGTCGAGTGGGAATGACATTGCGTTTACGACCAATGGTCTGTTCGGAATTGGAAAAGTCAGAATCGGCGACACAACGCCCCTGGCGACACTCACCGTTGGTGACGGGGACAAGTTCAAGTCGATGGCTCGAACGGTCGCGTGCGGTTCACGGACGGCAACGGTGGCATCACGTTTCCCGACATGACGACGAACAATCTGCCATTGATTCAGTTGTTTGACTTGGGACTGACGCTGCCGACGAGCAAGATGATCCTCGGTCACTCGGTCAATTTCCCGTTGGAAGGCCTCCAGTATTCAAGCCATCGCTACAGTTTCCGATCCGCGTCCAACGTTGCTCTCACTGTTGATGTGGACACGCCGTTTGTGGGGGTGAACCGGTCCAGCCGACTCAATGATTCGGAAGCCTTCGGCATTCAGTCGCACGCGACGGGTACCGACTACGGCGGCATGTACATTCGGACGGACGGTGCGACGGCGAAGCCCCATACTATGGATATCAGGCCGGCGCTCAGAGTGCGTGGACGTATCTCGACGGCGCCAGCGGCGATTGGCGTGTTTGGGCGAATGCGGATCGTTTGACCGTGACGGACAGTGGGAACGTCGGCATTGGCACGATTACCCCCGGTCGCCTGCTTGATGTGAACGGCAGGATGAGGGTTCGCGAAGGCGGTGGAACGGCGGGAATTTGGTTCTATCAAACCACGCCCGCGGCCGACCGCGCGTTCGTGGGAATATACGATGACACGACGGTCGGCTTGTACGGGAATACCGGCGCTTCGTGGGGCCTGCTGACGAACACCACGACGGGCAATGTGGGGATCGATACCGCTACGCCGGCAGGCAGACTACACATCATCAACGGGACGGACGCGGAGCTTGCCGCCGGAGGGTTTCTCATTCTCGGTTCGTCGTCCGGCGCAAACATTGCCCTAGATAACAATGAGATCATGGCCCGCAACAACGGCGCTGCGTCGCCCTTGTACTTCAACAATGAGGGCGGAAACGTACACATGATCGCCACGGGGACAGGCGGAGTGTCGATTGGCACAACCACAATTCCCAGCGGCGTGAAACTTGCGGTCAATGGAAAAGTGCTTTGCGAAGAGCTGGAGGTTCAGCTTTCCCAGGATTGGCCTGATTTCGTGTTCGATGCCGATTACGCGCTGACGCCGCTGGATCAACTGGAGCAGAGCATTCAGGAAAACAAGCATCTGCCGGGGATTCCATCGGCGGAGGAGATCGCGAAGAATGGCGTGAATGTGGCCCAAGTGCAGACGCAGACGCTCCAAAAGGTCGAAGAGCTTACCCTCTACATGATCGAGATGAACAAGCAGTTGGAGGGCATGAAGAAGGAAAACGCGGACCTGAAGGCGCGGCTGGCGGCGCTGGAGGGCGGACGATGAAATCCAATTGCCAATTTCCGATTGCCCATTGCGGCGCGGGCCGATGTGCAGGTTGAAAACAACCTCGAGACACTCGTTGAGAATTGGTGTTTGCCTCGCGGCGATATTGTCGGTGGTTCCCGCGTTCGCTCAGACTTCCAACGCCAGAGGCAAGATTTCCCGTAACTTCTACCGAATCCCCTATGTGAGCGGCGACTACATTCACGTCACGCACGACTACGTCGATCACGGCAATTCGCCGGCGGGCGACACCGGCCCAATGGACATGAACGACACGATGGCCAACGGACGTGCGATTGTTGCCGCGGCCGAGGGTGATGTCGTCGTCCCTGAAAAACTCTGCATTCCTGCCACATTTTAGGTGAAATTGCGATATGTGGCCGGTATAGTTTGCCGGAAATCCTCGACGTGAGGACGAAAAGCCTGCAAAACAAGAACGGATTCGATGCCACCTGATCAAGGAATGGATTCCATGCAACCCAAACCGCAATCGCGCGATTCGTTCGAGTTGTTTCAATCCCATTTCGATCAGTTGCTCAATCCGCAGCATGAGCTGATTCAACTGGCCAGGAAGATCGACTGGGGTCGGTTCGAAGCGGCGAGACATTATGCCAATTCCAGAAATTAATGGCGCGGTTCGGTTTCAGTGAGTGCCACTGGTAGCTTGCCTGCCAGTACTGGTACGGGCGGACAAGCCGCCCATGGCACCGCGGAGGTAGCGCCAATAATTATTGGGATTCGTATTACTAC
>JACQFE010000045.1 GCA_016200265.1 Planctomycetota bacterium | reverse complement strand
TACCTGGCGGAGTTCACCTATCGGGCCAATCGCCGATGGATCGAAGCCAGTCTCTTCGACCGCCTTATCGTCGCAGCACTCGACACCAAAGCCGTAACCTGCAAAGAGTTAACCGCCGGAGCGACATAGAGAATCAGGTTTCGGGATTAGGCGCTGGCGATTTCATTAAGGGCGCCGACAAGGGCGTCAATGTCAGCCGCTGTATTGCTCCAGCCGGGAGAGATGCGGATCGTGCCGTCGGGGAATGTGCCAAGCGTGCGATGGGCGTACGGCGCGCAGTGCAATCCGGGTCGAACAGCAATTCCGAAGCTCTGATCGAGAATCGTGGCGACATCTGTTGAGGCGATCCCGTCGACATCGAGCGAGATGAGGCCGACGCGTCGCGAGGTTGGGGCGGGTGCGATGACATGAATTCTTGGTTTTTCGGCAATCGCGCATAACAAATGGTCCAGCAGGTTGCGCTCGTGCAAGAGTGATTCTGCCGGGTGAACCTCGCTCAGTGCGACGGACAGACCGGCGATGCCCACCGTGTTCGGCGTTCCCGCTTCGAGACGGGTAGGCAATTCCATAGGTTGCAATTTCGACGCGGAGTCCGCGCCGGTTCCACCTTCACGCCACGGCGTCAAATCCGCGCGATCGCCAACATACAGAGCGCCGGTGCCCGTTGGACCGAGCAGCGATTTGTGGCACGGGAACGCAAGCAAGTCGATGTTCATGGCGTTCACGTCGATGTCCAGCACACCTGCCGACTGAGCGGCGTCCACGAGAAACAGGCAATCGCGTTCGCGTGCGATTCGCCCGATTTCCGCAATTGGTTGGATGATTCCGGTCACATTGCCGGCGTGAACGACGGTGACAAGCCGAGTTCGCGACGTGATCGATTTGCGTACTACTTCGGGATCGACGCAGCCGTCATCGCCGATCGGCGCACGCGTGAGTGAGATAAATCCATCGGCCGTCATCGCTTCGAGCGGCCGAGATACGCTGTTGTGGTCGAGCACGGTGCAGATGACGTGATCATCTTGGCGAAGTGACCCGTGAATGGCGATGTTGAGGGCGTCGGTTCCGTTCAGGCAATGAATGATTCGATTGGGATCGTTGGCATGAATGAGCCGGGCGAGCTTCACGCGAGCCTCTTGAATGACTCGCTCTGCGGCAATGGCCATTCGATGTCCGCCGCGTCCAGGACCTCCGGCGTCCTCCCGAAGAAAGCGCTCCATTTCCTGCAAGACACAGGGCGGTTTCGGCCAGCTTGTGGATGCGTTGTCGAGATAAATCATCGGCCTGTGGCAATTTTAGAAATCATGCCCCTAAATATTTCGCGTAAAGGGAGCGGGCTTTTTCCGGTTCTTTGGTACCTTTGATAATCGCGCGGCCATCAGGAAACAACGTAAGATCATGCCCGCCAACTCTAGCCCGGAGCATAAAGCGATTGTGCTGAATTTCGCCGTCGGCGACAGGGCCAAGTTTTCGGGCAATCTGTGCAAGATCGATTCTCGTGGCGGTTCCAGGATTGATCTGTACGGCGTCGCGGCCGCAAAGCGTTGTGGTGGCGCTGGCAAATTTGCCGTTGAGATAGGAAAACTCCCGCAAGCCGCAGCATGAACAGACGCCATCGGGTCGTGCGGTGGCTACATTCATATTCAGCCACCGGCCGGTCCAGATGTCCACCTGAACGAGGGCTGGATTGATTGCATCTTCGCGACCCGAAAGAATCTTAATTGCTTCGGCCGCCTGCAAACTGCCAATAATGTTGACGATGGAGCCGAGAACGCCGGCGGTGTCGCAGGTCGGGTTCATTTCCGGGGGCGGGGCTTGATCGAATATGCAGCGAAGGCAGGGGGTTCGACCAGGCACAATGGTCATGCACAAACCTGTTGAACCGATGACGGCGCCGTAAAGCCAGGGTCGATTCGTCTTGACGGCCAAATCGTTGATGAGGAAACGCGTCTCGAAATTGTCCGTGCCGTCGAGGAGAATTTGTGCATCCTGCGATAGTCGCTCGATGTTATTGGGATTCACGTCGATGACGGCGGGTTCGATACACACTTCGGAGTTGATGCGGGAGAGTGTTCGCGCGGCGGCCTCGGCTTTCGGCAAGCCTTCCGCGATATCGGATTCATCAAAGAGCACTTGACGCTGCAGATTGTCGAGTTCGATGAAATCGCGGTCGCAAATTTTCAGGTGCCCCAGGCCGGCACGCACGAGCGTGTTCGCGATGACTGTGCCCAATGCGCCGCAGCCGAATAGAACAGCACGAGATTGCATGAGTCGCCGCTGGCCGCCGATGGCGAGGTCTACGAACAGAACCTGTCGCGAGTATCGACTCAGATCGGGTGGAAGTGGAGCGTGCGTGCTTGTGTCAGTCACACGGCACCGGAGGAGTCATTGTTCTTTGATCGATTTTTCGCAAGTGCGGCGAGAAATCCTTCTTCTGACGGCGCGTCAGCCGGCCTCAATTCACTTGTCGGAAGTTTGACAGGTTCGGTGGCTTGGCGTGCAAGCTTGTTTGTCCGCAATGAATCCATCAAATTCTGGTTCGATGCGGATTCTGGTGAGGTCTCTGACTGAATTGGTGCATTGTCGAAAGGCATTTTTCTTGATTCGTCGGGGCCCGTCTCGAAGATGTCACCGACTTTGAATGTTACTTTTCGGTTTGCCGCAAATATCAATCCTGTTCGAACGCCATATGACGCGAACATAAAGCCGCAAACGACGTTGATCGCGGCTTGCATCATTGTGCCGCCGCCGATGGCCAAGCCGGCGCCTGTTAAGATAAGGAGCACCCCGATTACTGTGGAAACAATTGCATCAGCAATTAGCGCAGCGCCAACACCGAGAAAGAGAACGACGGTCAGGGCGGCGCATGCCAGACCACCGAAACGCAAGGTACAAAAGAGAATCCAAAGCGACCAATCGCCAAGGTCATTGCGACTCGGTTCGACGGAGTTGAAGCCGAAATAGAGCAGCAACGCGGCGGCGAAGGCCGTTGATCCCGCAGCCGCACGAGCCTGTGCCGCGAGAACGATGCGGGTACTCGATTTGATTCGTGCTTCAGCGTTTGCGTACAAATGTTCCACGGTCGAATGCGATTCAATTTGCTGTGCGGGAGCTACTTCGATCCCGACTGAGTATCGGCCGTGCGAACAGTGAGCACAGGGCAACACGCCTTGCGAAGCACTTTCTCGGTGGTGCTGCCTAAAAGTACATGCGCGATTGCGCCACGGCCATGCGTTCCCATGACAATCAAGTCGATTTTGTTTTCATTGGCGTAAGCGATAATTTCCGCGAACGGTCGGCCATACGCCACCGCAGTGATCGCGGACTTTTTTAGATTCGAAAAATGTTCAGATGCAAATCGAGCGATGCGATCGCGGGCCATTTGCAGGAGTTCATCAGGCGGTGGCCCCAGGGGCAGGCTTTCGGGTCCCAGCGAGGTCCAATATTGGTAGGCGTCGTCCACGACGTGGAGGCAATGCAATTGTGCGTTCATCAACTCAGCCAATTCTCGCGCATAGATCAGTCCGACAATTCCCATTTTCGAAAAATCGGTCGGATAGAGAATTTTTTCAATTCGTATCGACATGTGAAATCCGTTCGAAGAGGCTGTGATATCTTTACCAATTCGCTCGACTGCTTCGAAACTAAGTTTCTGACTGGATTGTAATTGCGCATTCCGCGGCAGTCAAAGTCGGCCTCGCCTCAATTTCGACCGTGGAACGGGCTATTGTCTGGCTGGCTTAGCAAATTACGACTTTTCCATTTTGACATTTGAAATCGTAATTTGTCACACGGAGTCCGTTGCAATCGGGTTTTGGCGAAATTGATTGCGAGAAACTCACATGCGGATATAATATCAATTCGAATCCGGAATGTTGGCAACATGGCTTCCATCCTATATCGCGCGTCCAATGAAAGTGAACTGCCTCGATGGTTTCAAATTCACGTAGTGCGAGAGGGCGATCGGTGGATGTCGACGTGTGTGGAAGCTGATTCCCAGGGAAATGAGAAAGCTGGCGCCAGTTCTCTTGCCCCGGCGTTTTACGGACTCAATGAAGAGCAGGCTCATCGAAAAATGCTGGCGGCGTTGGAAAATACTTTTTCCGAGGTGACAGAAGTTGTGGGAGGGCACGAGTGATGTTCAAGCTCTTTATTCGGGCCTATCCATGGGACTTGGAAGGCGCGGACGCGCTGACGATGCTGGATCGGCTTCAGGGCGAAGTTGGCATCAGCGGACTGTCCGTATGGACCGCTGCAGGTTCAGTCACGCAGCTTCGCGTCGGCGACGTTGATCCGAAGATTTATCGCACCCGTGGCGGCCTGCTCTTTGTCCCCACGGCGGAATATTATTCGCGAACGCGATGCAAGCCGGTGTTGGCCACTCGATTGCCGGTGCGCTATTCGATTTCGGCGATTGGTGCGGCGTGCGCGGCCCGATCGTTGGAGATTCGCGGGATCGTTTCCGCGTCGCGTGTCGGGAGGCTCGCTGACCGCTATCCGGAGTTTTCCTGTCGAAGCGTGCTGGGACTGGAATCGCGTCGAAGTTTGTGCCTTAGCAATGGAGATGTTCAATCCTATCTGGTCGGCCTGATCGCCGAACTCACTGAACGCCATGCACTTCGCACGATTGTTCTTTCAGATTATTTCATCGCATGGTCGGACGCGTTTGATCCGCATTTGGAGTCGACTCTGCCGCTGAATTCGTTGTCTCGGGCCGTGCTGTCGATTTGCTTTTGCGATAGTTGTCGTCGTGCTTCGACGGATGCGGGCGTTGATGTCGCACAGGCTGAGTTGAATGCGAAAAATATCATTCAGCGGGCTGTCGAGACGGGTGCCGGCGAGGGGATTTCCGTGTCGGGCCTGCTCGCCGAGAATCCGGCTCTAGGGGCGCATGTGGGCCGACAATTGGCCGCACTGGATACGTTGCTTCAGCAGATCCGCGAGCGAAGCACCTGTTCGGTTTTGCTGTCGGGAAGCGCGCTCACGCAAGCGGCTCCGGGGGCGTGCGGAATCGACGGAGTCCGGGCGGATGGCTTCATTACGCCGTGCATCGACGGCTCGGACCGTGTTCCCGGTTCGAAGAATCCGCCGCGACATCTCGAATGGCTGGCGCCTGCCGGTGCGGCCGTTGGCGAACGTGCCGCACAGCTGGTTTCAACATTTCACGAGGCCGCGAAACAGGGATTTGAAGGCGTCGAAGTTGACAATCTTGGGGTTCTCCCACATGCTGCGTTTGACGGGCTTCGCCAAGCGCTTCGCTTTGCTCGACGCGGCGCATAAACATCCTGCACAGCAAATCTCAGATCAATATATCCCGCGATGATCCCATGTCTTATTGATGGCTGTGTTTCAATTGAACATGATCCGCCTGCCACGATGGGAGTAAATCCAGGATAAGCGCATGTCCCGGAGCGATTGCCTCGAAATCATCGAGGACGATGTGGTCGTGGCGACGATTCACAAGGATCAAGCCGAATACAAGGCCGACGACGTGTTCGATCAGCGAAGCCGTTTGTTCAGTCGCCTCGATCGAACGGGCCACAAATAAGGGACCTTGCCAGGGTGTTTCGATTCGTATCGCCAGGCCTCCCTGGGCGATGACATGCTTGTGCATCGGCGAATCAAACTTCGAATCGTCAACACCGATTTCAAGATCATTCGGGTTTGACATGCCATAAGTGGATCGGTCGGCCCCATCTTGTTCCGATGTGCATCGATAGAGTTGCGGAATCCAGACCTTGAATCGTGAGTTGTCTTTGTTGCCGGGATGCAGAATGACTCGGCAATGATCGATTCGTCGTGCGACCAGATCGATGATTGCTGCATGGGGGGCGGAGAACATCTCGTGCGCTTCGCGGGCATCGGAACCACATGAATCAATGGCAGGCGGATTCCATCCGCGGCGGGCGTCCCATGGCGTACAAGCCGGTGACCAAATGGGTCGAAAACGCCGCAAGAGCGGACCTGCATAAGGGCAAGGCCGGGTGTGAACGCCCAGAAGTTGCTTGAACCAACACCACGCGCCGAAAAAACTCTCCACGTCACCCGGAGCAAATCCGGTGCGCAATCGGATGATTGGTCTCGTCGCGGGGAGCAGCCCCAGCGATCCATCGTCCTCCCCGATGGTCACTTCGCTGGGGACATCCTTCGAATTTTCCGCAAATCGAAACCTGAAATGGTCAATTCGTTGCGGCATGTCGCGCCAGAGGTCGGCGAACGATGATTGGGTCGCCGGAGGGACGCTGTACTGCCCCAGTCCGACCCACGATCGACCGAGCATTCCCAACGCGATGTGCTTCGCGAGATGCGTTTCATCGAATGTCGTAGGCTGATCTTCAAGAACATCGAGATCAATCACATAGAAAGCACCTTTTTCGTAAGAGCACGCCAGTGCGACTGGATGATGGGAAGCGGCCTCCGACTCGCAAATCGAGGAAAGCAAAGTCACGAGATGATGCTTTTTGCAAAACGCGCTAAATCGCGGCGTACCGATGATGTGGGTCTGTGAGAACGAGCCCGGTATGTTGCCGCGCGATGCGAATGGAACCGCATCATGGAGGGCGAAGCCGGCGGTGACATGGTTGCTCCAGTCGACCCGGGCGTGGATTGGGTCTGCCGATTGTCGAATAGTACGAATCTTTGCCGCTCCGCGAGTCAACGATGCAAACGCTCGGAGTGAGATGACGACGACTCGATGCTCGGCGAACCTTTGAAGATCGATGAGAGTACGAAAACTCGAAGGCGGCACGTCATCAGGGAAGAAGACCGCATTCGAGTCGTTGAGAAAATTGGAAAGTTCATCAGTTGGACTTTCGCAGGACACCGCAGCCGGACCAAGCTTTTTCGAGAGCAGTCGGATGAGCCCGTTGCGAGTATTTGGATGCGTGAAAATGCATGCAGACCGAACCGCAAGCGGAGACGGTGGAATTAGATAAGTGGGCGGTGGAAATGCGAGCAGATGAGATTCCTCTTCTGGCTCAATGATCGGAATGCAACGGACGTCGCGAATTTTGACTCGCCCGATCGCATTGAGGATCGCGACGGACACGCGGAGTTTTCGCACTTTCTTGGGGGCCTGATAATAGGCGCGCACAGAGAGATCCCCATCGGACTTCAATATGAAAGGTGTGGTGCGCAGAAATTCGGGCTTGCTTGTTGCGGCCGGCTGAATCTGAAGGGTGAACCCGCATCCTTCGTCATTGGCTGCGTCAACGGCAGCATTGGCCGTTAAATCACAATCGACATCGGCTTCGACCCGGTAATCAGCGCCGGGCTTGCTGGCGATGTCCTGGTACCACGCGGCGCGGCCCATATGGCCGCAACTTACGATCTCGATGCCCGGCGTTAATTCATCGTCGCCAAGTCGCTTCCAGGTGATTCCCTTGCCCGTGCGGGTCCATCGCCATCGACTCGGCGAAAGGCGACCAGCGGCGAAATCCGAGTTCGCCAGGAGATTGCGTTTGTTTCGTATCGGCTTCCTCATGCAGAGTGGGAGTGTATAGCGGTTGGATTGAGTCGTCGCAACGCCCCAAGGCTTCTCGCGTTATCGAGGCATTCACGTTACAATCAAATTCATGGACGAGATGGTTCAAACTGTATCCACAACCGCAGAAGGGTCCGACGCTCAGGCGTTGGAATCGATGCCGGCGAACGAAGCGAATGTCACGCCGGTATCGGTCGTTGAGGCCTTGCTGATATCAACGGACGATCCGCTTCCTGCGGCGAAAATTGCTCAAATCCTCGGACGGGGAAACGCCACCGATGTGAAGTCGCACATTGACGCGCTAAACGAGCGTTATGCGTCAGTGGGGGCATCCTACCGAATTGAATCCATCGCGAAGGGCTACCAGATTCTTACCCTGCCCGACTATGCTCCTTGGGTGAAAAAGCTGCACAAGGCCCGCGACGATACTCGGCTTACCGGGGCGGCATTGGAAACGCTGGCGGTCATCGCATACAAGCAGCCGGTGTTGCGAGCGGATATCGAGGCGGTTCGCGGAGTCGCGGCCGGCGATCTCTTGATTCGATTGCGTGATGCCGGGTTGATTCGCATTGTCGGCCGGGCGGAGGAAATCGGCCGACCGCTGCTTTATGGCACGACGCCGAAATTCCTTGAGATTTTCGGTTTGGGCAGCTTGAAGGACCTTCCAAAACTTGACGGCGATCTGCCCGGTGGGGCGACGTTGAGGCCCGTCGAATGAGCAGGCCCGATGGCTCTCACACTCGCTAAAACAACCGACGCGGACCTCAGTTTTCTCCGCCAGAAGCGTGTGGTCGTCATCGGTTATGGCAATCAGGGTCGGGCACACGCACTCAACATTCGAGATTCTGGAATCGATGTGATTGTCGGACAGCGCGAGGGTCGCAGTGGGATGCGCGCCCGCGAGGATGGATTCGAACCGAAGCCAGTCGCCAGCGCCGTAGCGGAAGCGGATCTCATCATCCTCACACTTCCCGATGAATCCGCGGCACAGATTTATTCCTTTGAAATTGCTGGTTCGATGCGAAGCGGGCAAACGCTCGGATTTGTACACGGGTTCAACATTCGCTTCGGTTTTATTGACCCGCCGCCGGACGTGGATGTTGTGATGATTGCGCCGAAGGGGCCGGGAACCCTGCTTCGCTCGCTGTATCTTGAAGGCAAGGGGTTGCCATCGCTCATGGCAATTCACCAGGATGCCTCCGGAATTGCAAGACGCACCGCACTGGCCTGGGCCGCCGCGATCGGTTCATTCCGGGCCGCCATCGTCGAGACGACATTCGCGAACGAGACCGAAACTGATCTTTTCGGAGAACAGGCCGTGCTTTGCGGCGGCGTGATTGAGCTTTGCAAGGCGGCGTTTGAAACGCTTGTATCGGCCGGATATGAGCCGGAATTCGCCTATCTCGAATGTGTTCACGAACTCAAACAGATCGTCGATCTCGTGTACACACGCGGCGTGGCGGGGATGTATGGAGCGATTTCCAATACGGCCGAGTATGGAGCGTTGACGCGAGGGCCAAGGATTGTCCCAGAGGCTTGCCGCGCGGAAATGAAGCGCATTCTCGCGGAAGTTCGAGATGGCTCATTTGCGAGCGAGTGGATCAACGAATTCCGTTCCGGCGGCAAGCGATTTCAACGACTTAATGATGCGGAAGAAGGGACCGCGTTTGAAAAAGCCGGCAGCAATGTGCGAGCGTTGATGCCGTGGCTGAATCAAAATGCGTCGTCAGGACGTTCCTAAGGCCATTCGCTTGTGGGATCCTTTTATGTGACGCCCTCGTATGCCCCGCAAGCCGCGCCTTTCGAGTGGGCAAGGATTAGGCCTGGATAAAGCACAAGATGGCCGAGAAAACACCGAAAAATGTGATTGGTTTGTTATTGGTCATTCGTCTGCTCCGCTGGGCTGGGGTGCTTGGACTGGTTCAGAGTCAACTGTGGCATTACTGCTTCTGTGCGATGCGAGTCCCCATCGATCATGGCGCGTTCTCACCGGGAGGTCGAGCCGCGGCTCAGCGGGAGATTCGCCCTTCCATTCAACGCTCCGCGCATTTGTTTTTTGGAATTGGTAATAGGTAGAATGTCGGCGTGTCGCAAACAAGGCCCGACTGTTCAGATGAGTATTGGGTGCTCTGGCTCCGGGATCGCACGAAATCGCAAATCATGGAGACGGCAAGAGAGTTTTCGCTGCGATGATCGCGGATAGGGGAGAGGCAATGTTGAGTAATCGGATTGGATTGGGATTTACAAGACGTTTGACGCTCACCCTTTTTGTGGGCGGCTTGTTTCTTGTTTCCGCGCAATTGGAAGTGCGCGCAAGGCCGCCGACAAGCGATGGCATCGTGGAGTCTGGCGTTGTCCGAATCCCCGACTGGCTTTTGGATTCGGCGCAGGAAATTGTTGGCACGCCCACCGTCGGCGAGATGGGCATCACTGAAACCGTCGAACAAATCATGGCCCGTCAGGCCACAATCGATGCGGCGGGCGGACCACCATTTGAGATCAGGCCCATGCGAAACCATGAGCCGCGAGAACGTGAACCGCGCGACCCGAGACGCAAACATCTACATCAAAATCCGGATTCTCCTGCGACTTCGCAATGGCCTCCCCCAAACGGGGAACCTGCCCCGGACAGCCCGCAACTCATCGGGCCGACTAATTTCCTGGCTGTTCAGATTTCCAACACTGCCGGTTTCATCCCGCCGGACACCATGGGAGCGGTCGGGCCGTCGCAGATCGTGGTGTGCGTAAACGGTCGGATCAAGTCCTTCAACAGATCGGGAACTCCCGACAGCGCGCTCAACGCGACCACGGATGGCTTTTTCAACAGTGTGCGCAACGGCAGCGGCACGAGTGACCCACAAGTTCGATACGACCGGACAAGTGGTCGCTGGTTCATCATCATGGTGAATGTGGCCTCAACAAATAATCGCATTTTGATCGCGGCCAGCAGCGGCACCACCATTACAAATAGTTCCAGCTTTACGTTTTTCTTCATCCAGCACAATAACACCGGCGGGGACGGAACCGGTGACAACAATACGTTTTTTGACTACCCGTCACTGGGAATTGACGCCAACGCTCTCTATATCGGCGGCAACCTATTCACGAGCGGCGGCTCTTTTTCCCGAACAAGCGGCCATGTCATTCGTAAGACCTCAGTGCTCAGCGGCGGTCCTCTCGTGGACACTGCGTTCCGCGGCTTGGTAGTCGGCTCGGGTGCAGGGCCTTATACGCCGCGCGGGGTCGACAATGACGACCCCAGCGCGACAGAAGGTTATTTTATTGGCGTAGACAACGTTGCTTTCGGTCTGCTGCAGATGCGTCGCGTAGGCAGTCCCGGCGGCACTCCGACGATTTCCGGAAACCTCAGCATCACCGTTCCGGCAACCGCTTTTCCCATACTTGTCCCCGCATCGGGTAGCACGACGTCAATTAGCGCCCTCGATGATCGTCTCTTTGAGGCCGCAATTCATAGGAACACGCTTACCGGTGTAAGTACGCTCTGGACCGCGCACAACATTCAGGTGAATAGCTCCGGCGTGGCAAGCTCCAGCGGTGGACGTGACGGTTCGCGTTGGTATGAGATTAAGAGTCTATCGACGACGCCGACGCTGAACCAATCGGGCACGTTGTTCAGCAATGCCTCGGCGAGTCCGCGTTCCTTTTGGATCCCCAGTGTGGCCATGTCCGGGCAAGGGCACATGGCTCTGGGGTGCAGTTACGCCAGTGCCACAACGAACGATTGGGCGGGCGTCGCTGCGGCCGGTCGTTTGTCGAGCGACCCGCTCGGAACGACCCAATCGCCGACGATCGTGCAGGCTGGTTTGGGTAGCTATACGCTCGTCGGCAACGGCTCCAACCGCTGGGGTGACTTTTCGTTTACGCATGTCGATCCCAATGACAACATGACCATGTGGACGTTTCAGGAATATGCGAACGCCACGAATTCGTGGGCCGTACGGGTCGTGCAGCTCCTGGCCCCGCCGCCGGCGACGCCGTCCGGCATCAGCCCTTCGACAGTATGCCAGGGCAGCATGTTGGACCTGGTATTGACGGGCACATCGAGCTCCGGTTCCGGTTTCTACGATCCGGGCAACGGCTATTCCAACCATATATCCGCCTCGGTTGGCGGTACTGGTGTGGCGGTCAACAGCGTCACGTTTACTGATCCTACGCATGTGACACTGAATATCACTGTCGATGCAGGAGCGGCGCCCGGCGCACGAACGGTTACGGTGACGAACCCGGATGGACAATCCACCGTGTCGGCGTCGGGAATCCTCACCATTCCGAATTGCAATGACGGCAATAGCTGCACGATGGATACTTGCTCGAACGGCGTGTGCGGTCATGAGAATCATGCAGGTTTCTGCGATGATGGTGACCTCTGTACCGTGTCCGACGTGTGCGTGGGGGGAATTTGCACCGGCATCCCAATCAATTGCGGTGATGGCAATGATTGCACGACGGACACTTGCCAAACCGGCAACTGCGTTCACACAAGCAATTCAAACCCCTGCGACGACGGCAATGCCTGCACAAGCAATGACATCTGTGCGGGTGGCACCTGCAATGGCACGAGCATAAGTTGCGACGACGGAAATGTCTGCACGACGGACAACTGCGATCCTTTGACGGGTTGCATGCACACGAACAATCATGTGCCCTGCGACGACGGTGACGCATGCACGATCGGCGATGTGTGCTCGGGTGGCAGTTGCAGCGGAATACCGATTGACTGCAACGACGGAAACGTGTGTACGGATGATTCCTGCGACCACTCCACGGGCTGCCAGCACCCCAATAACACGAACGTTTGCGACGACCATCACCTGTGCACTGACGACGACGTCTGCGGCGGCGGCTTTTGCAGCGGAACGCCGGTCTCCGACTGCACGGAATGTACCCAGGACGGCGATTGTGATGACCTCAATGCCTGCACCACGGACACCTGCCAGGCAGGATTTTGCATCTTTACCGACAACACCGATCCCTGCGATGACGGCAATTCCTGCACGGCCAATGACACCTGTTCGGGCGGGGTGTGCGTGGGCGGAGCGGCGGTGGTTTGCAACGACGGCAACGTGTGCACGGATGATTCGTGCAATCCGGCCGGCGGTTGTGTCTATGTCAACAACTCCAGCCCGTGTGATGACGGCGACGCCTGCACGACCTATGACACGTGCATGAACGGCGGCTGCGTCGGCGGACCGCCGCCCGATTGCAACGATCACAACGTCTGCACCGATGATTCATGCATCCCCGCCAGCGGCTGCCATCATGCGAACAACGCATCGGCCTGCGACGACGGCAACGCCTGCACGACCAATGACACCTGTGCCGGCGGATCGTGCGCCGGCGGGCCCGCGCCGAATTGCGACGATGGAAACGTCTGCACCGACGACTCGTGCACTCCGGGCTCCGGTTGCACGCATGTGGACAATACCAATTCATGCAACGACGGACACGTCTGCACGTCGGGGGATGTATGCTCGGGCGGTGTCTGCATGGGAACGCCGATTCCGAATTGCACGGAATGCACGCAGGATTCCGAGTGCAATGATGGGAATGTATGTACGACGGACACGTGCCAATCCGGACGATGCGTGTACACACCCAATTCGAATCCCTGCGATGACGGCAACGCCTGCACGACGAACGACACCTGCTCGGGCGGATCGTGCGTGGGCGGCGCATCTCCCAATTGCAATGACAACAATCCCTGCACTGATGACTCGTGCGACATGAGCCAGGGCTGCCGCCACGTGAACAACAGCAATCTCTGCAATGACGGCAATGCCTGTACCGCCAACGATACATGTGGCGGCGGATCGTGCTCGGGAACCACGATCAGTTGCAATGACGGCAACGCGTGTACGGATGATTCGTGCAATCCCGCCTCAGGGTGCCAGTTTGTCAACAACACATCTCCCTGTGATCGAGATGGCGACTCCTGCACGCAGGATCAGTGTGATGGACAAGGCAACTGCGTTTTCGTTCAGCTTGTGTGCAACTTCCCGACGACGCCGCTGGCCGATCCCACGGGCGTGGATAAGACTCGCTACTTTTCGTTCCAGATTACAAGTTCAGCGACGGCGGCCGGGAGCGACACCGCGCTGCAGGTCACGTTGGTCAGCCTGATGCATCCGAATCCACCGAACCTGCCGCAATATCCGCCGCCGAATTTCTCGGCGTTCGAGGGCTCGATTCGATGGGTCGGCCCGGTGAGCGATTGTCAGGAAACGGAAACCCCGTTGACTGCGTTCAAATGTGCAAGGCTGCAGTGCTCGCCGAATTATGTCGACTGGGTGGCGGTGCTGGGGGGCCAGACCCTCCACATCAGCGGCGTCGAAGTGGTGCCCAGTTCCACCTATGACGTGCGGCAGTTCTCTTCGACCTGCCTTGGAAACGAGAACACTTGCACGGGGGTTTCGTCGACGCTGCGGATCAGCACGTCGCGGTGGGGCGACGTTCTTGCGCCTTTCCAGGCCCCGTCACCCGCGCCGCTGACGCAGCCGAACGTCACCGACATTGCGGCGGCCGTGGACAAGTTCAAGTCCGTCCCGACGGCGATCATCGTGGCCCGCGCCGACGTGAACCCGGCAATTCCCAATGAGCGGGTCGATATTGCCGATGTGGCGAACATTGTGGATGGGTTCAAGAATCTTGCCTATCCATACCCTGGGCCGGCCGCGTGCCCGTAAGACTTGGAGTGTGCCGCCGCGCCAGTGAAATTCTAATCAACTACTCACTCACTTCGCGTTTCATCGCGATCGCGAGTTGTTTCATGGACGAAGGTCCGCGCAATTCGTCACCCTTTGTTAATCAATGAATTCATCGTAGGGGGATGGATGCAATCCGTCTGTCGGCGAATCGCGATATTGACAACGCCACATACGATACTGACGACGCAAAAGGAAAATGGAGACGAAGGGATTTGAACCCTCGACCTTCGCATTGCGAACGCGACGCTCTCCCAGCTGAGCTACGTCCCCTGGTTACAAACTAGCCTAACGTAAGGGTTATGACCGTCAAGCGCTTGACATTCGTGTGACGGCGTGGACATTGCGCTGGTGCGAAAGTCGAAGACCAGTCGGTCGAGCGGCGACGCGTCGGCGGATCCAAATAAGGAGCAGACGAAAAACGCTGCTCCTCGGCGCGTTCTTTCAAGCTCGACCGACACCGCGCGGAATTCCAAATTGACGGCGATTGAGGTGGAGTTGCGGGCGATGCTCGCGCCCCTCTTCGAGGGAATCACTGTCTCAATTTCATCCTCAACACGCTGGAATCGCCCGGCCGCGACATTCACATGGTCCGGATTCAAGGGGCTTTTGCCCGAGGAGCGATTCCACCGCTTGATGACCGTGATTTCCGAAGGATTCAAAGCTGAGCGAATGGCCGGCTTCATCTGGCTTGAGCTTGCCCCAGGCGAATCGATTGATGAACTTCTCAAAATGCCGCGCAGCGATGATGTTGCGGCACGAGAGGGGCAGATCGTCGCTGACCTTTCGAGTTGCGTTTTTTTTGCAACACTTGCCGAAGAACTGGGGGCCTCGCCACAGAGGCAATGCCAGAGCGATTTTCGTTTCGCAACCAAGGTGCTTTCGAGCCTCAAATTCGACGCCGCTGGAATCCGCGACGCGAAGTTAGTTTTCATCCGCCACCATGCCTTCTGCGATTGTGCGATTCTGGAAAGTGATTTGGGATCAACAGCCAGGAAGAATTCGGCAAGCGGAAATTCCGCGAAACGAAGCGGGGAGCAGCGCCGCATTGCACCGCGAAGTCAGAACGCATGATTTCTTTTCGCGTGACGTCTACCTGCGGTTCGGCACGTAGAGGCATTCTGACCACGCCGCACGGTGAAGTGCAAACCCCCGTGTTCATGCCCGTGGGGACGGCGGGATCGGTCAAGGGCGTCACGCCGACACAGTTGCGCGGCTGCGGCGCTCAAATGATTCTCGCCAACACGTATCACCTTCAACTTCGGCCGGGGGCTGAAATTGTCAACGAGTTGGGCGGGTTGCACCGCTTCATGGGATGGAATGGCCCGATTCTCACGGACAGCGGCGGCTACCAGATTTTCTCGCTGACGGGACTGACACAAATCACGGATGAGGGGGTTGAATTTCGTTCGCACATCGACGGGGCATCGATTCGCCTGACGCCCGCTGATGCGATTCACGTGCAAAACCTCCTTGGCGCGGACATCATCATGGTGTTGGACGAATGCCCGCCGCTGCCATCGCCGCCGGATGCGCTTCACGAGGCCGTTCGTCGCACGCTGCTTTGGGCCGAAAAATGCAAGGACGCACATCATCGCAAGGAGCAGTCGCTTTTTGCGATTGTGCAGGGTGGTCTGGACGCGACGTTGCGAAAAGAATGCGCGGAATCGCTCGTCGACATGGGATTCGATGGCTATGCGATAGGGGGGCTGTCCGTCGGCGAGAGCCATGAAGAGATGATGAGCGTGCTGCCTCGCATCATCGGATCGCTTCCCGCGGACCGGCCGCGATATCTGATGGGTGTGGGGATGCCTCGGGACATTCTGGCCGCCGTGCGATGCGGAGTGGACATGTTTGATTGCGTGCTGCCCACCCGGAACGGACGGAATAGTTACGCATTCACGGCCCAGGGACCGCTCAAGATGCGAAATGAGCGACATCGAAATGACTCGAATCCTCTGGAATCAGGCTGCGACTGCGAAGCATGTGCGTCATTCAGCAGGGGATACATCCGGCATCTGTTCAATGCCGAGGAAATGCTAGCCGCGACACTTACGTCAATTCACAACATTCGTTTTTTTCAGCGATTCATGGCGCGTATCCGGGAATTGATTGTGGACGGAAATCTTGGGACAATCGAGGCTCAGTTTCCGATAGCCGGTGCGACCATGCAGACGTCCGAGCCGGGCGTCGAATCCGGTTGTTCCGATTGAATCGTGGCGAAGAAAATCTTCGCCGTACCCATGTGCGAGCGTAACGAGGAGAATCAATGATCGTATTGAATACCAGTGTTTGTTTGGCCCAGGCAACTCCGCCGACTCCAAGCCCCATGAGTTACATTCCGATCGCGTTCCTTTTCGCCATGATCGTGCTCATGTTCATGACCGCGCGAAGCCAGAAGAATCGTGAAAAGAAGGAGCGCGATAACATGTATACTCGTCTCGCGAAAAACGATCGGGTGCTGACCATCGGCGGCATCATCGGCACGATCATCGCGGTCAAGGACACGGAGGTCGTCTTGAAGGTCGATGAATCCACGAATACGAAGATGACGTTCATGAAGACGGCCGTGCAGCGAATTCTCAGCGACGAACCAAGCGATTCTTCGAAAACGTGAGGGGATTCGGGGCTTTCCGAGTCGTGACTTTGACGGTGCGGAAAAGAATAACCGCAGATGACGCAGATTGATAGGCAACAGGCAACAGGGTCGCATCGCAGTTCAATAACGTCCGAGGCGTTCGATGAATTCTTGATTTTCGTCGAGCGGGGTTGGCCGGGCGTGTCAGTGAGACTTTCAAATGGGTTCGTTTGGGAAAGTATTTTTTCGCGAGTGTCATGGTGTGTCACTCGCGAAAGGCAACAGGCAAATAGGCAACGAAGCGTTGATCACATAGGCCGAACACAGTCCGTGGGGCATAGCGTGAATTGCGAATGGCAAGGCCGAAGAGGGGGGAGGCAAGAGGCAACGGAAAAAGATACGGCGGCGGAACCGGTAGATTTCGCAGACGGGCGCGGGTTCATTTTGAAAAAGACGTCTATTCGCACGCAGAGAGAACGTCGTTGATGATCGATGAAATTCGCCAATTCATCGAGCGCACGTGGAATGGGTCTGAAGTGCGGTTCAAGTGCTCAGGGTACATGCAAAAAGGTGCATCAAACGACGATGCACCCTACTTGGCTTAATGTCGGTGATCAAAGCTACAGGGAATGGATTACCATGCCAGATGGTCAACTCCCCAGACCATGGCGCCGCCGAAATAGCCGGCTGCGGAGACAATAAGAATTGTGATTAGCAAAAGCACGCGGTAGCCGGATTGTCCGCGACGGCGGATTCTAACTGTTTCGGCTGCCCAAAGCGAAGCGACGAGTCCGATGACCGCGGCCGTTCCCAGCCATCGGTGCCATCGCATGAGCACATCTGTATCACTTAAGCGCAGTCCGCCAAGAAACCATCCAAAGACTCCTGTGGGGATACCAGTCAAAACCGCAAGCCAAAGACAATAGCGCGCCGAGTGATCATGAAATGAATTCTTCCGCCATGCAAAAAGAAGCTCCGCCAGCGCGGCGCCGAACAACAATCCAATCGGCAAGTGCAAAGTAACCGGGTGAATTCGGCCCAGCCAGTTGACTAACGATGACTCTCGATTTGAGACCGACGCATTCGGCAAAACCGCTCGAATCGGGCTCCCTTTCGCCAAACTGTCCGCTTTTGCCGGATCGGCAAGAGGGTCGTCCGGGCGTCCCCCACGACTTTTTTCCATTGCCGCCGGCTGATACTTGGCCAACTCCACGGTGTATCGCCCGGGATTGGCGTCGAATTTTTTCTTGCACTTCCGGCAACAAAAATAGACGCGCCGCCCGTTCCAATCAGAGTAGACGGCCGGATCGATCTCCTGATCCGGCATTACCGGGCAAAGAAGCGCCGCGCCGTCGGAAGCCTCGGAAAGCAGCGCGGCGACTTCACCATTTTTGACCGTGTCAGCTTGCGCGAAAGCCAACCTGCCCGCCAACAGAACTACAATGCAGGTGTTCATTCAAGCCCTACCATCGTGTCATCGTCATACTGAACGAAGCGAAGCATCTCCTGACCCGCTTCGTCCGCATTGAATGACTAAAACGACGTCCTCAAGGCTTGCCGCCCTTTTGAGCCGCATCGACTTTCGCAAGAAACGTCGCCGGTGATTTTTCGAGGTCCTTCTTGCACTGATTGCAACAGAGTTTGATTAATCGACCGGCCAATACGACTTCCTTCGGCTCGCCCATCTCGCCGCTGAACTTCTCACCGCTGACCACGCAGGTATCAAGCGGATATTTCTTTCCTTGCTCGGCGATGGCGGCCTTATCGAGCTTGTCCATGAAAGACTTGGTGTCCTTCATGAAGGCTTCCTTTTCGGCAGCGTCGGCAACTCGGACGAGACGGTTTCCATACACGAATTCGACCGGCTTTTCGGGAAGATCCTTCCCGCTGACGACGGATGTCTTCATGGGATAGATCGGACGCTGTTCGTCCATGATCTTCTGGTCGAGCTTGGCCATGCTGCCCGCCATGTCTTTCTCAAACTTGCCAGGACAATCCCCGCAACAAAAACGAACTTCACGGCCGTCGTAGACTTTCACGACCGGATCGCCCATGCTTCCGAGCTTGCCGCCGGAGATCGGACACGTCGCCAGATAATAGGGATCGCCGCTGCGCTTCCCGCCGGCGTCCGCCTTTGCCGCGGGCTTATCGTGCTGAGCGAACGCAACTACCGCCAGTGTGCAGATCGAAACGAATGCAATTCCTGCGGTCCAGAGTTTTCTTGCTTTCATCGGAAACCGTCCTTTCATTGTGCGAGATCAATGGTCCATTTGGTGGAATTATCGAGGAAATTCGGGATTGTTTCAACTATGGCGCGATTGGCTGGATTAATCGATTCATTACTGATTTGAAATGGCGTCCTGGAACGCCGCCACGTCGCGCAGATCGACATCGAGATCGTGGTCCAGATCGATTAAGTGCCATCCTGTGACACTCGACCAGTGATTTGGACCTTGCATTCGCTTGGCCAGTGCGGCCGCATCGGCGAGGTCAATCAAGTTTTTGAATTTCGTACCTGAAATTCATGGTAATCAATTTGGGACGAGCGGCATCATACTTCAATACAAAGCTATAATTCAAGGGCGCGGCGCAATTCAGTGTGCGATATCAAATGTCCGAAATTCCCCGGTGGGTGGCGCGTCGCTCAGCGTGGCATGTTGGATATGGACCTTCATGGCTTCCGCCACCGCTTCCTGGAATTGATCGATTTCATCCTTTCCGCCTTCAGCGACAATTTCGACGCGGCCGTCGGGAAGGTTGCGAACATAGCCGGTGACGTCGAAGCGTCTTGCCAGACTATTCGCTGAAAAGCGAAAGCCGACACCCTGCACTCGACCGGAAAAGTGGATTGTGCGGCGGATGGTTGGTTCGGCGGCGGGTGGCATGTTCATTCGCGGCGATGAGCGTCGCTTCGTGAAATACACTTCCCGGCCTTGATCGCGGTAGTACACTTCATCCATGTACGCCCGCATGAGCATGATGCCGCGCCCGCTTGGCACTGAGAGCCGGTCCGCGCAGGTGCAGTCGGGGACTTTTTCGGGGATAAAGCCGGGACCTTCGTCGCGGACAATGACCGTCACTTTTTCCGGCGTGACCTCATAGCGAACGGTCACTCGCTTATCGGCGTTGTTCTGGTTGCCGTGCTTGACGGCGTTGGCAAGGGCTTCTTCAAGCGCGAGCTTGATGGCGAAGATCGAGTCCTCGTTGTACGCATTTCGAATCAGCTCAGCGAAAATGGCGTCCTTGGGGATTTTCGTCTCGCGAAAGTCGGTTTGGATGACGCACGTGTGGAAGGTGGCTTCGTTGTCAGGATTGACCTCGTTCATGCGCGTGCGAGGAAGGCCGATGCCGCATCCAAGCGGTGCAGGCCTTCGCCTTCAATCTTAGTCGAAACTCGACAAAGCCTCCTGCGTCGTGGAATGGATGTTGAATAACTTGTTGAGTCGCGTGATCTTGAAGACCTCGAAGATCTGTGGGGAAATCTCCGCGAGGCGAAGCTGACCGCTTTTTTCGCCAACGAGGCGATTCAACGTGATCAGGATGCCGAGGGCCGCACTCGAAAGATGTTCGACGTTCTTGAAGCTCAGGAGCAACTTAATATGCTCATTGGCATTCACGAGCTTCGTCAGTTCTTCGCCCATTTCCGAAATCGCAAGCTCGTCGAGGATCTTTCGGTCCGCGAACTGGACCAAATGAACCTCACCGGAAAGACGTATAGTCAAGTGTTGCTGTTCTTGCGGCATCGGCACCTAGCTCCTAGTCGAACCCGACCTTGAATGCTACAGCTTAGAAAAAGGACCGGTGAAGTCAAATTCATCGCCATTTCTACTATACTCCTGGCATTTTTGTTTGAGGAAGTCACAGGCGGAATCCGCACCCGGATATCGTGGCGAACGTATCATTAGGATAGAGGAGTGCGATTTCGTGGAGGGTGGCGGAAGGGGTGGTCGCGCGGGGAAAATAATGAAATTCGGACGTTGGACGTTCGTCGTTTTCGTCGTCGTTTTGCTTGCCGGCTCAGCGCGACCGGCTCACGCCTGGGGTCCGGGAACTCACGTGGGGCTTGGGGTTTCTGTTCTCGAAGAACTGGGTCTGCTGCCGGCGTCGATCGCGGCGCTCTTAGCACGAAATACGCTTGCCTACCTATACGGCAACATCGCAGCAGATGTTGTTTTTGCCAAGCGACTGAGCCGGGTCAAGCAATTCTGCCACCATTGGGCCACCGGCTTTCGGCTGCTCGAGAAAGCTGAAGATGACGGCGGCAAGGCGTTCGCCCTCGGATATCTGTCGCACCTTGCGGCCGATACTGTCGCCCACGGAAAATTCGTTCCCCGACAGCTCACCGCCCATGATTGCACAATGAACTTCGGGCACTTCTACTGGGAATTGCGGGCCGACGCCCTCCAAACACCGGCCACATGGGACGTCGCGAGGGAAGTGATCCAGGAAGATCATAGCGTTCATCACCAGGTTCTTGCGGCGCATCTGACTGATACGTTTTTGACTTTCGACATGAACCGGGCGTTGTTTGAGCGAATGAACGCGATTGCTTCCCTGGCTGGCTTTCGTCGAACGATGGGTCTTTGGGGACGGTTATCCCGTTGGAAGATGCCGATCGAATTCGTCAATCACTATCAATCGGAATCCGTGGAACGCATTTTAACGATTCTATCACAGGGCGATCGGTCGGCGCTACTTCATGAAGACCCGAACGGGACGGCGGCGTTAATTGAGGCGAAAGAGCACCGCAAGAGAGTCCGCCGATTGCGTCGAGCCGGAGTTCGAGTCGATCGGCGCCACATCGAAATGTCCGGCGGCTTTGCGCCAGCGCAGCCGTCGCGATTGGCCGTCATTTCGGGGCCGGAACCGACAATCGTTTCGCTGGCAATCAACTCGCCCGGCGAAGAACAATCGCTGCATCATGCCCCGTGAATCCGGTAAAGAGTTTCAACAGCGTGTCGATGCGCCTGTTCAGGTTGGTAGTTGCCAGCGGCACGGGGAATTGCTGGCTTGTTGGACTGGTCAACGGCGTCGCGGGTATGAGCCCATTTTGCATCGAAAGCAGACCACAAATCGTTTCGATTACCCCGCATGAGGCAAGCATGTGGCCGACATGCGGTTTGAACACGGTCGCCAGGCCCCCGGTTGAATTCTTTGGACCGTCGCCGCGCCAATCAATTCCTTTCGCACTATTGGCCTCGTACGTATCTGACAACGACGTGCTTGCGCCGTGAGGAATTACCAGATCGATTTCGCTCGGCTCAACTTGTGCTCGCTTCAAGGCGTTCTTGATGACTGAACCGAGCAGGCCGCCGCGCAAATCAGGAATGGTCTGCTTCCAGGCCTGATGAGCAAACGCGCCGCCAAGATAGCAGGCATACCGCTTCGCGCCTCGCCGAGCCGCATGTTCCGCGTTTTCCAGAACCATCGCCGCTCCGCCTTCGCCCACATAGAACCCGCTCGAAGTCGAGTCGAACGGTCTCATCGAACCGGCATCCTTTGCGTACAGTTCAAGTCGCCGAAACCATTCGAGCCGCACGGCCGTATCAAATGCCTCGCCGCCCGCGACGATCATCACGTCCGCTTGCCCCGAGCGAATTCGCTCGGCGGCGACTTCGATGGCGTAAGCCGCTGATGAACAGGCATTGTGGACGCTGGTGCAGAACCCTCGCAGACCAAATGCCTTGGCCGCGACGTGAAGGTAAAGAAATGCCTGCATGTTATAGAAGGAGGGGGCGAGGAGATCGTAAACCGGTGGAGGCCCGCTGGTCGGCGGCGTCGAAAATAGTTGAAAAAGCCGCGACACCGTGGCCTCGACCGCGGGGGCCTCGAATACTTGAATCAGCCCGACGTTGTTGGCAGCGCGATCGTATTCGAGCCGGGCATCGGCGATGGCGAGATCCATGGCGAGCATCGAATAGGCGAGATCACGATGCCCGCCGCATTGCTGGTCCGCGCAATAAGAAAGTTGCTGATCCAACGCCGGGTTCGCTTCGGTGGGCATCGAAGCGATCGGCAGCACCACGCTTCGACCGAGATCGACCTGCAATTCGCGATCCCGGACCATTCGACGGCTTTCAAGCAGGCCGCTCCACAATGCTTCGCAGCCCGTGCCAATGCTCGTCACCGGTCCAAGGCCGGTGATCACGACATCACCATTGGCAGGTTCATTTTTTTTGTTCATGCAAATGTCTGCAGGCGGCCTTATGCCTTAATGAGCAGTGCAGCTTACGCAACTGCCAGAATCACACTGCTGTTGTATCCGCCGAAGCCGGCGGAATTGTTAAGCACATATCGGACCCTTCCCGTTCTCGGACTCCCTTGAAGAGGATCCAAACTGCAAGGTTGGAGCACGGTATCGAGATGCCACGTCGGGATCAAGGTTTGATGTTGCAGGGAAAGAACGCATTGCGCGGCTTCGGTCGCTGCGGCCGCACCCATGCAGTGCCCCGTGATCGCCTTGATCGAACTGAATTTCGTGGCGGACGGGAAGCATTTGTTCATCACGCCGACTTCGATGGCGTCATTTTGCGGAGTGCCTGTGCCGTGGGCACAGATGTAATCGATTTCATTCGGCTGCAAACCGGCATCTTCGAGTGCAGCTCTGGTCGAGCGCGTGAGTCCATCGCCTTCGGGATGAGGGCGGGTTGGATGATAGTCTTCGCAGGCGTTGCCGGCGCCGATCATCCGCGCGAGAATAGGCACCCCGCGGGCCTTTGCGGAAGCCTCGCGCTCCAGCACGAGCATCACACCGCCTTCGCCGACGAGAAGGCCGTCACGCCGCTCGTCAAACGGTCTGCACACGTTGGCAGCCATGACGCGCAAACGCATAAATCCCAAAAACGCGAGACGGCTGAAGCCGTCCGCACCGCCGGCGATTGCGACATCGCATCGATCTTCAAGAAGCCGCCGACGCGCCATTCCAAGTGCCATATTCCCTGCCGCACACGCCCCATACAGATCGATTGCGTCGTCCGGATCGACTCCAATATGAATCGCTGTGTTGCGGGAAATGCAGCCCGGGCTTCCGCCGATGATTTGCCGAGCATGCTCCTGCGAGAGCCATTCTTCCTTGGGCGAATCCAATCGCCGCTCGATGAACTCCGTTTCGCCCATCGTGGTGCCGACAATCGTCGCCACGCGCGCCGACGTGAGTGATGTTACCGTAAGTTTGGCGGTTTTGAGTGCCTGTTGCGAAGCAGCGATCGCCAGTCGTGAGGCCCGGCCGCATGAAATGTCATCGCTGCCGGGTGGCTCTTTGACCTGGCACGCAATCCTCCGAGTCAATTCAGACGTATCAAATCCCGTAACGGCATTGGCGCCGGTTCGTCCTTCGAGCAGGGCGTCCCAAAAGTCTCTTGCTCCGCAGCCAATGGGAGAATAAATGCCCATTCCGGTGATGACCACGTCGTTCTTCACGCGATCAGCTTATCGTGGCATTTCGAGAGATGCGAGGGCAAATGGACAAAGGTTGCCGGTTTCGGGCCAAAATGCACACGAATTGGTTGGAATCGGTCAGTTGGCCGGATACGATTCGGATGAAATGTAATTTGGGTGTGGTTTACAGTCAGGGACTCTAAGGTAGCTCAATGAATTCCAGGTCACGTCGCCGTCATCGATTCGCGTTTACCTTGATCGAGCTTCTCGTCGTGATATCGATCATCGCCCTGCTCATTTCCATTTTGACGCCGTCGCTGAGCCGTGCCCGTGCTCAGGCCAAGAGCGTTCACTGTCTCGCGCGGATGAAGGAATTCGGCAACGCCCTCGCTGGTTATGACAACCTCAGCGGTCAGGGACTTCCGCCCGCTTTGTGGACGCCCGATCCGGTGACGCTGACGCGAGTCATTGACGGCGTTCCGATCCAGCAACCGGGCAACCCCAGTCAATCCGGCACACCACAACCAGTCGTTTCCTATGGCTGGTCGGAAATCCTCTGGGCGTATGTGTACAACGAACCGATCGGCACACCGGCGTCATTTCCCGTGCAGCGGAACCTCGACGGTCATCGATGGCAGAAGTACATGCTGTGCGCCGCGGTGGGTGACAGCGGCATCCAAAGCGGCCACTATCGTGTGTACCTGCCGGCATGGAGCGCTTCGACGTTTCACATGGAACGCGATGCGAAAAATAATCTGGTGGCAACGGCGAATCCACGAGCTGCGGCCAGCCTCGAACAAATTCGGATTCGACTGCCCATCATCGGCGATGCGAATGAATCATCCGAGCGTGGTGACGGCCTCGGCACCGACGATTGCAGTTACATCGACGCGGGAGAGGCGAATTATGCCGGTTCCAATGGTCAGACCAACGGCAACCGATTTTCGGATCGACATTCCGGTGGGACGAATTACCTCTTTCCCGATTTGCACGGTTCGTGGGATGCCCAGCTTCGTACGGAACTCGCCCGCGATTACGACCTGAACGGCGTCAACGATGTGGACCTCCAGCCGTAAACCAGATCAGGGGGTTGTAAACTCATTCATGAAGAGCGCCGTGTCTCGCAGGTCTACGTGCCCGTCGTGATTCAGGTCGGAGCATTCGCATTCTATGCTCGTCGCTTCGTTCGGGCCCTTCAGGCAATCGGCCAAATCCAGCCATTCCGCAAGCCCAGACAATGGCTGGCCGTGGCACGTTCCGTTGCTGCAAACATCATTCGCGGTGCAGGCGTTGCCATCATCGCAGATTGTGCCGTTTTCGACGGGATGCGATTCGCACGCATTCGTATCTTCATTGCACACGGCGGTATTGCACGCATTTCCGAATTCGCGGCAATCCCGCTGTTCGCCCAGACATTCACCGGCTCCGCAGCGATCGTTGATCGTGCAGAAGAGCCCGTCGTTGCAAATTGTGCCGTCCGAAACCGTATAGGCCACACACGCGTTTGATTTTTCATCGCAGGTTCCGACATGGCATTGGTCTGAAATGCCGCTGCAATCCTTTGGTGTCGAGTCCGCACAGCTCCCAGAAGCGCAGGCATCACCCGTCGTGCAAAACAGTCCGTCATCGCACGGAGTCCCGTCGTCGAGCGCAGTTCGAATGTCGCAATTACCTGGGGCTCCAAACGTATCACACATGGAGGCATTGCATTGGTCCCCGAATGCGGAACAATCGACCCGTGTACCCCCTTGGCATCGTCCTTCGACGCAACTGCGTTCAAGGATGCATGGATTGTCCACGATGCAATCTTCGGAACTCAGGCATTCATTACAGGAATTTGTGTCCTCGTTGCAAACATCGGTTTGCGGACAAGGGTTCCCGGTCGAGATGCAACCTGAGTGCGCGCTACAAACCACTTGTCCATTACAAAAGAGACCGTCATCCTCGCAGAGTGAGTTGTTGGCCTGATGGACACACGTGCCCGAATTGCATGAGTCGTCCGTGCACGCGATGCCGTCATTGCAATCCAATACGCTCAGGCATTGGACGCAGACGTTGTTCGCCTCATCGCAATGAAGTGCGCAAGGCGAGGCGCCGCCTGTGCAAATCCCCTCGACGCAGCCATCGTGGGACGTGCAGAATAGGCCATCCTCGCACGGTGTTCCGTTGGGCCGGGGTCGTGCCTCACAGAGGCTGGTCAATTCATTGAAAACTCCAATGTTGCAGTCGTCATCGAGGGTTGTGCAATCCGGCGTCCCGGACGGATCGAATTAAATGTCCGGACCATCAGCGTCATCCGCAAATGCCGGACCTGAAGGGACAAGATCGCGGCCATTTCCGCTGAGGTCGAACAAATCCGTCGTGTTTCGCAATGGCACTTCCTGCCACAAGAATGTCTTGTGGACAGCGCGATAGAAGCCCATTTCGGATTGGATTTCGGATTGGCTGAGCTGGGCGGACCAGATTTTCATAGCGCAAAACGAACCGGCCAGGCGAAATACATCCTGGCCCCAGCACCCGCTGATCTCGATCATCTCTGGAACGAATGTTTCACCTGCATTGATCGTTCCGGTGATGGCGAGGATTCCGTCGATGTAGCCGAAAATCGGAGAACCCGGCGCTGTATTGCCGACCATGGCCAGATGGTGCCAGCCTCCGACACCAAGATCGGGGCCGACAAGTCCCGGATCACCTACCAATCCTTGAATTCGATACGATTCTCCATCGTCGTTTGTGGACATGGAAACGCCGTTGATAAAACGTTGTGTTGGCTCTATGGGGCCGCCCATGATGATAAACGTCGACAATGCGCCGCGGTTGATGGTGATTTTGAAATACCCCATCATGGTGAAGTCGCCGTCAATGGCGCCGCCCGTGTATCGCAGATGAGAGGTGGGATCGACCTTGTTAACCGCGCCGCTGGTTGTTGCGACTGAAGCGACACCCCCAGCCGTAGAAGTGAATTTCGTTTGGTGATTCTTCTTATGGCCATGGCGAGACCGCGCACCGCCTTCGGAAGCGCCTGCAATCATTGCGACGGCAATGGTTGCAATCGCTGCCGTACGAATGGACGAATTCAGTGCGAGATTTGCGCCCTTCATGGTGATCACGGTTAGCCCCCGGTCTTGCGTGAATAATTTTCGGCCGCGCCAGCGGACCGATCTTCAGGAACTCACGCAAGGGAGAATTGACGTGAGTCCCTTAAGCTCCCCTGAAACACTTTAGAGAGCGTGTTGGGCAAGGTCTATTTAATGAGCGCGTCGATTGGCAATGGAGCTGAAAAGGGCATGTAGCAAAATCTGATGGGACATCCCTTTGTTCCCGGATGTGAATTCCACAATGCATTATCGCCCGTTCCCTTGACCATATATTGATCAATTTCAATTGGTTCTTACAATGATTGCATTGCGACCGATTTGACAATATCCGATTCGAAGCTGCCGATCCGATGCTTATTCGCCATCATTCTGTCGCCCCGTTTCGCCGCCCGCAGAGATCCAGCCTGGGAATTCATCGCAGCTTGATCGAAACCAGCGCTACACCCGCGAACATCGCGCTGACCAGCCAGAAGCGAACGACCGTCTGTGATTCACTCCAGCCTCCGAGATGAAAATGATGGTGCATGGGGGCGCATCGGAACAGCCGCCGACCATGAGTCCACTTGAAGTACCCGATCTGGGCCATCACCGACAGCGCCTCCATGACGAACACGCCGCCTGCAATCAACAGCATCAGCTCTTGTCGTGTGACAACGGCCACAAATCCGATCAAGCCACCGAGTGGAAGCGAGCCGGTGTCGCCCATGAACACTTTTGCGGGGTGGCAATTGTACCAAAGAAATCCCAGGCATGATCCGAAGATCGCCCCGCACAGGACGATGAGTTCGCCGGTGTGCGGTATATGGTGCATCAAAAGTTTTTCCGCGACATCTTCCGTTCCCACGATGTAAGAAAGAATGGCGAAAACGAGGGTACACATCGCGACGCAACCGGCGGCCAATCCATCCATGCCATCGGTGAGGTTCACGGCATTGGACGTCCCCGTCATGACCAATACCGTCAACACCATAAACGTGAACGTGCCGAGAATGATGCCGGGTTTGTAAAACGGAACGCTCAGAAACTTGTAAGCGGGAAGATCAGGCGCTTCTCCCAATGTCTCAAGCACCGCAAGACTGCTGCGGCCATGCTCATAAATGAAATAGCCAAGAACCAGCCCGAGTCCGACCTGGAACAGAAGCTTTTCGTTCATTTTCAAGCCGTCGCGCGTGGAACCACGTCGCTTCGAAGTGAGCTTCAGGGCATCATCGATCGCGCCGAGACCGCCAAGCCAAAGCAGACATACGAAGCTCATGTGGACATAGAAGTTATTCAAGTCCGCGAGCAGCAGCATGGCCAGCCCGATGGAAGTGATGATGACCACGC
Organism: Planctomycetota bacterium; assembly: GCA_016200265.1. Taxonomy (GTDB): domain Bacteria; phylum Planctomycetota; class Phycisphaerae; order UBA1845; family UBA1845; genus JACQFE01. The sequence goes on along the minus strand of JACQFE010000045.1, from coordinate 166,637 downwards.
CTCCCATTGTCGGGACGTTGCTCTTGTCGCGAGTCAATTCATTGAGCGATGCGTGATCAAATTCCGGACGATCGCCGACTTTCAGGCGAATGAGCAACCGAATCGCCTTCGGCAGCACGATGAGCATGAACAGGAAACAGAAAAGGACCGCGCAGGTCCCGCGAAACAAAGCGTTTTCATATGCGTAATGCCGGCCTTCGAAGAATTCGTAAAGGAGATGATAAAGCACAAATTACGCCACCGCCGCCGATCGCGGCGACCAACGATTGTGCAGGTGAGCGACCACTTGACCCAACCCCATTGATCGCGAAGCCTTGACCCAGACCGTGTCGCCAGCCGTTACCACGGAATCCAGGACGCCGCACGCGGCGGCCACATCGCCACAAGTGTATAGATCCTTGCCGGTGAACGAAGTGCGGGCTTCGTCGACGGCGCGAAGCGTCTGCGCTCCCACGGTGACAACGACATCAACGGTTGAGGCCGCGATTTCCTCAATGACGCGACGGTAGCAGTCGGTTGCGGCGTCGCCAAGTTCGAGCATGTCGCCGAGTACAAACACACGGCGGCGTGCGCCGGGACTTTGCAATGCCTTGACGGCCGCACAAACGCTGCTTGGGTTCGCGTTGTAGGCGTCGTCTACGATTGTGATCCCGCCGGCGTCGATCCATCGCGTACGACCATCCGGCGGCGTAAATGTCTTGAGTGCCTCGCTAATCTCTTCCGGCTCCAGACCAAACCAGCGAGCGACGGCAAAAGCTGCTGCGGCGTTCGTCGCATGATGGCTCCCCGGCATGGGCAATTCGATGCGGAACCGGCCATCGAGTTCGAATGTCGTGCCGCGAATGGTCGAGCAGCGATGCGTCACTTGGAGTTTCGCCCAGGGTTCCGTTCCCACCGTGACCAGCCGGGCGCTTCGAATTCGCTCGACGTACGGATGAATCTCCGGACGATCGACGTTGACCACGCACAATCCGCCCGGTCGCACATGATTGAAGATCGAGGCTTTTTCCGCCGCGACGCCTTCCAGACCGCCGAGCTTTTCCAAATGCGCTTCACCGATCGAGGTGATGACAGCCACATCCGGCTTGGCGATCGATGCGAGGGCGGAAATCTCGCCCGGCGCATTCGTGCCAATCTCCGATGCGACGAACCGATCGTTCGCGTCAGCAGAAAGCAACGTGAGCGGCAGGCCGATCGAATTGTTGTAGCTCTTCGGCGATGCCTTACCGTTCAAACGCCGACCCAGAATATGATCGATCATGCACTTCGTGGTCGTCTTGCCATTGCTCCCCGTGACCGCCACTACGACTGTGCTTTGATCAATGACGCGACTTCGATAATGCGCTGCCAACCGTCCCAGTGCGGCCACCGTGTCGTCGACAAGGATTCGTGCAATTCCAGATTCAGGATTCGGTTCACCACCGTGCGACTTGCTGCAAAAGCACGCGACTGCGCCTTTCTTGGCTGCTTCAAAGATGTGATCGTGTCCGTCGTACCGCGGCCCGCGAATCGCCACAAAAAGATCGCCCGCTTGAATGTCCCGCGAATCCGTGGAGACGCGGCGGACAATGTTGTTGCCGGCATCCGATTTTTCCAGCCGGCCACCGACTGCGGCGGCAACGTCCGAGACCTTCATTGGAATCATGTGACGACCTCTCGAATCCGTTCGCCCATCCGCTCCGACAGGCATTCCCTTGCCACTTCCAGGTCGTCAAACGCGAGCACCCTGCCGCCTATAAGCTGATAATTCTCATGGCCTTTGCCCGCGATCAAAACTGTGTCGCCGGGTCGTGCATCCTCGATCGCAGCGTGAATTGCACCGCGCCGATCGACGTTCGTTTCCACGCGGCATCGGGTCATCCGACGTTGACGGATTTCGGTCCCAAAGCCGGGGAGAATTTCATCAATAATTGCGGCCGGCGCTTCGGATCGTGGGTTATCACTTGTGACCCATGCAATGTCGGCAAGCTCGCCAACCGCTCGAGCCATTCGCGGTCGCTTGCTTCGGTCCCGGTCGCCGCCGCATCCGAACACGCAAATCAGCCGACCGCGCGTCAGCGGACGCAAGGCAGTAAGAACGTTGCGGAGCGCATCGTCTGTATGAGCATAATCCACAATGACCGAGAAAGGCCAGCCGTCCGATTCCACTCGCTGCAGGCGACCGGGTACTCCGCGCAAGACTTCCAGCCCGGCACAAATCGCGTCTTCGGAAATTCCGATCGCGGTCGCCGTGGCCGCCGCTGCAAGAGCATTCATCACGTTATGCTTGCCGATCAACGGTAGGCGGATCGGGGCCTGGAAAGTCGGCGTTCTCAAAACAAATCGCGTGCCGAAGCGGTCCATCGTCGTGACATGAGCGGAAACATCAAGCCCGGGCGACTCCGCACCATAGGAAATGACGAGAGCGTTCGAACTTCCCGCGAAGAGCTCGCCCATCGGATCGTCGCGATTCACGATGGCCTTTGCGGTATGCGAAAGTCCCGCAAACAATCGTGACTTCGCACGAGCATAGTCTTCCATCGTGCCGTGATAGTCTAGATGATCGCCGGTCAGATTGGTAAAGACGGCCGCATCGAACGTCAGCCCGTCGCACCGACGCTGGTCAAGGGCGTGGGACGAAACTTCCATCACAGCAAAGGTGGCCCCGCGATCGCGCGACTCAGCCAGCATCTCACAAAGTGCAAGCGGGCCGGGAGTTGTTAGTGGAGCGCTTCGCCTTTCGCCGGCAAGATCATATTCCACGGTTCCGATCAATGCGGTCCTCTCCCCTGCAGCCTGAAAGATCGACCGCAGCAACCAGGTAACTGTGGTCTTCCCGTTCGTTCCAGTCACGCCGATCAGTCGGGGTGTCGCCGAGCCTTTGCTACCTCGCAGCCCGTAAAAAGATGCTGCCAACTTGGCGATGGCATCACGCGAATCGGAAACCCGAATTGACGCCACGGAATCCTGAGGTGCGACCGGATCTTCCGCAACGATTGCCGCCGCACCACTTTGGATCGCATTCTTGATGAACCGATGCCCGTCGGCGCCGGCACCTCGGACGGCCACAAATAGCGCCCCCGGCGTCACTTTCCGCGAATCATCAGTTAAGGAGGAGACAATTCGTTCTGGAATGGCGCGCGGGTCGATCGGCGTGATTCCCGCCTGCGCGAAGAGCTCGCGCAGGCTCCATGCAACTTGATGCGAATTCTGAATCTGGGTCTCCATGTGCGGATCGTCATCAGTTAACCGGAATTCAACCACGCATCAAGTCACGCAGTTCTATGAGGATCGTCGGCGCAGCAGCGCAGAATTCTTTACACGCTTTGTGCGGTCTCATTGATTGATTTTTGGGGGAAGTTCGATGAGCGAGATAACAGCGGGTTTTGGCTACTCAGGCGGTCTCACTTCGAGTCCATTCGAGGCGGGGGGCGTCACCCCACAAAAGCTCAAGGTCGTAATAGGTGCGGTAGGGGCCGGCGAAGATGTGAAATACGACATCCACGAAATCTACGATAATCCACAAGGAGTTATCCGTACCGCAAACGCCGAATGGACGCTGCCCGACTCGACGAGCGTATTCAATAATACTCTCAGCCACCCCACGCATCTGGCGATCCGAGGTCCCTGTCGCAATGACCGTAAAATCGGTGATGGACGTAATTCCGCGAACATCAAGGGCGACGACATCCTGTGAATTCTGGTCATGGGCGATGCGGGCGAGTTCAATCGCGAATTGGGCTGTTCCAGTATTTGTCACTTCTATCTAATTCTACCCAAAATTGGACCCAATGCCAGTCAAATGAATGCCCAGAATAGGGGGTTTTGGCGGTCATGCTGAGCGAAGCGTCTCGTACCCTGAGATTCTTCGGTCGCCCCGTGCGACCTCAGAATGACCACATATTCCCGTGTTCCACTTTTCGAGTTCATTCTTTTGATATTGAGAGAATTGCTTCAGGCGGCTCAACGCCCGTTGAGCGTCAATTTCGAAGAATTCGCCTCCAGCCATGCGATTTTCCGTCGGACCATCTGCATCACGCGAAAGCCCGCCCACCGACCGACCGAGCCGGTCTCGGAGATCGGCGGCACGCATTCCGCAATCAGGGCTTCGGACATCAGGTGGGGGGCGCAAGCGGATTCGGCCGCACTGAGTGTCAAGATCGATCCGTAACCCTGGAAGAACGCCAGGTAACGGTCTTCATCGAGTTGATCAGGCCAGATCGCAGGGTCGCCGCCCGCGATCATGGAAAACTGCATGGCTCCGTTGGCGACATCGGCGATCCGTCGCGAAAGCCGCAACGAATCATAATCCACCACGGCCACCACTTTGCGGTTTCGGAAGAGAATGTTGCCCGGGTGCCAGTCGGCATGGATCAGGCGGCGGGGGAGGCGGTCGTAGCCGCTGGCATTGGAAGCGTCGGCAGCGCGGTCGTAGGCCTCCAAGAGATAGTTGACCAGATTTTCGAGCTCGGCCTCGTCGCCGGTAAAGCTGTCATGGGCCTTGAGACTCAGCCGGATCGCGCAGAGTCCGGTCCGCACGCCGGAAGCATCATGGAAATCACCCTGTGGGGCCTCAAGATCGGGCCGGGTCGAGATCGGCTCGGTCGCGATATGAAACTTGGCAAGCACTTTGCCCGCATCCAGAGCTTCCTCCGGCGTCCGCTCGAACGGCTGACCGGCCACAAATTCAAAAAGCTCGTAAACGTGATCCCGAAGCTGAACGGTTGCTTGTCGGCCATCGCGCGTGGAAATCAATCGCGGCAATGGAAAACCAACCGCGAGGAGGTGCGCCTGAACGCGATGCGAGAGTCGGATTCGATCGGGTCGAGCTCGGGCCACGGATCGCCGCTTGAGCAGAAACTTTCCCCGCTCGGCGACGATCCCCACCTTCGGACTTCGCCGTGAACCGCGCGGAAATTCCGTTATCGATTCAATGACGCCAATGTCGAAATGACTCAACACAACGGCCAATTCGCTCGGATCAAAGCTGAATCGTTCCTTGGGCTCCACGTGAATTCCGGAAAACTCCCGTTCCTTTCTGCAAATCGAGGCTTCAAGATGATACAGCCTTGATCAAGGACAAGAAATAATCCGCAATCGCAATGGCCCTATCCTCGGTAGGGCACACTTCAGGCTGGTCTCTATTGGACAGCGAAGGTGTAGATTTCGCTCTTGAGTGAATCGCTTTGTTGATCGGTTGGTGCAATGAGCGTCGGGTGCAATTTGAACTCTGCGACGATGGATTCTGTTGTCGGAATCCAGTGACTTCGCCACCGGGCCGACGGGTCCAGGACAAAGACTGGCTTAATGTCCGTGACGCCGCGGATTTGTTGAGCGCGAGTGAGCCATTCATTCAATTGTGTTTGATCGCGCGGAATCGGCGAGCATGGGATCCCTGTTTCGAGTGTGATATAGTCGGGAAAGTTGCTCACAAGAAAAATCCCGGGCGATTGAAATTTCGTCAATGAAGCGTACAACTCGTGCGCAACGTGCTCGAAGCAACGACCCCATTCACCATAGAGTGTCGCGATTCGATCCGCCGATCGCGCTTTTGCGTAATCCCGTGACCACTCTTGTCGCAGCGTCCAATTCATCGCCACGAGAAATACAAGCGCTGCCGCCGCGCGAACGATTCTGCGTGGGATGTAGAGAACGGGACCGACGAAAAGCAAAAAATAAAGCGGCCGGATCGGTACATAGTACCGATCAAGACCGATGTAGTGAAATTTCTCTCCGAAGCATCCTGTCGCGACAATGAGCATTCCCAGTAGCATCGCGACCATCGTAAGGCTCAATCGCATGCCGCTTTGACTTAGAAACTTCTTTGCACGGCTGCGAGCTGCGGGGATCAAAGCCACGACAACCACGAGCGCAACAGGCCAAATCGCGAAACAATAGCGAGTCCATGCGTGAGAATCATAAAATCCAAGATTCGTAAATTCGCCCCATGCTTTCGAAACCAAATCCCATGAGAACGCCAAATTCACCCGGCTTCCGAGATTCAGTTGGCCTTGGATCGAGCTTGAATGCGTTTTCGAGGAATTCAGCGCAAGGAGACCGACGATCGGAATGGCCGCTCCAACCGAGAAAGTTAAAAAGCCTTTGAGTCGTCGGCGGAGTTTTTCGCACTTTCGTGTGAGCAGATAGATCGTGAGTCCTACGGGCACGAAGATCGAAGCGTATCGAATCCAAAATAGAGTGCCTGCGTACAATCCAATCGCAAGGATCGCGAAATGTATATTTGGACGTACAGTTGCATCGTTGGACTTGCAGGCTGGGACGTGTATTTCCGAGCCGCGCCCGTAAGGAAGCGGTCCCTCATCGGGTCCGCAATTCTCGACCTGGTTATTCCCGAGGCTCTTGCTCCTCGATTCAAATCTGCGAACAGAAAGGAGTAAGTAGGGAAGTGCCGCCGTCACCAGCAAGTCCGTCGATGGATTCACCAGCGTTCCCACGGAAACGCTGCTTACGGCCCCGACGCACGCGAGCAGAAATGCCGCCACGCCGCGCGGAAGGTTCGTTCGAATCCACGTGAACCATCCAACAAATGCGGCCGCCGTCGCGACTACTCCTAGCCATCGAGCGGCATCAATCGTGGTCCAGCCCGTGGCCAACCGCAGTGCAAAAAGAATCGCTGGATACCCCTCCGGCCAATGCGTGAGAAATTCCCAGTCGCCATGCCATTCATATGGCACAAACGGCGCTACCGGCGGCGGAGCGGTGAAGCCATGACCTTGCATCGCTCGGTCAACTGCAATGAATGTGTAGGCGTAATCGGATTCGATGAGTGGTGCGACATGCAACCGGCCCGGAAGTAAAGCGATGACGATCGTAAGGCAAACAACCGCCGCGAGTACGGCCGGCCATGAAACCGTTGCCAATTCGAAGGACGGGTTGACGAGCTTGGCGCCAGTCGAACGCGCACACCCGACCTTGCGCCCGCGCATCGGCGCTGAAAACTGATCAACTACCAATCCACCGCGACAAAGCACAAGTCATTCTCTTTAAGGGCTTAGGCATCGACTCAATCACGATTGAATTCGGGCCTCGAAACAAACCCTCTCCCTTCAAGGGAGAGGGCAGGTTGAGGGTCGAGCCCTTCCTGCAGCAACCTCGGTTATCGGGCCATCGACAATTAGCCCTGTCCGCTTGATTTGCACAGGGAAAATTCAGCATAACGCGGCGTTTTCAACCCGAACGGCCAAGACTCCGAAATGTTATAGGAACATGCGCTTAACCATCGTCATTCCGGCCTACAACGAGCAAGACGCCATCGCCTCAACCATCGAGCGGTCACTCGCGGCCCGTGCGACCATTATGGAGCGCGCCTCGATAGCCGGCGTCGACGTCGTCGTGGTCAGCGATGGCTCGACCGATCGAACGGCCGAAATCGCGAGATCATTCAGCGAGGCCAATGTCATTGAATTTGAAAAGAACCGCGGCTACGGAGTGGCCATCAAAAAAGGATTCGACGTTGGCGAGAGTGAACTTGTCGGCTTTCTCGACGCCGACGGCACGTGTGATCCGAATTTCTTCGCTGATTTGTGTGCGGCCCTTATTGAATATAATGCCGACGTCGCGATCGGATCGCGCATGGGCCCGCAAAGTCGAATGCCGCGCCTTCGTCGGCTCGGCAATCGCATTTATGCACTTATCCTTTCAATGCTCTCCAACAAAGTTGTGACGGATACGGCCAGCGGGATGCGCGTGATTCGAAGATCGTCACTGCCCCGACTCTATCCATTGCCCGACGGCATGCACTTCACGCCCGCAATCAGCGCCCGCGTCCTCATGGATGATTCGCTCCGGCTTATTGAGCTGCCGATGGCCTACGAAGAACGCATCGGCGAATCCAAATTGCACGTAGTGCGCGACGGTATCCGTTTTCTGCGCACGATTTTCGAAATGTCGCTCATGTGGCAGCCCGCAAAGATGTTTTCGAGCGTAGCCCTGATTTGCCTCGCTACGATGACCATCCTCGCCCTGCACCCCATCGAGCTTTGGCTTACCGAACGGCACTTGCAGGAAGACATGATCTACCGATTGCTCTTTTGTTCGTTCGTCGGTTCCGTGGGAGTGTTCTTGCTTTCGGCGGGCATTCTTTGCGAGCAACTCGCCCGACTTTGGGATGAAAAACGCCGCGAGCCATCGTTCATCGGGGCCACACTCGCCAGACTCTACACGCTTGGTGGCTTTGGAGTCACTGCACTTCTCGTGGCTCCGGTTCTCGCCTGGCTGATCGGTCCCGGCATCTGGTCGCGCCTCACGCGCGGCGTCGTCGAAATCCACTGGTCCCGCGTCGTATTGGCCGGTCTCATCGCCTTCGGATTATGCCAGATGTTCGTCACCGTGCTGGTCCTCAATCTCGTCCGATTCCACCTCGCCCGCCGAGGAATTGCCGAAAATGTCACCGCTTCCGATCAATCTCGTAGGGTGCATCTTGATGCACCATCGAGGAATCGCACGCTGCATCCTGATGCACCATCAAAGCATCGCCCATCCGTCAATCCTTTCCCTGAAATGGGTGCCCCAGCCCTTGGGCTGGGGGACTGAGATCCCTCCGAGGCTTTCGGTGAACCTTGCTACTGGTTTGAAAAAGCATTTTGAAAGGTCGCGACGTCGCTTAGGTCAACATCGAGATCGTGATCCAGGTCGAGAAGGTGCCAGCCAGTGACACTCGGCCACTGATTGGGTCCTTTCATCCGCTTCGCCATCGCAGCCGCATCGGCAAGATCGATTAACCGATCACCATTGGCGTCTCCCCACACCCACGTCGGCGGTGGATCAACAATTCGAATCCCGAGGCCGTGCTGTCCACCTGCTGCAATTGCTATAAAGTTTGTGTTAGGGTCCGGAATCCTGCACTGCCCCTGGTTGCTTTGGGTGTTTCCACAGCCCCATGCGACTACTGAACCGTCGCTCTTCAAACCGAGGCTATAGTCATACCAAGCCGACATATCAACAAAAGCAGTATTGGGCGCCGGGATATTGATTTGACCAGCATAGTTGGTTCCCCAAGCCACGATTGAACCATCGGTCTTCCGACCCAAGCTGTAATACCCGCATGCGCCCACCGCGACAAAATCAGTGTTTGGCTGTGGAACATTGATCTGGCCATATGAGTCGTTTCCCCAACCGACAATTGAACCATCGACCTTGATTCCGAGATTATGTGCGCCCCCAGCAGCAATACCGACAAAATCAGCGTTGGGAGCGGGGACCCAGGTTTGGCCATAATTGGTCCATCCCCAAGCAACAACGGAGCCGTCTTCTCTTAAGCCGATGCTGGAAACACCGCTCGCAGACACGGACACGAAGTCAGTATTGGGTTCAGGCACAGTGGTTTGCCCGGAATCGCCGCGCCCCCACGATACAACAGAGCCATCCACCTTTAGACCCAGACTGAATTCGTCGCCTGCAGCTACAGCCACGAAGTCGGAATTCGGCACGGGAACATCTGTCTGGCCATACCCATTGTATCCCCACGTCTCTATTGATCCGTTAGCGCGGAGTGCTAGATCGTGGCGTCCAGCTGCGACTGCAACAAAACCGGAGTTTGGTATCGGAACGTTAGTTTGCCCATTGTCATTGATACCCCAGGCCACAATCGATCCGTCATCTTTCAGGCCTAGGCTGAAGTATGGCCCAGCGAATACGCCCACGAAACCAGAATTAGGAGCTGGAACGTCAAGCTGACCATGACTGTTGTCCCCCCAACCGATAATGTCGCCAGTGGCTTTCAACCCCAAGCTATGTACTGAGCCGGCCGCAACAGCGACGAAATCAGCATTAGGTAAGGGAACGTTTGTTTGCCCCTCAAGATTGTTTCCCCAGCCCGAGACAGATCCGTCGCCTCGCAGTCCTAAGACGTGGTATACACCTGCAGCTACCGCAATGAACCCGCTATTGGGGACAGGAACAAAGGCTTGGCCGTCCGAATTGTATCCCCAGACCACAACGGATCCATTGGATTTAAGTCCAACGCTATATACCCTACTCGCCGCGATAGCCACAAATCCGCTGTTCGGTGCGGGAGCAGTTGCTTGACCGTAGTAGTTATATCCCCAGCCTACGACAGACCCATCAGACTTCAATCCCAAGCTATGCTCATCGCCAGCGGCAACCGCAATAAAGCCACTGTTCGGCATTGGAACGGTTCTCTGGCCGTATGTGTTGTCACCCCATGTGACTATCGAACCATCGGATCTTAATCCGAGGCTGTGATACCAGCCCCCGGCAACCGCCTTGAAACCTGTGTTTGGCGGAGGAACCATAACTCTTCCGTTATCGTTCATTCCCCAAGCAACAATGGAACCATCAGCCTTTAGAGCCAAGCTGTGCGATCCCCCCGCAGCCACGGAAATGAAACCCTGACTCAAATCCGCACCTACGACTTGATCGCCCCAGCCGACAATTGAGCCGGAGGGCGGATCAGCGTATAGCGTGCGCGCGAATAAAGGCGCAATCACTGCAACGAGAACCGCGGCATAAAGTGAATTGAGCTTTGGCATCTCGACTCCGAAAAAATGCGGTCCACATTGTGAGACGCAGGTATCTTACTGAAATTCGCCTTGGTGTGGCAAGAGAATATTGAATTCGGGGAGCCGAAAGCTTTCAGCGGTGCATCAATAGGCATCCAACGGACCTTGGGCACAATTGCGGGCGGGCACGGTCCTAAAGAAAAAACGTGCGACACGCTCGACGAAAATTTGAAATTCATCGAATGTTCTCGAAACAAGGCGAAAAACGTGCAATCATACCTCCGAATTCTGCGAAATCTTGTTTCACGTGAAACACTCTTGGCCAAACTATGTTTCACGTGAAACGAATCTGCGCGAATCTGCGTCATCTGCGGTTTCCCTTCCGCTTCCTTACGGGCGCGGCTCGGAAAATGCAATGCGCAAAGAGAATCTTTGCGCTCCCCAGACTATTCTGCGAAAATCCGCGCAATCTGCGGATATGTCGATTTGACTTTTCGACGTTTCGACTTTTCTCATTTACCATCTCCGCGTGAATCGATCCGACGTTTGCAGCGACTTTCTTGGCACGCTCCAATTCGACCTCTATCCGTTTCAAGAGGAGGCCCTTCTCGCATGGTTTGAAACCGAAGGCGGCGTGCTCGTGTCCGCGCCGACGGGCATGGGCAAGACGCTGATCGCCGAGGCCGCTGTCTTCGAGGCCCTCAAAACCAATCGTCGGATGTATTACACGTCACCGTTGATCGCACTTACCGATCAGAAGTTCCGCGAATTTCAGGACAAGGCCGAACGCTGGGGCTTTCCGCGCGAACAGGTCGGGCTGATCACCGGCAATCGCAAGATCAATCCCGACGCTCTGGTTCGCGTGGTGGTGGCCGAGATTCTCTTGAACCACTTGCTTGAAAGCGAGCCGATGGACTACGTGAGCGGCGTGGTGATGGATGAGTTCCATTACTTCAACGACTTCGAGCGCGGCATTGTCTGGGAACTTTCGCTCGTACTGTTGCCCGCGAACATTCGCCTGCTGCTCCTTTCTGCGACGGTTGGAAACACAGTGGATTTTTTGCGTTGGGCCCGCGAGCTGCATGGCCGCAAGCTCAATCTCGTGCAAAGCCAGGAGCGCCGCGTGCCGCTGGAGTTCATCTGGGTCGGCGACAAGCTGCTTACCGAGCACCTGCCGGAGATGGTGTCAAAGGATGACACTACGAATCGAGCGCCGGCGCTTGTTTTCTGCTTCAATCGCGACGAATGCTGGGAAGTGGCCGAGACGCTCAAGGGCGTGAGTCTGATCGACGCGGCCGCACGGACGGAAATCGAGCGACATTTGGCAGACAGTGATCTCTCGCAAGGCGCCGGCCCGAAGCTCAAGCAAATGCTCATTCGCGGCGTGGGCGTGCATCACGCGGGAATACTCCCCAAATACAAGGAAATCGTCGAATCGCTTTTTCTTCGCAAGCTCGTGCCCTTTGTAATATGTACCGAGACGCTCTCCGCAGGCATCAACCTACCGGCACGCTCCGTCGTTCTTAGCACACTTGTGACTGGCAAGCCACGCGAGAAAAAGCTCGTCCCGTCGTCGTCCGCGCATCAGATGTTCGGTCGCGCTGGCCGGCCGCAATTCGACAAGAATGGATACGTCTACGCTCTCGCGCATGAGGACGACGCCCGCATCACCAAGTGGAAAAAGAAATTCGATCAGATTGATCCGAAGTCGAAGGATCCGGGCATCATGCGGGTTCGTAAGGAGCTTGAACGCAAGAAGCCGTCGCGACGATCGACCGAAACGTATTGGACAGAAGGGCAGTTTCAATCATTGATCAAGGCCGGGCCCGCGAAGCTCTCCAGCCGCTCGATGATTCCCTACAACGTGCTGATTTACTTGCTCCACAAATACGGCACGCTGCACGCGGTCCGCGAATTCATCAGCAAGCGATTCACAACTTCGGAGACGATCGCGAAGTATCAAAACCAGCTTGAGCACATGATCAACAACCTGGCGAAGTTCAATTTCCTCACACGGGCGGAAGACGCCGATCACGTGACGCTCAGTCCCGGCATCGAAGGGCTGCTCATCTTTCGCAGCATTGATCCGCTATACGGGGCTTTTCTTTGTACTCAGCTCGCGCGCGGAAATTTCGAGGAAAAAGTGCTCGCTCTCGAATCCATTCTCTCCCTTCCACCGGCGCTCGATCGAATTCTTCGTCCGTCGGAAACGCTTGCACCGGGTCCGTTGCAAACCGAAGTCCTCCAGCCGATGTTAATCTCGATGGGCATCGCCACGGTGCATTCTGAAGGCGGTCTCGCCAAAGCGCCGGATGAAGATGAGGGCGCGGATTACACGGGGGAAGAATTCGAGCCGCGAGCAATGACATTGGCGGACATGCTCAAGGCCTTATTCGACGCTCAGCTCGCGTCGCCGGAAAACGTTCCCGTATTTCCGCGCTGGGTATTCGGCGCCATCCATGAGGCCGGCGGCGATTTCTTCAAGTTCATCCGCTCGCGCGACATGGTCAAGAACGAGGGTCTGATATTGCGGCACTTACTGCGACTCGTAATTCTCACGGGTGAATTCCAACAACGCAGCGGCGGTGACCCAGACTACGAGCGCATTAGCCAATTGGCCACTCAAATCTGCCAGCAAGTCGATCCGCGCTACACCGACCGCTTCCTCGCGGCGGAAGAAGAGGCACGCAAGCTTAAACTCCCGTGACCTGCGATGCGTGATTTCTCTTGCATGAAGTGGCGCGTATCACTACGCTGGATTCACTACGATTCGGAGGAATCGGTGATTCCATATTTCAGGCGAGGGGTCAATGCATAAGAGAAATCGTCTGTACCGCAGTCGTTTCGGTTGGAATTCGGTCGTCGTTGGTGCAGCGTTCCTTCTTGCGCCAGGCGCTCGTATTCACGCGCAGATTTCACTTCAGACATCCAAGATTGCAAATCGCGATCAGTCGGTAGCGAGGCCTCCGCGTGAGCCACACGATCAGACTGTGTTCATTTCCCTCGGCGACAGCCTTACGCATGGGACAATGGATGGCACCAACAATTCGCTGAACACGCTAAGGAATTGCTGGGCTTTGAGCCGGTGCGACGCGAGGCTCAACGCCTTGGGATCCAAGCACTGAAGTGAGCGAGAAATTCGAAGTTCAAAGAAGGGATTCGCGATCAATTCGACAAGAAATTCCGCCGGCCCTGACGGAGCAATGCTCCAAAGGCGATAATCGCAAGGAAAATTGTGCCTGGCTCCGGAACTGCGTTGACTCGCAAGTCATCGATTCCCACGTCATGTCTGCCGCTGTCTGAAAAATGAAGATGATCAACGGGTTGCGAGAAGATGATCAAGCCCGAATCAAATACTTCTTCGCCGTTGCTGCGCGTGAGGTCGAAGACGTCGGTGTCTCCGTTGAACGCGGCAAAGTGAAAATCTTCCCCCGGGCTGGCGTCAAGTACGTGTCCTTCGAATTGAACCGAAGTAATCGGATGATCCGGGAACAGAATATCAAAGTCACCGCGGTCAAAAATCTGGATCGAAGTGGCAATCATCTTGTCGGGATTGCCGATTCCTGGCGCGGTCGGATCGCTGATCGTGCGGGTATGTTGGACATTGACCGTCGAACCATACAAGCTGGTCATATAATTGGAAATCGCGTTCGGTCCATCGAACACGCTAAGGTCGTTAAAGTCGAATAGGACCGGCGTGTCGGCAGAAATCGGCATTGCCAACGCAAAGCAAGAGACAATGAATGTAGAGATTACCCGCTTCACAAGCCCACCTCCTCCGACGAATCATCTTTGGAATTCGACCATACCCCTTTAGGCCGGATGCCACAGTATAGCCTAAGAGACGTGATTTAGGAAAGTCATTCCGGCAACGTCCTATAACAGGAGTTGGGAACTTCGCGAATTCGCAGCTACGTCAAGAAACGTCTGCATCGAATCAGAAAAAACGAACTAAGAAATGCAAACATGGCAGGTCCGATCGCGCCTGCGAAACATCCAGTCGGCGTGGGGTTCTGGGGATTGGTTCCAATCACGCGTAGCAATCCGGACGCAGTTTTTGTGATCGAGACGCCGCCTGAAGTGAGTTGCGTATAGGTCGCGACGACGGTCATCTGACTCGTGTTCTCAACTGAGGCGGCCGTGAGCACACCGGTGGGGTCAATAGTTCCCAGTCCAGGTGGGGCCGCCATCCACGTCGCATCGGTGGTTACGTCTCGGCTGCTGCCATCGCTGAAGCTGGCAATCACCGAAAGCGTCGTGTTGGCGCCGGAGTCAACGGAACTGGGCAACGCCAATGTCAGGTGATCGAGCGTCGGCACATCGGTATTGCCGCCGCCTGTGAGTGCTCGAATCTGGAAGAAATCGAAATCCGCGGGAATGCCTGTGTCGCATTCCGTCGTGCAGCCGTCGAAGTCGCCGTTCGTCGCGCCGATGCCGACCAGTACAGCGCTTGGAAGCGGGTTGTTGACGGAGCCGATGTCGGAATATTTGATTCCGTCCTCGCTGAAGCCGGCGACGAGCTGATCGCCGTTGCGGAGCAGCCTGAGATAGACCGAATTCGGCGTGCTCGTCGTCGAAGAGTCATAGCGCTGGCCGGGGCGCTGCGATGACGAATTGCTGTCACCAACGCTTACCAAGACGATTCCACGAAACGTGCCGCGAGCGCCGGATGCGTGCGCCAATCCGAGTGCGACGGCGTGCTGATCGTCGGAGTAAACGGTTAGGCCGGCGAACTGCTGGCCCCCTTCAGGATCGAAGTCCGCGTGCGTTTCAATGATGAAGTTTCCGTCAGCCTGCCGGAAATAGAGATTGGACACCTGTTTCCCCGATTCAAGCGCGCCGCGTTGAGTAATGATTCGCAGAAATCCCGGACGCGCCGTCAGGCTGTGGTTGTTGGCGTCTTCGTGGATGATTTGCCAACCGGCCTGGAGCTGGTCGGAGTCGAAGTCATCGCGAAACGTGACATCAGCGGCGCGTGAGGTGCTGGCCACGGATGCAAGAATGCAGACGGCCATTGCAGGGACTTGAAAAGTATTCGTTTTCATTTTTCTATTTGTGGAGTTTTTTACTGCCCAGTTGCGGGCTTATCGATCTCGAAGAAATCGAAATCCGCTGGCTGGACGGCGTCGCAATTCGAAGAGCATTCCGTGCTGTCCACGATTCCAATGCCGACTTGAACAGTATCGGACATTTGCTTAGTCAAAGTTCCGACGGATGTGTAAGCGACTCCATCCTGACTGAATAGGCCTGTAAACGTGTTGCCGGACCGCTCCAGGCGAAGGAAAACATCATGGAACGCATAGCTTTTGGCCACCCGATCGGGCGACGGGTTCGGGCATTGATCCACCCGGAGAATGACGCCGGTGAAGCTTCCGGCCGCACCCTTCGCGGAAAGCACACCCAGCGCCGCGGCATTGCCTTGATCGTCCTGCACGACGATTCCGGCGAGCGACAGATCGACGGCCGGATTGAATGTCATTTTCGTGAGGAGCACGAAATCGCCGGTGGCCTGGCGAAGCAGGTAACTTTGGGCAGTGTGATCGCAGTCGACGCCGTCACTTTGTGGAAGCAATTGCAGCGAACCAGGCTTCGCCGTGAGCGATTTCTTCGTTGTGTCCGTGCCGAGGAAGCTCCATCCGGCGTCTTGCGCCGTGGAGGTGAAGTCGTCGCGGAAAATTAAGTCGCCGTTGCCTGGAATCACCGGCGCGTTCGTACAACCGGTAATGAGGGCCAATGAAAACAAGAGCGAAAATGTGCCTGCTCGAATCGACAAATTGGAACCTTTGTTCATAATCAAAAATCGTTCTCCATTCGTGTTGGCGTGTTGATCTTAACGCGCCGAATTCACTTCTAACGATCTCAAGACCAATCGGATGAAGTGGAAACCCGAACCCGGGAAACCCTTCGCAAGCATAGACCGAATTAGGTGTCGAGGAAAGGGGTGCGAGGGGGTTGACTCGCCGGACCGGCAATGCTCCGTTTCCCCGCGACCATGCATTCGAGGCCCGCAAGAAACGAGGCTTGACGAACATGTCGTTGTAAGTAGCCGCGATTCACCGATCGCGCTCAGGCAGTTCGAATGCGCCATCGGAGATCATCGACTGCGCGGGGCAGCCGGATTTATTCTGCGCGCGCCTTCGCCTTAAATGGCCATAATCCTCCTGTGGGGCCGTGTGAATGAGCAACGGCGCTCGTTCCCCGATGCCCCGCGCCGTTACTTGGAAGGTGAGAGCGATGTTACGTGTGCATACCGAACTTCTCCCCAATCGTGGGTGTTTCACCTGCTTGATGCTTCTTGCTTGCACGTCGATCGCGGATGCGCAACTTTACACAAGTCCGCCGGTGTGCTATCCGCTTGAAGGCGACTTCGTTTGCGTCGGAGGCACGAAAAGCGGAAATGGAAGTGTATTGCCGCTGCCTATAAACCCACCTGCGGCGATCACCAGCTTCTCCGATGCAATCACCGACGCAACCGAAGCACTGGTTTCCGCAACCTCTGGCCCCGTTACAGGTGGAATACTGGAAACCGGCGGTGTTACGGCGGGCTATGACTCGGTCACGATTTGGTCCGTCGGTTCGGTGACGCTTCTCGTCAATGGCGATCCAACTGCTTTCGGATTTTCGAGGGTGTCAGTCAACCGCAATACGAATCAGATTGACACGAACTTGACGCTTGTCGAGGACAACGTCAGCCGTACGCTGCAGCAGACTGCATCGCTCGTGAATGGACAGATTACGACCTGGGGTTCGATCACGCAGACAGGTGCGGCCGGGCACAGTGGAGGATACGTCTACTCGGCCAGTGGCGGTGCCACGCTTGATCCAAATTCCGATTCTGGATTTAGCGACGCGGTGATGACGATGCTGCACGTAACGCCGCCCGCGGTGGCTTCGAGCAATGTGAATTCGACATTCATCTTAATCGGCTCTATCGTGAGCCTGCTGGTCAATTACATTCTCGATGTTTTTGTGCCATACACGCCGCCGACAACTTGCCAAGGCCCGCAAATTATGGATGGGGTCGGACAAAGTTGTAACGGCTATTCGATTCCCTGTCGGAATAACTTGGATGACATGTGCGAACGACTTGATGAAATCCCCGGTGTTTCG
The DNA here is from genome assembly GCA_016200265.1 of Planctomycetota bacterium. Classification (GTDB taxonomy): domain Bacteria; phylum Planctomycetota; class Phycisphaerae; order UBA1845; family UBA1845; genus JACQFE01. The sequence continues at coordinate 149,067 of JACQFE010000045.1, read as the reverse complement.
ACCGCATTTAAGAAATGCATGAAGGGACGTTGTGGCTGTGGCGGTTCACATCACCCGCGTGCGACAATAAGCTGCTCGGACAATGATCATTGCGGGCCGTGTGGTGGAGCAAATGGCTGTAATTATGGAGGAAACACCCAGTCGTTTTACTGCATGGCGAGTCCCTTTAGTTGTGATTGTGTCGAAATAATGCTCCACGAGGTTTCCCATGCGTGTGGGATTCCGGACGAGTATGCAGAACCGGTTCCTGTGAGTGGTTGTCCAGCTGTGGACTACAGCGGTCACACGGGCGCGACACGTATGGGACTATGGTTCAAAGCTCAATGCTGCGGCAACGCGGGGGAATGAGGTAAGTCATGAAATGCTGCCGAATCCGTCTGACCACGCTTGTTAGGCTTTTCGCGAACTGCGCGGGATCAGTCTATTTGCTCGTTGTAGCGACAAGCTGCATACCTCTGTGTGACTTAGCGGCGGATGTGCTTGGTGTTGCTGGGCAAGTCACAGACGCAGGTGATGGAACACCGCTTGAGGGGGCCCTGATTGGGCTAAAATTGCTTTCGAATGGTGAGGTGATCGCTGGGTTTGAACCACTCACGCCTGGAGGGGCGCCGCAACTTGCACCGACGCCCAGCGACGGAAAGTTCGATGTTCCGCTTTTATATGGCCCGACGGTAGAATGTCGTAAAGACGGGCAGACTTTTTCCCCAACACCGAATCAGGTGGAGGTCATTGTGAATCACGACGGATGCGAGACGCGGACTACGATCGACATTAATGCGGACACTGTGGTTGATCCGAACATTCCACCGCCGGGAACGCCGCGAGATGGCTTTACGATTCAACTCAAGAATCCGATCGCGGTGCCGGCGTGCGCAACGCCGTAAATTGCTGGGAAAGTGCTGAAGGGGGAGGAATCGTGCGAAGAGAACGAAGGTGTAAAGGTGCGAAGCGATGGGTTGGGCGCTGACGCATCCGGCTCTGATAAAAGAGGTGTGAGAAGGGATTCTCGCGCCAGCGGAATTCGCCAACGATGGGCACGGCCCACCCTACGGTTCCTAGAAATCGGATTTCAACGCCCGCTTGTGCCGTTCCATAAGCGTTTTCCGCATTCGACGGGCCGGAAAGAATCTTCTTGACAGATTCCGGGACCGGGGGTAGAACCACGCCTTCATAATGGGTATGAACCGCCGAACGGTAACAGGAGCGTCCTTTCCAGTCAGTCGGCCAATCCGCCTGCAGGATCTCATGGCCGGGCATCGCCGGTAGAATCCCCACGAATCGAAAGGCCCATACATGAATTTCGAAGACAAGACCATCACCTGCGTTGACTGTTCCGCACCCTTCGTCCACTCCGCGACCGATCAGCAGCGGTACTCGGAGCGTGGCTTCACCAATGAGCCGAAGCGCTGCCCGGACTGCCGGGCCAAGCGGAAGGCGGAACAATCGTTTGGCGGCGGCGGTGGTGGCGGCGGCGGTGGGCGTCGCGGTGGAAATGGTGGCGGAGGAGGCGGCGGGGGGGGTGGCGGCGGCGGGGGATATGGCCGAGAGTCGCGCGAGCGCTTCACCACGACTTGTTCCGCCTGTGGTCGATCGACAGAGGTTCCGTTCAAGCCGACGGAAGGACGCCCGGTATACTGTCGCGATTGCTTCCAGCAACGCCGACGGTAAATCGAATTCGCTCATCACGAAAAATTGGAAACAGGCGCGGCACCGTTTGAGGTGAGCGCCTGTTTTATTTTCCGGCGCCGAAACTATTTGACATGACCCAAAAACACTCCAGGCAGATCCGAGAGATTTTCGATCGACTTTTTGAAGCCTTCGGCCCGCAACACTGGTGGCCCGCCAGGACGCCTCTTGAAGTGATCGTCGGCGCGATTTTGACGCAAAATACTTCCTGGCGCAATGTGGAACGGGCCATTGGCAACTTACACGCCGCCGGCGCATTGTCATGGGCGAAGTTGCGAGCCTTGCCGCAGTCGGAGCTGGCGAGGCTGATTCAGCCGTCGGGCAGTTTTCGCGTGAAGGCCAAACGGTTGAAGGAATTCGTCAACTTCCTCTGGACCGCCCATGGCGGCTCGCTTGAATCATTATTTGCCGGTTCGTTGGACGAAGCTCGTAAGCGACTTCTTGCGATCCATGGAATCGGCCCGGAGACGGCGGACGCGATCCTGCTTTATGCCGCCAGGCGAGCGACCTTCGTCGTCGATGCGTACACCGTGCGTATTTTACGACGGCATTTTCTGATTCCGAGCGGTGCTCGGTATGAAGACGTGCGCAAAATGCTCAAGGCGGCTCTGCCGGACGAAGTGGGTCTGTTCAATGAGTTTCATGCACTTTTTGTCGAGCTGGGGAAGCGCTTTTGCGGGCGGAGAGCGACGTGTGATGGATGTCCGCTGGCAGGCATGCCGCACGACGCCATGTTGTAGCCGCAAAGAAACGCCCAAGCAGCAAAGAAGGGCCCAAACACTCGTCCCTGCGAATTTACGCGTAAATTTGTCCATTTTTGACGTTGCAATCGGTTTCAATGGGCATCGCGCAACACGGCTGTACCCGAAGGGGAAGAAAAGAATACTCGTTGCTTCGTTTGTAAAGGAAACAACTGCATATTCTTGTCAATATGCAATTCTAAATCGCTCCAATTCTCATTTTTGAATTGCCTTACGTTTCAACAATCGCTAAATTGGGTGCGGATAATTTGTTCGTTGTATCCCCCGCTACGATCCTTGGAAGGAGTTTGGGAATGAAATTGTTCCGCTGGACGCTGCCAACTTTACTTTTCATCGCGACGTGCCCTACCTTTGCGCAAAATGTCGCAAATGAAAGTGTGCCTCCGACGCAGGCACTCGCGCCCGTGTTCAACAACACCGGGAGGGATGCGTGTACTCAAGCAGTCGTCGTTCCGGTGCCGGCAGGACCCGTCGGAAGCCCGGCTACGGTGACGATTCTGGGTAACAACTCGACCGCTACCGGCCTCGAATGCGTCGGTGGAACCAACAACAATATTGCCTGGTGGGAGGCTTTTCAGATTACTCAGCGGGCCCGCGTGACAATTGACATGTGTGGAACCAATCCTGTTCAGATTCCCAGCTACAGCCTGATTCAGGGGGGATGTGTGCCGAGCTTTTGCTTCAGTCCGATCACCAGTAATTCCAGCGGCAGAGGTGCGCCTTATTGTGGTGATGGAAATGAATGGTATACCTTTGATGCGTTGAATCCAGGCATCTATAAGGTCCCGATCTTTTCAGACCCCAGCGTTCTTCAAAATCCACGCGGACCCTATGTGATGCACATTCAGGCGGAAGCATGTCCCGGTTCGTGCTGCGATTTCAATTCCCAGACTTGCATCGACTGCGCCGATCCGGCGTCATGTACCGGCCCGGGCCAAGCCTTCAATGCCGGCGAAAATTGCTTTCGCGCCCGATGCTTTCAGCCACCGGGACCGGATGTCATCGTTGGTAATGTATGGGATTGCCTGGACCTTGGGCGGGTCGGCCCGATCGGTTCCGGCACGGTGGCGATGTCGTGCAATACCACGGCGTGCAACGCGGGAAATGCGACGGGCAACTGGATCGGCCTTCCCAGCACTGACCACCCCATGATCATGGTCAACATGTATCGCGAGTCCACAGTGGCAGGCGCGTCTCGCTTTGAGCAGATCGGACAGGGGTGGTTGAAACACGGATTCGGCTCCTCCAACGCCAATGAATGCGGGTTTGGCTGTGAAAACCCAGGCAATTTTGAGAAAATCGGAGTGGGGTGCTCGGATACGTATGACGCATGTCAGTTTGACCCGTGTGGTTTAGGCCCTCGTTCCATGCTCAATCCGTACACCGGTGCAATGCCGGGTGGTGCGGCGCTCGCCACGATTTCGGGATGTGGACCCTGTGCCAACGACAATCACAGCTATCCAGCGAATGACCATCGTGACCACGTCCACACGCCGATTTCACACAAGGTCCAGATTCAGGAAGCGGACCTTAACCCGATTGCCAACGCGGGGGCCCGCTATTTCGCCGAAGGTCAGTACATCGCTCCGCACGAATTCACCAGCGGCAACGGCAACCAGAACAACAACGCGACGCATGTGGAAGTGGCGATCGGAGGCCCCGACGTGAATGGTGTTTATACCTACACGTCGATCGCCGCCGCGGAGCCCGAGTCGCCGGCCGTCGATGCCTGGACGGGTTCCTCCAAATCGAAAATCGAGCCGGCACCACTGGCTGACGGGATTGCGTATGTCGCGTGGCAGGCGACGGATTTGGGTGGCGGTCAGTGGCACTATGAATACGCCCTTTACAACCAGAATATGGATCGGGCGATGGGGTCCTTCTGCGTCCCGTTGGCGAGCGGTGTCAATGTCAGCAACGTCGGATTCCATGCTCCGCTGAATCAGGCGCCGGAGCCGCACACGGAGACGTATAGCAACGACCCCTGGACGCCGACAGTCGCAGCGGGCGCGATCCGCTGGGACACGGAAACCTTTGCCCAGAATCCGGAGGCCAACTCCGTCCGCTTCGGCACGCTCTACAATTTCCGATTTGATGCCGATGCGCCGCCGCAGGCGGTCAATTCCGCAGTTGGACTCTTCAAGACCGATGAATTGAAGGCGGCTGCGGCCTTCGGTCCGAGTGCGGCCTCATACGATGATCTTGACGGTAACGGAATCGCAGATGTCTGCGATGCCGGAGGACCTGTCGTCTTGCGTGCTGATATAAGCGGCATCGCCAAGAATCGTTATCTGGCGTTTCAGATTCCGCCGCCCGCGGCAACCGGCATGAATACGGCGCTGCAGGTAAAACTTGTCAGTCTGATGCACCCGAATCCGCCGAACCCGCCGCAATTCCCGCCTACAAATTTCAGTGCTTTGGAAAATCAGGTTCGTTGGGTCGGACCTGTGAGCGATTGCGTCGAGTCAGCGATTTCTTCGACCACGTTCAAGTGTGCCCAACTGCAATGCACTCCGACGTATGCGGACTGGGGCACGGCGCTGAATGGTGCGATGTTGTACGTGAGCGGAGCCGAAGTCGTGCCGAGTTCCTCGTATGATATAAAGGTCTTTGGGTCTTCTTGCCAGGGCAACGAAAACGCTTGCAGTTCAGTTTCGGTAGCGTTGACGGTCAACACGGCACGGTGGGGCGACGTGACCGCTCCGTTCCAGGCCCCATCTCCGGCGCCGATTACTCAGCCCAATATTGCCGACGTTTCCGCAATTGTGGACAAGTTCAAGGATTTAGGAACCGCCCCAATCATCGCAATCGCCGACTTGAATCCTGGCACACCCGACTCGAAGATTTTCATCAGCGACGTGGCCAGTTGCGTGGATTCATTTAAGGGGCTTGCGTATACGTTCCCGGTGCCGAGCGGTTGTCCGTAGTCGGTGTGTTGTGAATTGGTCTTGCCGGGGGTGTCAGGCTTGGAATCCAACCCGGGCAAGCACGGCGTACCCGCGCTGTCCTGGCATTATTATCGAGCATTGAATTGCGGCTGAGAGGAGTCGAACCTCCACGGGGGTTGCCCACCAGATCCTAAGTCTGGCGCGTCTGCCAATTCCGCCACAGCCGCGAATGCGCGAATCTCATTATAGCCGATTTGCTGTAGTTCTGCAGAGGATTGATCGGCTTGCGGCGCGAATCGATTTTTCGGGTCACGAGGTTACCTGGCGAGCTCGATGTTGAAATCGACCTGCACCTGATTACCTGCCGGATCATCTTCCGTTCCGGGGCCTGAAATATGAAATCGATCGCGCAGGCGTTCGATTTCAAACGATCCTGACAACAGAATTCGTTCCGGTTGTGACTTCGCGACACGCCTCAGCGTGGCTCGAACATCAAGTGGAGTTTCGACGCCCTTGAGCTTGAATGTCCCATGCATCGTAATGGGAACTGGCCGTCCTTCCTCAAGCCGCCGGTCATTCGCGGCCAGACTTCGCACGACGTAACTCGAGATTGGAAACGCGGTCGCCTGTAGAAACTCGACGTTGTTTCGAACATTGGAATCGAGGTCGGGCTCTCCCATGGTTACGTCTTTGGTCTCCACGTCAAATTGGCCGGTGAAATTGTCTTCGATCGCGTCGGGGTTCATCGAAAGCCAGCCGCGCACGAGCGGGAATTCGCCGGCGTAGCTATCCTCCGGCTCCGCAAAATGAAATCGGATCGGGGGGTTGCCTTCTGATTGCGGAGATACGACGCGCCAAATGAATAGGTCTTGCTCTACGGGGCGATTAGTCTGGATATCATCAGGCGCGATTTGACGATGAGAAAGATCCCGGCAACTCGTCGAGACGAGTGTTCCGACGGCGAATTGAAAAATCACTCGTCGGGCTTGATTGGTCATGAATTGTCCGAACCACGTTCAGGGCGATCCAGCGACCACCACAATTCGTGGAGATTGCCTCGATCGGCCTAGTGTACAAGCTCGCGACCTTCGTTGGTTAGCGCCGCTGCGAGGATATGCTGTCCGCTTGCGTTGGATAATTCGCCGCTCCAGACGAGTCCGTCCGATCGCAACTCCGTCAACCACGCGGCCATGCGATCGGCGGCTTCTTCGGCCGTATGTCCGGAGTGTTCCGCGACTTCACGCGTAAGTTCGAATTCAGTGAGCGGCCCAAGGCGCAGACGGCGCAGGATCACCAACTGATGTTGCGCCAGGGATTTGCTTGTGTTCACCACTTCGACTGCCCTCCGTTCTTCCCTTTTCTCAAAAAGGGACAACAGTCTAATAATATCCACTGGATTCTACGCCCGTAGTTTCGCCACGTCCAACGGAAGGGAGCTGTTTTGCGGTGCGGGCTAAAACCGGTAAGTTCAAGCACGAGGGAGAAGAGGTCAGTCCCAGAATTCGCTGAGCGGCGATAATCAAGGGAATTAGAAGAGTCTGGGCCGAGCCTGTCGACTCTTGTTTCGATCGGTCGCACCACGCTTTTTGACTTCTTGCGAATCCGCGCCAACAAATGAATCAGCGCAGTTGTTGGTCTGAATCATATCCCCCACGAACAACCGCCCTTGGAGGTGGAAGCTGGCAATCTATCATTCATTTTATGGTGCTCGCGTCGCGCACGCCGTTGCCACGACGTTATTTGTTGTGGTTCTGGTCACTTGCGGTTGCGGAACCGGTCCTGCGTACACGACCGGTCTTACGATTCTTCTTTCAGATTGTGACTCCGGCGTGCGAAAGACACTCGACGCGGTCGTCCTTGATTGGGACGGCGGGACAAGTCCGTTACTGCCGGACGCGCCTTTCGACGGTATTGACCTGGGCGAATTCCAGACTTCAGGCGGAGGCACATTGGCCGATGTCGGCGACAATTTCAAGGAGGCCGTTCGATCACAGGTTGCTCGAATTCTCTGCGATCTCCCGATTGCTCCTCCTCGCGTTACGAATGGCAAGGCGTTACCGGAGGGACAGGTCAGCGTGGTTCAAATCGCCGACATCCATTCTCCGCAGCCCGGACAAATCGGCAAGGGTGAATACGATCCCTGTGATCAGGTCCATGACAATTCCGCAATTATCTTCGGCACGGAGTTGAAGTTGCTCGGGCGCACGTTTTCGTATGACGAATGGGTTAACATTTTTGCGAACGTGACCGCCCATGAGATTGCCCACGGTCTGGGTTATGCCCACGCGCCTCGCGTCGATGACTCGTATGCCTCGGATCGCTCGCTGTACGTAGAATTGATGTACGCCACGCACACAGTTGACGAGATGATTCGCGAGCAGCGACTCGTCGCGGACATGAGCAACTGTGAGTCCGATTCCGCCCAAGGGAAAATCAGCGCCAAAGTCATCGAGCCCTGCCAGGCGTCTGATATGGTCGAACCCAACGAATAGGATTCGCTTCGAATCGTCGCGACTCTGATTCTGCTCAGAATTGCGTAGACTTGACGACATGCGTAGCATTTCGCCCATCGCGAGTCACGATCCAGCGGGGCGTATTTCATCGGAACCCGGGCGCCATGAGCGACACACTTCCGCCTTCATCGAATGAACCCATGGCCGCATCCATCGTCGCATCGCCAATCGGTATCGACATTGCCTGCGCTCACTGCGGCTACAACCTTCGCGGCCTGGTGCGGGAAATGCGATGTCCGGAGTGCGGTACGCCGGTCGGTCAGTCGTTTCATGGGAAATTATTGCGTTTCGCCGATTCGCATTGGCTTCGGCGAGTGCGAATTGGAACGTCGTTGAAGCTCTGGAATATTCTTTTCGTCATCCTGCTGACTGGCGGCCTCATTTTCTTGCGATCCGTTGGCGCGCCGCGGTTTTTTTCCCTTCTCGTTCTAATCGTGATCGCCACACTTGGCGTAGCGGCGGCATTCTTGATTACCTCACCGGAGCCAAGCGCTGTCATGGAGGAGAGTGGTCTGTCGCTGCGGCGAGTGATTCGCGCTTCTGCGATTTGCGTATTCGTTGGAGGAATTCTCCAGAATGTCGCGGACATCGGCGGTACGATTAGGAGCGTGCCTTCGATCGCCGCCAGCTCGAAAGCCGCGCATATCCTTCTCTTCGTATTTGGAGCATTGCTTCAACTTGCGGGAATTGCTCAGATGTTCGGCGAGTTTGTCTACTTTCGCCGGTTCGCCCGACGCATTCCCGATCCAAAGCTCGAACAGAGCACGTCCACGGTCATGTGGGGACTGGTGATTTCCTACGCGGCGATTCTGGCCGTTGGAACTATCGGTGCGGTCATCGGAATCATGGCGTTGACAGCCACCACAGGCCTCGGCGGAGGAGGCACGCCCCCGTTGCCGCCCGCAGCCGCCGGAGGCATTGTCTTGATGGGCTTTGCGGGTTGTTTTGCGGGGATGAGCCTGTTCGTCTTCGGCATTTGGTATCTCGTTCTGCTTATTTCGTACCGCCAGGCGTTCAAATTCGCCGCAGATAGCCAGGGCCCGCCTCCCGCATGAGATTTGCCGAATTCGCCCGCAACGATTCGTCGTGCTGGCACGGCTCTACGCAACCAGTTCTTCGGTGAGCATATTGTTGTACCGGCCACGAAGGCGCTGCAGAATTTCCTTGTGAATCTGGCTGACGCGCGATTCAGAGAGATTAAGGACGCTTCCGATTTCGGCCATCGTCATTTCCTCGAAGTAGTAAAGCATCAACACGAGTCGCTCTTCGCGAGCCAGTCCGCTGGTAAGGTATTCGGTGAGAATCTGTCGCGAAACGTGAATCGCGGGATCTTCCGTGCGCGAATCGCGCAGGTCCCATGGATGTGAGCCGCCTTGGGTGCGACGCTCATGGGCCGGCTCCATCGCGCTGAAATGAACCTCCTTGCCGAGCTGGGACAGGCGAGAGAGGTAATCATATCGTTCTACTGACATGTCAAGACGCCTTGCAACATCAATCTGGCTTGGTGAAAAATCGGCTTCGCTGCCCAATGCTTCGCGAACCAACATGCGTTTTTTCTCAAACGTGCGGACGGTGCGGCTTTGTGGATCAAGGCTTCGCAGCCAGTCCATCACTGCGCCTGCGACACGCTGCTGGCAAAAGGTCTCAAATTTCGCCTTGCGTTCGGGGTCGTAAGCTTCGACGGCTTCAATCAGGCCGTCAAAGGCCGCGCTGCAAATTTCATCAAACGAAACCTGCGCCGGAAGTTTTCGGGAAAGTCGAGCGGCGTGAGTTTGGACGAGCGGGGCGTAGTGAACAACAATCTTGTTGCGAAGAGTGATGGAGCGGGATTTCAAGTATTGCTTCCAGAGGCCATCGATATTTCCCGGCTTGATCGGTGTCCCCGAAGCCGACTTGCCACCCAACTTGATGTTCGGGGTTTCGTCGAGTTTGGGTTTTGGGGAATCCGCCCGCCGCTGGCTCATCTTCAAGACTTTGTTCATTCTTCTCGCTCCTTTGCGATTTCGTGCCACAGATTCACACGCGACCCGGGCACATCACCCTTACATGATCCCTGAATGCGGTTAATAGATTGTTAAATTGTGCAATATGGAGAATTTCGGAAAGATGGGATGGCTATCTTGACAGGAACTTTTTCGATCGGCTTGATTTGTGATTGTCTTTGGTTGCGAATGGGAGGCAAAAATTGCCGATTGGCGGCAATTACAGCGTTGCCGTCATTTTATCGGGCCTCGGAGAAATCGATTGGCTCAATTTCCGAGAGCGGAGCGAAATTCTTCAGGTGTAGTGACAGGGGCCTGGCAGTGATAGTTTTCGCAAACGTAGGCCGTTGATAGGCCTTGGCGGCGACTTTTGCCACGGAGGAGTGGCAGGCGCGTGTCATCTGACTTGTCGGGCGCCCCGACGAGAGCCTTGTTGGGTAAAAAGCGCTCGTATACGGTGCGAAGAAGGGCGTCTGTGTCGGATGCAGCAGGGTCGCCGATGATGGCAATTTCCTTCACCTTGTCGTGGTAGAAGTCAGCCGCGGAGCAAAGCCGCTCGAATGCATGCGGTGAGTCGTCCACCAGCGGCGCGAACGCCCGAAAAATCGATTCGGCCTTGATGCGCAAGTCCTTGCGATCAAAAAAGATCGCCAGTCGCAGGAGGTTCATCGCCTGCACTGAATTGGCCGAAGGGATTGCGCCATCCTGTGGTTGTTTCGATCGCGCAAGGAGTTTTTCGGAGTCGGATGCGGTGTAGAAGTACGCTCCTCCTTTTTCGTCGAAGAAAAATTGGTTGGTGACTTCGGTCAGTGACAAGGCCTCATCGAGCCATTTCTGATCAAAGGTCGCCTCGTAAAGATTGATGAGCCCGTCAACGAGAAACGCATAGTCACTCAGCGTTCCGGGCAATCGAGCTTGACCATTTCGATAGGTGCGAAGTAGGCGTTCGTCACGCCGCATTTCTCGCAAAATGAATTGCGCAGCATTGCCCGCTGCTTCAGCATATTTAGGTTCGTGCAGCACTCGCGAGCCTTTGGCCAGACTTGCGATCATCAAGCCGTTCCAGTCGGTGAGAATCTTATCGTCGAGTCCCGGAGGCGTGCGTTTCGCACGGATGGCGCGGAGCTTTTCTCGCCAAATCGCCAGCTTCGCCTCAAGCGCCTCCGTTGTCAGGCCGTTCAACTTTGCGAAAACATCCGGTGGTTTGCTGATGTGCAGGATATTCTTCGGGCCAGACGGAGCATGACCCAGCCGTTCGAACCAATTGCCCGTGGCCGTCACATCGAAATACTTGCAGCAGAGTTCTCCATCCGCTTTGCCGAGAATTTCCTTGATTTCCGCGACGGTCCAGATGTAGAACTTGCCTTCCAGTCCATCGCTATCGGCGTCACGGCTCGAATAAAACGCGCCGTCAGGCGAACGCAGATCGGTCAGAACGTAGTCGAGAATGTCGGCCGCGACTTTCGCATACTCGCGGTTCTTTGTGGCTTGGTGGGCATCGAGATAAATACTACTGACCAGGGCCTGGTCGTAGAGCATTTTTTCAAAATGCGGCACGAGCCACTGCGGATCGGTGCTGTAGCGACAGATGCCGCCGCCGATGTGATCGTAAATTCCGCCGCGAGCCATGTGTTCGAGCGTCACGTTGACGGCATCGAGCAAATCCACATTTTTCGTGCGCCGATGCACGCGAAGCATGAGTTCCATGTCCATGCTGGGCGGAAATTTGTTCGAGCCACCGCTCATTCCGCCGAGCGAGTGATCGAAATGCCGCGTCAGCACCGTCGCGCTCTTGTTAATGGTTTCCAGTGAAATCACGCCCTCGTCAGGTTTAGGTCCGCCGGACCATTGCTCGAAAAAGCTCTTCGCGTTTTGCGAGCCACGAAGAATTTTCTCGCGATCGCCGTGCCACATTTCCGCGATCCCGGCCAGCAAGTGCATGAAATTTTCTTTTGGAAAATATGTACCGGCATGAAATGGAACGCCTTCCGGCGTCAGGAACACGCTCATGGGCCAGCCGCCGCCGCCGGTCAACGCCTGCGTATAGGCCATGTACAATTCGTCAATGTCGGGCCGTTCTTCACGATCCACTTTGATGCTCACGAAATCTTTGTTGAGTACCGCCGCGACATCATCCTTTTCAAAGCTTTCGTGCTCCATGACGTGGCACCAGTGACATGCCGCATAACCGATGCTCAGGAAAATCGGCTTGTCCTCCGTGCGAGCCCTGTTGAGCGCCTCTTGGCCCCACTCGAACCAATCCACGGGGTTGTGCGCGTGTTGAAGAAGGTATGGACTGGTCGCGTGAGCGAGCCGATTCGTGTGCGTCGAAACTTGACTGGTCATTTTGAGATTCTCCTTGTCAAGATTTGGCGTGAAAGCCGGCGGCTCAGCGAATACGTTGCATGTCAAAGTGCAGACGATGAGGCAACAACAGCCAAAGTCAGCCTGATTTTTCAGCGTTGAAAATCTTGCGAATTTGATTGGTAATTTGTCTATCATTCCCAAGTTCCTGGCCTTCAGCTGAACCGGATGGTAGCGGTTCTCCGGAAGAGATTCCAATGAGAGTCGTGAATCAATTGAAGGCGAAAGTTGCGCCGTCGCCGCGGACGTTTTTCGGTAATCAAAGAAATGACGACGCGACGATAGCAAACTGGTTGATCTTGAATGAAGGCCGGGCGTGATGGCTCGGCGTTCTAATTCTCGGGAGATTGGAAATGCCAGCGGCAACAATGCATGGCGGATTGCAGGGGAAGGCACGGAGAATTCGCGAACGTGGAAGGGCATCGCGAATGTACACGCAGCAATGGATTGATGAATATCTCGAACCCGAGGAACACGAAGTTCGGCCGCGGAAACCGATTCCGATTCGCTCGAAGAGTGAATTCCTGCCGGCCGTCTTTGAGTTTGAAGCGATTGAGAATGAAACGCCTGAACCGAAAAGTCCAGCCGTCGAGGCCGATGCGGTTGCGAGCCTCAAAATTCACCCGCACATCGCTCAGGCGGAAGTGGATGATGTTGTGCGGCTCGTTGAAATCGACTCAACGACTCCACCGGCGTCCGACAGCTGCGCGGAGACGCTGTGTCATCCGGCGCTTGTGATGGATACAAACTGGTCGGCTCTGGATCATCAAGAGTCGCACACGTCGAACCGGATCGAGAACGAAAGAAGTTCCGCGGCCAAAAAACGTACGGTCGAACGACTTGACAAAGAGATTACGCCGATTCGCGTGCCGCACAGACGTTCGGTTACCAATGAACACATGGCATTGGTTCGACCAAAGACTCCTGTAAAACGTTCGAAACATCCTGGCTTTTGGATCGGCTGTGCGATGGGAAGCGCCGCCGCCGCCGTTTTGCTGCTCGCGGTCCGATTCGCCGTCGGTACGATGTGATTCGTACCTTAAATCAAGCTCAATTGTCGGTGCTTGGATGGCATTGCCAATCATGGCGGCGCTGCACCTGGCCACGCGCCACCCGATGGCCTGGCGTTGCCGGTGCACCAAGTCCTCTCGGCACCGAATGGCGCTCGATTACATCCCCTTTGGCCACTCGCGAGTTTCCACAAGTGACTCGCCGGTTTCGAGAAGGCTCTTCAGGCTCGAGAGAATAAGCGGCCAGCCGTTCGAGACGGCGTCGATGAACTTCGAGCCGGCCTTGTCCATCTCGTGAATGACGGTGAGCTTGACGGAGTCGCCTTGTTGTTCGAGTTCAAACGTCGCGCGCGAGTAGCCTTCGGCCCGAAGATCGGGCTTTTTCTCGTTGCGCCAGGATAGCACGAGACGCCGCTCGGGCTCGATTTCGAGCACCTTGCCGCTATCGGCCACGCGCCCGTCGGGAATCATGATTTTCCATTCGGCACCCGATTTCCATTCAGATTCCTGATGCGTGCCACACCAATATTGACGGGTGAAGGTCGGGTCTATCAGGGCATTCCAAAGCTTCTGCGGCGTCGTGCGAATGTACGTCACATAGACAAATCGTGAATCAGCCATCGGTATCTCCTTCCAGGTTTTTCTTCAGGTCCGCAAGCACTTGCAGACGCCCGTGCTCGAATTTCTTGATCCATCGTTCCGCGATCTCATGAATCGGCAGGGGATTTAAGTAATGGAGCTTTTCGCGCCCGCGCCACCGCGTTGCGACAAGGTTGGCGCGTTGCAGAATATGAAGGTGTTTGGTGACGGCCTGTCGCGTCATGCTGAGCCCTTCGCACAATTCGCCAAGCATCTGGCCGTTACGAATCCGCAAGCGATCAAGCAGCTTTCTGCGGCTGGAGTCGGCCAATGCCTTAAACACCTTGTCCATTTCGTCTCCATCAGGAACGGTATAATATGCAACCTAATGGTTGCTTGTCAAGCGCAATCCGGAAAACCCGTGTCGAGAAGTTTTCTCATCGACCTTCGTATGCTCGTTGCAGCCCTTCGATGCTGATTGTTTTCATCTGAATCATCGCTGAGAATACACGTTTGGACTTGACGGGATCAGGATCAGCCAGCATTTTTCCCAGGATTCCCGGATTGACTTGCCATGACACGCCGAACCTGTCCTTGAGCCACCCGCATGGACCTTGCTCGCCACCTTCAGAGAGCCGGGCTGAAAATTCGTCGATCTCTGCTTGTGTCGTGCAATCCACGGAGAGCGAAACCGATTCGCTGAACTTCCCAAAATAAGGACCGCCATTGAGAGCGATAAACTCCCGGCCATCGAGCTCAAACGCGACGGTCATCACGGTTCCTTTGGGCATGGGGGCGCCATCGCCATAGCGGGTTATTCCATTGATTTTCGAATTCCTGAAAATGGAGACGTATAGCCTGGCGGCTTCTTCCGCCTGGTGATCGTATGCCAGAAATGTAGTGATCATGGGCATTGCAACCAAACTAGAGTCTTTCAACCACGCCAATCAAGAAGGTGACGACTCTTGACCTCATCCGCCGGAGTTGGGTTCCGTCTTCGGGCGGTCGATTCGGATTTTCAACACCGTCTGGATTCTTTCTCCGCCTTTTTTGTCGATTCGAACCTCGCCGCGAATTTTTTCCCCTTGACGAATGTCACGCAGAGTGCCGACGGCGCCATTGATCATGACCTCAGTATCGTGGGTGAGGAGCGCCGTTCCAGAGACTTCCTGTCGCTGCTTTTCATTGTAATAGCTGACCGTGATCTTCCCGGAATTATCCGGTGAATTAAGCTCCACTTTCTCCACTTTTCCCTCGAGCGGAAACACCGCCGGGCCTTCCGCTTTGTCGCGGCAACCGGGGAGCAAAAGCATCCCTACGGCAACGACGGATTCCAATAGACGCTTCCTCGTGAGAAAAATGATTTTGGTTCTTTGAATCATTCGCCGTCTCCATCAATGAATTCAATCCGCTACAGGCGAAATAATATCCCATCACTCACGCCGTCGCAACGAATTCAAATTGCGCGATCCCGCGAAGTCAAATTGTGAACGAAGGCCGCCGTGCGCGAGGCTTCTATTGGTGCGCTGCCTTGCCATGAAATGCAAGATTGAACAGCCTGAGAATTTACGGACAGGTTCCAGGGCCGGCAAATGAATAGGGCAGCCCCCGAAACGCATTGACGGCGTTGGCGACCTCTGAAATATTCACCGGCGTTCCAGGGTTCACGGAATCGCCATTCAGCTCGGCGCGTGGTTTGACCACCGCGGTTGGGAGATCACGAAAAGCATCCACCACGGCCGCAATGTCGGAAATATCCGGCTGGGCCCCACCAAATGGAGCGACTACGTCACCCCAAATCGACGTACCAATCGAGAGAGGTGAGGAAAAATGCCCCGGATTGTTCACGTCACAAATCGCGGCGGACACTTGATAAGTTGCGTCAGGAATAATTTCACGTCCATAGACGTACAGCGTGCCAATGCTGCCCCAATCCTGCATATACGGCTGGCACTGCAGAGTTGCGGCCCAGAACGAATTGCCGTGGGCTTCGTCCGTGTACGATTGCGGCGGTCCGACCCAGCGCACTTCACCATTATGGGAATCAAACGGCGGCGGCAGATTGGCAAGCACAACTTGGAGCGAAGTCGGTACGCCTGTGTTCTGGGGAACAAGAGCGATGTAGCGATTCTTGAGTACGGGTGACGCCTCAGCCTGCGCGGCGGATGCGGCAGGACATGCCGCAATCGTAAAATCCGCGTTGGATATATCAAAGAAAATGTTTCCCACCGCTTCTACCTTGATGCGAGCCGTGGTGGTTGGCGTATCGGGAAGAATCACGAGTTCACTCCCGTCGTTCGGCGTATTCGCGGCAAGAGTGATCGGCCACGTATTGCCGCCGTCCGTCGAAAGGAGAATGTTCACATTGCTTGTGCTGATTGGCGCCAGGTCCGTGCCGGCCACGTTCCACGTGACCGTTTGCGGGCCGTAAAGCGTCATTGCGGAATTTGGAAAGGTGACGACAAACGGTCCTGCCGCCGCCACGACGTTCGCTACCATGTTATCGAATGAGACGCCGCCACCGCCCGCGTGGTTGTCGCGAATCATTACGCGAAAATCCATGGTCCGATTCACGCTGGGCAATTTCTCGCCGACGGCAAACGTATTGTTCAGGAGATTCGACAGACGAGGGATCATCCGCGACGGATCCGTCGTAGGATTGAACGAGCGGATGATCGGGCTTGTGCCATTATCCGAGGCCGCCAGCGTCGTGGAGGGACCCAAATCGCGCTGTTCCCAGCAATACGTGACCGCGTCGCCGTCCGGATCGCTGCCGGTTGCGGTCAAAATAAACGGCGTGCTCTTCGGAATGCTATAGTCTCCGCCGGCACTTACGGTCGGATCTGAATTTCCGGTCGAAGTGGCAACCGGACAAGTCCGTCCCGATCCCACCGTGACGTAGGAACGTATCTCATCAAAACTGACCGTATGAAAGTACGGGTCGCTGTGCGGCTGGAGGTCGTCCGCGCCGCAGATGCCGGCATAGGCCATAATGGTTGATCCGCTGCCGGGTTCATATGCAGTCGAGCCATTTCGATTGCCGCCTCCGCAGTTGCTCGTCGAACTGTTAAAGGGGTGATTGCCGCCGAATTCGTGACCCATTTCGTGGGCGACGTAATCAATTGAATAGGCATCGCCGGTCGGAGCGGACGAGCCGGTCACTCCTTGAGCCTTGATGCTGTTCACGCAAACCGCGCCGAGTCGCGCAATGCCGCCCCCGCCCGTACTGAAAGCGTGCCCGATGTCGTAATTCGCGTTGCCGATGACCGTGCTGCAGACACTTTGATTTTGGGTGAGCATCGTGGCGCCGTCATTGTTGGAATACGGATCAGTCGCCGCGTTCGTGTAGACAATTAAGTCGTTGTTAGCGACCAATACGAGTCGAATGGCGACGTCGTTTTCATAAACGCCGGTCACACGATTCACGATCGTCACGATTCCGGCCATCGCTCCGGGGACGGTGCCGCCGTAAAACGCCGTGAATTCGCCGGTCGCGCCCACGGCGAGGCGATACGTTCGAAGCGTATCACCCGTGGTCAGAAGCGCGTTGGTTTGTCGTGCCTGATCGAGCCAGGGCGTGGGGCCGGGCACCGTGTCGCAGACGACCTTTGCGCCGATTCGATAGTCTCGCTTGAAATAACTGGAGTAGCTTTCCGTGTCGCCGCGAAAACGCGGATCGATGTAATACGTGCCATCGTTCGGCACTAACACCTGGGCATGGAAGCCGAGCGGGGTCCAGTCCATGCGTAGCGACGCCGCTGGATCGTCAATTCCCTGTCCGATGAAGGTGTGGATTTCCGGGAACTTGGCCGCTAGTCCCGGCTCCATGATCGGTGATTCTTGAATCTTGAATTGTGAGAACCCGCCGTCAGGTTTTGGCAACTGAAAAATCGCCGCAGGGCGCTGTGAAAATTCAAGGGGCGCCGTGTTCAACAATGCCTGGAGATTGTCGCGATTCAGGACGACTGCTCGGAATTGATCCGGCTGAATCCAGATTTCCTTGCCAACTGAAGACACTGCAAGAGCCCGATCGTCATCGCGCCACACGCCATCGGAGGAAACCGCGGGCGCTGCCTGAGTCCGCATAGACAAAATGAGACTCAGAATGGTTGCCCCGGCGGCAATAGTATTTCGACGTACAAACATGAATTCGATTTCCTCCCGGACGAATGGTTGACCAACCCATGACAAATTTGGAGGGACATACCATTTCATTCTGTCGGTTATTCCCCAACCCTAGCCCGCTAATGTAGCCGGAAATGACGCTTCATACAAGAGATTTGGGCCATACACGCACATGATATCGGCCGTTAATCCGGGCTTGGGGGCATCCGATACAACGTCGGCGAATCCATTACTGCCATTCAATGTCCATTTGAGAGGATTACAAACATGACCGCCGTTGCAACGCCTCCCAAAAAAGCGCTAGTTTCAAAGCCTGTCCATGAGCAGGATGAGCGCTCCGCGCACCTGGATTTCAATCGTATTACCGACGAGCAGTTTCAGGCTGCGGCGGATCACATGAAGCTGGAAAAAGAAATCCAGCTTCTTCTTCGAACGCCGTATCGCGAGCTGGTGGTGCAGATTCCGGTGCGGATGGACGACGGACGACTTGAATTGTTCCACGGCTATCGCGTGCAGCACAACGGCGTCCGCGGGCCGTACAAGGGCGGCATTCGCTACCACCCCGAGGTGGACCTCGGCGAAGTCCGCTCGCTCGCTGGATTGATGACCTGGAAGACGGCCCTTGTCGATCTTCCATTCGGCGGCGCCAAGGGGGGCGTCTCTTGTGACCCTGGCAAACTAAGCCGGCATGAACTGCAAAGCCTGACCCGCGGTTTTACGCAGAAGATTGATATGGCCCTCGGCGTCTATCGCGACATCGTGGCGCCGGACGCAGGAACGAATCCACAGGTGATGGCCTGGATCATGGATGAATACGGCAAGAAGCATGGATACACACCGGCGATCGTGACCGGCAAGCCCGTTGCGCTCGGCGGCTCACTTGGGCGCGAAGAAGCCACCGGTCGCGGAGTCACCATGATCACCGCGGAAGCGTGTAAGGCTTATGGCATGAACCTGCGCGGAGCGAAAGTCGCGATCCAGGGCTTTGGCAACGTTGGTTCGTGGACCGCAAAACTTATTGCGGAATTGGGCGCGAAAGTCGTGGCCGTCTCGGATGTGTTTGGCGGCATCTTCCGTCCTGAAGGTCTGGACATCGAAAAAGTATTCGAGCACATCAAGAAAACTGGTTCCGTCGTCGCCATGCACGGCACGCAGAGCATCGACAATGAGCAGTTGCTCGCACTGGATGTCGATGTGCTCATTCCCGCGGCCCTCGGAGGTTCAATTGACCGAGACAACGCGGACAACGTGAAAGCGAAGCTGATCGTCGAAGCCGCGAATTCCCCTGTTACACCCCGCGCGGAAGAAAAGCTGAATCAACGCGGCATTCACATTATCCCCGATATTCTCGCCAATGCAGGCGGAGTCACGGTTTCCTATTTCGAATGGGTGCAGAATCTGCAACAGTTCCACTGGAGCCTGGAGAAAGTCAACGAAGAACTTCAATTACGAATGTTGCAGGCGTGGAAGCGCGTCTATGAGCGCAGCACCAGCGGGCACGCGAAGCTGCCGTTGCGAACGGCCGCCTACTGCGAGGCGCTCGATAAAGTGGCGCAAGCGACTCGCCACCGCTTCTAACAGAAATCCAGTGGTCTTGACGCGCGATCGTAATCGGGTAGGCGAAGCTGCGTGAACATTCTAAACGTAAAATGCCGCGAGATTGTCTGCTGGATTCATGCGTTCTGAAACCCACTTTATAGCGTTAGTTGTAATCCGGTAACGCGGGCCTCGAAAGCGAGCCTGCCATCAATGACACCTTGCGTGTTGGCGATGATTCGGCGCGGGCGGTAGTCCATGCCTTCGCACAGGATGTGGAGTCGAACCGGCGGTACGACGGCCTCGCGGAATTTGCAGTCGTCAACCCCGCCGTAGCCGAAGAACGCGGTAATTCCCACCAAATGCGCGAGGACGGCCGATGCTTGCGCCGCCATCTCCAGCATCAGCACTCCGGGAAGCAATGGACGCCCGGGGAGATGGCCGCGCGCCCACCACGCATCGTTCCGAACCTCCACAAATGCGACGATCCTGCGGCGTTCCAAGTCGACGTAATTCACCCCATCGAGGATCTGGAATTCGTATCCGTGTGGCAATCGTTCATAAATCGCGCTCTTGTCCAGAATCGTCTTTTTCAAATCAACGTCGTTGAGATCGAGTAGCAACGGTGGTGGCATTGCTCAATTCCATCGGGCGCAAGAGGAAACCTGATCCGGCGGTGCCGGAAAATCAAGATCGTAGCATGAATTCGGAACTCGGTCGGCTTGGGGAGTAAACCAGACCGGACGCGGCATGAGTTATTGCGGCTGCGTAGCGCGAACTTCGAGGATCTTTTTCCGCACGAGCTGGGCCGCTTCCTTGATTTCCTGCATGGACTTGCGCACGCGCGTTCCCGCCGCCTTATTCCCGCCCGAAGCCTTCGCAACGTCGTCGGCTGCGGCCTCGACCAGTTCCTTCAGTTTTTCATATTCCTGCATTCTTAGGCTCCCTTGGCCAAATTCGGGGTTGCCGATCCCGTATTGGGCGACATCATGCCATCAAAGTCTACGCGCCCCAACTGAGTTTCTGCAAGCGATCATCGGCTCTATTCCAACGAAAACTACGGTTTTATCGCACCCAGAGAGAATCAAAACTTTGATGAATTCTTGCTTGACTGATTCATAATCCATTCTCTTAAATATAGTTATGGTAACTCTGGGAGGTTATTCGACCTCGTCTTGGAACTTTACTGAAATTTCAAATCAGACCTTTGGTGGATCAAACTATATAGCATTTGGTCCGCACCAACCGATACGATGGAAACCGCGCATGGATGCGCGAGTATCTGGCCCTTTTTTGGGTACATGCCCCAATCGGAGGCTGATGGAGAATGCCTCACACGAAAAAGCAATCACGTTCAATCAACTGGCGAATGATCGGGAGCGTCACCGTCTGCATCCTCGTGCAGATGGCCGCAGCGCGGGCTTCTTCCGCGGAACCCGGCAACGATGTTCCATCGATTCGAACCAAGACGTTCGATATTGAATACCATGTGAACGCCGAAGCCCTTCCTCTGGATTCGGTCGAGCTTTGGTTCACCCATGATGACGGGAAGACCTGGCAGGAATTCGGCATTGACGAGGATCGGCAATCGCCATTCACGTTTGTTGCGCCGGTGGAAGGCTGCTACGGATTTTTTGTCATTCTGACGAACTCAACAGGAGCATCGAGCCCGCCACCCAAGCCCGGCACTATGCCGCAACAAAGCGTATTCGTCGACTATACGCCGCCAATGGTTCAACTCCATCCGCTGAAATTTGTTACCTCAAATGGTCAGCGCATTCTTGAAATTCACTGGACGTCAGTCGACTCCCAATTTGGAACCCGACCGATCACGCTTTCTTATCAGCGATTGCCGGACAAATCATGGCAGCCCATCACTTTGGATCCGGTGGCCAACACCGGTCGATACGATTGGCGGATTCCCGATGACGTGAAGGGCAACATCGGAGTCCGCGTCAGCGCCACCGATCGGGGCGGGAACTGCGCTTCCAGCGAATCCGAGACCCTGGAAATTCCTGCGTTGAATTCCGTAACGTCGGCATCAACCGCAAACTTGGTGCCAGGCCCCACGGTATCTGCATCAAGCGCGATGCTTCCCGGCTCGAAGCGAGCTCAGGAACATGTGGCGCGGTTGTTCGAAGAAGCCATCGCATTTCGTGACCGTGGTGATTACTCGGAGAGCATGTCACGTTTGCGCGAGGTTGTGCGGCTTGACCCCATGATGACGGATGCGTTCGCTGAAATGGGAATGATGCTTCACCGCATGGGTGATCCGCAACGGGCAATGGATGCATTCGACATCGCGTTGAAACAACGTCCGACTCTACGATCCGCTCTTCTCGGCACGGCCCTGGTCTACAAACAACGTAGCGATTATGCCGCGGCCGCAGAAAGACTTCGCGCGATCTTGAAATACAACGCCAATGATGCGGAAGTGTGGTTGCATCTGGGTGATGTCGCGGTCTATCAAGGCGATGAAGTGTATGCGCGAGAATGCTATTCACGAGCGGCACAAATCAATCCCGATGCTCCAATCGTTGCCGATGCCCGGAAGCGATTGGCATTGATGGCGGAAACTTCACGAACCTACGAAACGACAAGACGTGCGGCCGAGCCTGGTTCAATTGGACCTGCTCGTGCGAAAATAGCCTCCTCAAAATGAACGATCGTTACGAAGATTAGGATTTCGAAATCGAACGGAGGCGGAGTTTTCAAGGAGGGATTTTGGCAGCTAGAATAGCCTCATCGTGAATGCACGAGGCGAACCAGCGAAACGATCCGGCGTCGGAGTCTACGCGATCGTGGGAAACGATCGATTTCTTCGACATGACGCATTGGCCGAATTGCTGCGATCGATTGGCGACGGGCAGGATGGGTTTGGCCCGACGTATGTGGAAGGCGACAGTGCCTCGTTGGCGCAGGTGCTCGACGAAGTTCGAACGCCGTCGCTCTTGGGTGATCGGCGGATCGTGGTTGTGCAGGACGCCGATGACTTTATTTCGACGAATCGTCCGGCGCTGGAAAAATATTGCGCGACGCCTGCGCCAACAGGAACACTTTTGCTGCTTTGCGATTCAATGCCTCGAAACACTCGGCTATACAAGCTGATCGCCGAGCGAGGCGGGATTGTTGCCTGTGAAGCGCCGGAGGGTAGGGCACTGATCGCCTGGATCGTTCGGCGAGCGAAAGCGCCTTACGGAAAGCAAATTGCGGAGCCGGCCGCTCAGCGACTCCGCGAACATCTGGGCGATTCGCCGGGCTGGATCGATTCCGAACTTGCAAAGCTGGCCGCGTTCGTCGGTGCGCGAAATGAGATTACGCGGGACGACATCAACGAAGTGACCGGCGAGCTGCGTGAAGAGAAAGTGTTTGCGGTTACGGACGCGATGGCAAACGGCGACGTGGCGCAGGCAATCAAGTTGTGGGAGCAGGTGTGGGCGACGGATCGGGCCGCGCCGGGCCGGGCGATCGCCGGATTGGCCTGGAGCGTGCGACGACTGCTCGACGCGAAGCAGGATTTTGATCGCGGCGTTGATGCGGCCGCTCTGGCACGAAAAATGTTCACGGATCCGGCGGTACTTCGGCGGCGACTCGAGCGAACCACGCAGGCGGAATTGCGGGAACAGCAGCGAGACCTGTTGGCCGCGGATTTGGCCGTGAAAACGGGAAATTCAACTGTCGATGTGGCCATTGAGAAATTTATTGTGAAGCATGCGTCGGCGCGGAGCGCCGGTCGAGAACCTGCCACCAGCGCCCGATGAGGGCGATAAAGCGAGGAAGCCATGGACGGCTTGGAAACATCGAAACATCGAAAAGTCGAAACGTCGAAACACCAGCGACGGAAGACGATGGGGCTTTTTTTGGCAGGAACGGTCGCTGTGTGCGGCTGTGCGACGCTTCCGCTCGGAGGCGTGAAAAAGGGAGATGACAAAGCGTTGTCACCCGCAGCTAAGAAGGCCGAGGAGCAAAAGCAGGAAAATCTCACCGAGGTCGAAGATTTCCTCTCGCGAACGCAGCAATACGCTCAGCCCGACCCCGCGAAGTCGCAGGCCCCTCCGCCGCAATCCCTTCGCGAGTTTCTCGACACGATGGATAAAACGCCGGAGGCGTCTACGGGTGCATCGCAATCGGCCAAGCCGCGCCAGGCTCCACCGTCCGATCAGGCTGTCGCCAATGCACAGGTGGTGGTGGGGGGGACGCCGACGAAACCGCAGCAGGCCATTCCGGCCTTGCAGAAAGTCGCGGTGAAATGGACAGATCCAACCGTCGCAGAATCCACAAATGCACAAGCAGATAAGCCAGGTTCCGCGAACAACGCCATCGACACGCGCTCCGCTGAAGATTCGCTTTGGGATCGCTTGCTCAAGGAGCTTTCCACGCAGGCGGAGAAGAAAAAAGATACCGATTCGCAGTGGCGGCTCCAACTTGCGCAGCTTGCGGCCGATCGCGATGCGGGTGCGTCGGCAACGAAATCCGGCGATAATGTAGCGAGCAGCGACGGAGTGCTTTCGACTTTCGTCGATGCGGCCAAGGCGGTTCGCAATCTGGCTCGCAATCCAAACATGAATGCTGACGACGCCGTCGCAGGCGTCGACAAGCTCCGCGACACGCTGACGCAGCGAAGCGATCCGAACATTCGTTCGGTCACATTGTGCCGCAAGGTGACGACGTTCGGCGCGTACGACGAAATGGCCAAGGAAGATTTTTTGTCCGGGCGTTCGACGCAAACGATCGTGTACTGCGAGGTGGACAACCTGAGGGCCGATCGCACCGGCGATGGTCAATTTCAAACCAGGCTGGCGACGCGAATCGAAGTGCTTACGCCGGAAGGCAAGTCGATGTGTCAGCGTCAGGAGCCGGAAATCCTCGACACCTGCCACCAGAAGCGCAAGGACTTTTTTATCGCCCAGCGCATCACGCTGCCGCCGACGCTTCCCGCCGGCGACTACGTGCTCAAAGTCTCCATCGAAGACAAACTCTCCAACCGCACCGGCGAGGCCACTCATTCATTCACCATCGTCTCGCCGATGTCGGTGGCGAAGGGTGGATGAAATGAATTTCCTTGGGCGAATAACATTCATCCAAGATCCGAACGCAATCAATATTAAGAAATAGCAAATTATTCCGGTGATGATAATGAAGGGCGGAACTACTCCGGAGGACCAGGTCATCATTTCAATCACGACAAAGGTGAGGAACAAGAGGATGGACACAATTGTCGCGGTCATAAAATGCTGAAAATCAGGACGTTGCACGCGAATTGCGATTGCGTGCAATGACAGAAGCGAAGCTATGAGTCCGACTGGGACAGCAAGAAAATACGCGGTAAGAACTCCATCTGCGATTGAAGTTGCCAGAGGCGTTCCGCTTGGCATTAGCCAAAACACAATGTGAATTGTTAGTACGCATGTGATCACACCAACGGTTCGACATAGACGAGCAAGAAACTTCGGATTTGAATTCGGTTCGACGGACGTAACCAGGGGAAACCCTATGCCGAGCAATAGTGGAAGCATTGCGAACAAGGATTGCACGAATTGTTCAATGAAGCGAGTCCAATCACTTGTACGATTAGAATACCCGCCGCGCACTGGGCCCAATGTTGGCAGAATCACGATTGCAGGTCCAATCACGAATAGGGAGTACAAGATGCAACGAATACCAAGCCGTACTCGTCGAAGCCATTCCTGGTCCGCGTAAGCAAGATCATTGTATGTGAGTGAGTTTGCAATGGGCGTGCCACATTCTGGGCACTTTGATTCGATGTGCATGGTCCGCAAGTTGTAGTCGCAGTGCGTGCATGCCAAATCCGTGTAGACAGCAAGCGAGTCAAAATCGACGCCGAGCCTCTTAAGCGTGGCGCAAATGGGGCGGGTACATGACGCGCAACGCTCCGCACGCAGGTCGGCAATCTCCGCGCCGCAAAAAGCGCATCGCAAGACGACGGTACTTTCAGGTGAAGGCATTTCGAGATTGTTGGCGCTGGCGGGCTGATAGTCGAATCAGACGGCTCTCGCCCCCCTCTCCCCAAAGGGGAGAGGGGGGAAATCAAGAGGAGTTCTCTCACCATTCCACGGGTTTCGCTTCGCTTCACCCGTGGCCACAATCCTTCGCTCCTTCGGAGCGAGTATTACGGGCAGGCACCAGGGACCATGATACTGTCACGCCGTCGCAGCCGCAGACCGGACTTACGTCCGCGGTGCAGACCTCCGGGATTTGCTGGCATTGGCCAACATCAGTGCCATCAGTACCGGTTCCACAGCTTCCAATAACAAAGTTACAGAAAAATCCATTAGTGCATGTCAGCGCGTCCGCGCCGCCGCAGCGCACATTCAGTCCGCCGCCGGTCGGACATGCGCCGTCGCTCTTGACGCTGGTGCCGGCCAATTGTGCGGCGCATGGATTGTCATAGTTCACATTGTCGCAGCCGCAGACGGGGCTTGAGGCCACGTTGTCGCAATTCGCGGGGATTGCGACGCACTGACCTGATTGATCGCTCGTGCCGCACTGTCCATCGTTGAAATCGCAGAATAGACCGTCGGAGCAAGTCGCGCCATCGGGCGGGCCGCATCGCGTGTTCAAGCCGCCGACGCACGCGCCGTCATGCTGGACATTGACGCCGGCGGCGGCCGCACCGCAGTCGCTGAAATACGTCTTGTCGTCGCATCCGCACACCGGCGCGTATATTTGCGAGCAAATATCGGGATTGGGCGTGCAAACGCCAACCGCGGTGGCGTCATCGCACGCTCCCACGTCGAGTTTGCAATACAGACCGCTCGCGCACGGCGTGCTGATCGATTGGCCGCACGGCGAACCCGCCGTGCCGCACCCGGCGGTCGACATTCCACAGCCGAACAACGAACAAATGAATGAAACTTTGTAAAAAACAGTCCGCATGTTTTCCCAGCCCTTCGTTTGTTTGAAGTCCCTCTGCTCTGCGGGGTGAAACGCGCTTTTCACGCACGGTAGCAAATATAGGGTTTGGCAAGTGTCCGGACATGGAAACCGACGAATTTTCGCATGACGTTCCAACGTGATCGATCAAGGAGCGATTTCAGCGTCACTTTTGAATGGGTTCGTTTGGCAAAGTATTTTTTCTAAAGTGTCATGATGTGGCACAGAGTGAATGACGAATTGCGAATAGCGAATGAAATGCGGAAAAAAGAGCAAAGAGCGAATGGCGAAGATCGAAAAGATTGAAAACGCTGGACTAATTTCATGCCGTCCCTCCGGGACGCATGGGAAAAGCTTGAGGATAAATATGGGGAACGGAATCGTGCTTTTACTATTGGAAGATGTCCCTCCATCGCGGATGGAAAGGGCGCGAGGTTCAATACTGGGAACGGCATCATTTTTTTCACCAATGGAAGAACGTCTGGGGTGATCGGCGAAATGAAAATATTCGTCGAGCGGGGTGTTTGGATTGGAATTTTACGTCACCGGCGTGCCGCACTCCGGGCAAACGCCGGACACATTTCCGGTGAGATTGTAGCGACATTTCTTGCATGATCCCGGCGGCGTGCGGCGAAACACGCGTGTGACGAATGCGATGAGACGTATGCCGGGTAAGGCAGCAAAAATAACAAGCGGCATCCACAACGGCAAGACAACGTCCATCCGTCGCCATATTTCGGGATGGATTTTGCATTGGTAATAGTCGATCTGGAGTCCAGCGAAGGAGACGAAACGCTTTGCAGTGCCGCATTTGTATGGTCCTTCACTGCACAAGGTGTAAGTGTAATCATAGTCCGCCGGCGGGCCCGACCGTGTGTAAAGAGGAAACTTGATAAGTACCAGGGAGCGACGGTCTCTGTTCCATGTATCGATCGCTTCGAGGTTTGTTACAGCAAGCACTCTTTCATGCGGGTGCCACGGTGCCAGGACCCATACGCGTCCCGGAATAAGTGAGACCATGGGCTTTCGACAGGAGTTGTAGGCTATGATCGGCGAATGGATGCTAACGGCCCAGAGTAATGCAATCGCAAGCGCACAGAGGCCGGACACCACACTGCAAACTGCGGCACCGCGGCTGTTTCGTACGCAATTCATTTAGCCGCGACCCACTACGGCTTCTTGGCCAGCTCTTCGTAGTATTGCTCGACGAGCTGGCGGTAGCGGCTGGGGAAGCTTTCGCGGATCGCTTGCAGGATACGCTCACGTTCGCCTGGTGCGACCGCACCCCATGCCTCTCCAGGGTTCGCACGGCGCACCGCACGAAGCTCGCCTTCGCTGGCGCCGCCGCCGGGAAGCATTGATTTTTGCATGGGGCTGCTCGGCGATTGGCCGCCTTGTGACTGGCTGCCGCCGCTACCTGCGCCACCGCTTTTATCGCACTGGGATTTCTTTTCCTGCTCTTCGGCCTGCTTGATCATGTCTTCGAGGAGATCGACGATTTTCTTTTGCCGGGTCTGCACGACTTCGCCGCCGTCAGCGTTCTTCAATCGGCGGCCCGAATAACCCATGAGATCGACCACGTCGTTGAGCTTGCCGGGGTCGCGATTTTCGAGTTCGAGCAGCATTTGCTTCGCGGGGAGACTCAACCGCGCTGGCGCATCTCCGAATTTCTCCATGAAGGTCTTGAGCGCATTCTCGGCGTCGTCGTAACGAAGATCGGTGAGCAGACAGAAGCCGCGAAGAAACGCCATCTCCGGAGCGAAGAATGAATGTGCGGCAAGACGCGAGTCACCGTCAGATTGCAGCTTTTCAATTCGCTCCAACGCCTCGATCGTTTGATCCATCGCCACCAGCGCCTTGATCTCATAAGAAGCGGCATTCACGGAGACGAACGGATCGGCGTCGCTCACGGCCTTTCGCATCGCTTCGACGCACTTGGCGTTATCGTCGGCGTCGTAGGCATCGAGCCCGTCGCGGAAATCCCTGGAGAAGACGGCCAAGCCCTGCGTCAGAAATTCTTCCGGATCGCAATCCTGGCATTTGTCCCACTTTTCGTGAATCATCTGCTTGGCAGCGGCGGGAACATCCGCACGAGCATCGATTGACGCGACGAAACGATCCGCAGGCCCATCGGCCCGAGCCGCGATCGCTGTTGCGATGCCCGCCGTCGTCACAAATAACCAGCCAGATTTTGTCATGGTCGTGCTCCGTGTACTTCCCGTCTTTCCCATCATTCGTCATTGATTGCCGATTGCCAGCTTTGAATTTGATTACTTCAAATTCCAATTGCCGATCGGAATTTGAGATCGCAGATTTGAAATTTGAAATCTGAAATTTCAAATCTATTAAGGTTGCTCTGCCTTGTCCTTCATCTGCCTTGCGATATCCATGCATTCCTGTTGCCGAGTCGCAAGCACCTTGAGTCCTTTTTCCGCGTTCGGTTTTTGCTCGCTACCGGATTCCAGACTTCCCGCAATCGTCGTCGTGCGTGTGTTGATCCGCACCTGACTG
The DNA here is from genome assembly GCA_016200265.1 of Planctomycetota bacterium. Taxonomy (GTDB): domain Bacteria; phylum Planctomycetota; class Phycisphaerae; order UBA1845; family UBA1845; genus JACQFE01. Next base: position 120,218 of record JACQFE010000045.1, on the reverse strand, counting down.
GCCTTAAGTAGCTTCAACTCCGCAGATGGTGGGAGCAGTGGCTGATTTTTATCGCCGCCACCCTGACTTCCGCCGGACTTCGCCTGCTCCGAGTTTTCCTGTTGCATTTTCTTCACCGCGTCGAGCAACTGCGTGAGCGTGTCGACGATTTCCTGCTCGATGGTTTGCGTGATCGCGCCAGTATCAAAACCCTTCAGGCGCTCGGCCACGGAATCCATGTCTTCCGCAAGCTGGTTCACGACGCGCGGAAACGCGACCGTCGTGCCTTCCTCATCGAGAATGTGCAGGCAGGTTCGGGCCTGGCCGGCGATGCCGCGCTGAGCCATGGACATGTCCGCCAATTGCAACTCATCCGCGCGCTTGAAGTTCGCCCGACCGGCGTCATTGAGTGATGCCGTCGCATCATTGATGGGCTTTTGCTTGGAGAGCATGTCGCGGAAGCGGGCCTCGAGATCGCGCAAGGTTTCGTCTTTCTCTTCCTTGCGCAGCTTTTGAATCTGCTCTTCGAGTTCGCGTTTGGCCTCCTGCAATTTGTCGAGGGCGTCGTCCTGCGGCGGAATGGCCTTCTCCGGCGAATCCTTGTCCAGCGACTCCGCGGCGTCGTCCATCGACTTCTCGGCCTGATCGAGCTGTTGCTTGGCGGATTGCGATTTTTGGCCGGATTGTCCTGGCTTTCCGCCCTGTTTGCCCTGCTGACCCTGACTCGATTGGGCATCCTGCTGCATTTGATTGGAGAGGCTCTTGGTGCTTTGGGCGACGGACCGCTGCTCGCTGCCTGAAGCGGCCTCGGACGGTTTCTGCTGCAAAGCGTTCTTCGCCTCTTCAAGCTGCTTTTTCGTTTCCTCTAGCGATGCTTCAGCGTTTTTTTGCGATTGAGCGGCATCGGACTGTTTTTTTTCGGAAAGCTGATCGCCGGCCTGCGACATTGATTGCGATCCGCTTTGGGCCGATTGCGACGCGGATTGCGTCATCGCTTTCGCGGCGTCCAGTTGTGACGATTGCGGCTGCGATGCGGCATCGGTTGGCGCTTCAGGCTTTTCGCCCAGCTGTTTCAAATCTTCGGCCAGTCGCTCGGTGTCCTTGGCAAGGTCTTTCTGCTGCTCGCCCAATTCACTCCCTTGATTCCCCTCGCCTTTCGCGCCCTGCTCACCCGACTCGCCTCTTGCGCCCTTTTCCCCGTTCCCACCCTTCTCACCTTGTTCACCCTTCGCACGTTTCTCACCTTGTTCACTTTTCGCATTTTGCGATTGATTCGCTTGCGAAAGTTGATTCTGGCGTTTGATGAGGGCTTCGACGCGTTTGATGGCCTGGTCAAGTTGGGCGGCCATTCGCTTGGCCTCGACCGTCTCGCCGGATTGATTTCTCAAACCTTGCTCTTGCGAGAGGATTTCATTGAGCTTCTGTTGGTATTGCTTGAGCTTGTCGAGCTCGTCACGGCGCTCTTTATTCTGGCTGTCCTGTTCGAGAAGGATGTTGAGCAGACGATCGGCGTCTTCCATCCATTTGGTTTGTGCGTCCGCGGTCTGCGGCAACTGCGCCGGATCGCGAAGGGCCTTTATGAGTGCATCCAGCTTGGCCGTGAGTTCAAGCTCGCCGGCCTGTGAAAGCGCGCGACCGAGCCGTGCGGCATTCTGCGGTTCCTTTTCGGCGATCTGTTCGCGAAGCCGGAATACACGATCCTGAAATCGCTGAAAGCGGTCGCGGATCATTTCCTCTTTGGACGAAAGTGGGTGGAGGGTCGAGTCGGAATTTCCACCGGATGAATGCTCGTCATCAGCGCGGAGCGGATTCGTCACGATCAACGCGAGTGCGCAAACTGAAAATCGAAGCAGCATGGGGTGCGACTTCGCGGCTCGACAAGATGCTGTCTCTCGGATCATTGGCATTTGCACACCTGACTAATCGTCAAAAAGGCCTTTCCCCTGCTCCTGAACCGACTTGAGCGTTTCGGTTCGCAGTTCATTTTGGAGTCGAAGGATGTCGCGGAGCATGTTGACCGCCTCCTGATATCCTTCAAATTCTACCATGTTCGCAAGGATCGATCGCATTTGTGACAACACTGCAACTTGTTCTTTATCCGCTCGATCGGCCATTTCCGCCGTGGGAGTGCGGAAAAAGGACCTCAGCTGGTCGACGGCGGTCACCAAATCCCGTTTGACCAGCCGTCCGACCGGCTCGACCACGCCGTCACCGAGTCGCTGATTGAGGGCCTGAGTCGCTAACTGGTTGATTTTGTATTCGCCAAACACCTGCTCCAACTGTTGCCGCATGACGTTCAGCGAGCCGAACAGGCTGCGTTGCTTTCGCTCGAGATTGGCGGTTTTGGATAGAAACTCCGTCGATGTCGAATCTGTTTGGGCGGCGGCAATCAAACTCAATAATGCGCTACGAACCTGCTCCTGGATGTCGATCAAGTGCTCCAGGTCCTGGCGCATTTCCTGTTCTCGCCGAGCAAGCTCGGAGAGCAGTTCTTCCCGCGTGACGACGCGAAAGGTCAGTTCCGCTGAACGGCCCACATTGGGGCCCGACACATCATCGAAGTCCAATGCTCGACCGGCGAGCGTCAGGCGATCGCCCGGTGTCAGCGTTTCGCTAGTTACGTTCCATTTCATCTCATGCGTGTACACCGTTTGACCGGATTCAAAATCAGTCAGCGCAATTGTTCCTTCGCGGCTATCATCTCGGATTACCTGAAAAACCAAGCCAACCGAGGCCAGTCCGTACGTGTCGCTGAACTCGATTTCGAGCGGGAGTTCGGCCTCAGGCGTAATCATCTCACCAACTCCGGGCACCTTCAGCCGCGCACGCGGCGGCTCGTCGCGCAGTGTGCGAATAGAGAAAAGCGTTGGCCGTTTGTCTTCAAGGCCAACTTCGTCAATGAGATCGAAGTGATACGTCTGGGAATCCTGCGGAGAAACCGTCAGCCACGCGCGAGCTTGCGAGACATCGGCGTCCGCGACCGCCTTTTGACCGACCATCAACGTTGCCTTTTTTAGCGGCTTGTTGGCCTGGATCGAAAAAGTGACCTGACTGCCCAGAAGGGCTTGTGCCGACCGCTCGCCATCACCTAGCTTGGCCGGCGGCAGCTTGGAATACTTCGGCGAAACGATGGTGATTTCGCTGTGATCGACGTGCGGTCGTTCGAGCAGTCGCGCATGCATGACCGATGTGATATCGTCCCCGCCTAGGAGGTAGAAATCGAAATCCTCGGCGGCATTCTTGAAGGTGAAACGATAATGATATGCACCTTCGGCGCCCACCGTCGCCATTGTTTCTCGGCCGCGCTTGCCGGACGCCGTCGTATATGCGAATTCGACTTCCCGTGGCTGATCGCCTTGGGCGGATGCCTGGATGACCAAATCGTCCCCGCGGGCCCCGACCAATTCACCGCCGGTCAGATCGACGATGAGGTGCGTGCGGCGTGGCCATTCGACATCTCGAAGGAAAACATTTCGCGAGAACCAGATCGTGGTGAATTCCGGTGCGAGAAAAAGCGTAAGGGCCGCGACGAGCAGAGTTCCGAGAACCATGACGCCGCTTCGCCTCGCTCCGCGGGAATTGAGGACCTGGCCGAAATCGGCTCCCTGCACCTCGCGATTCGCCTGTTGGACGACGGCCTGCATCAATGGGCCGGAATTGATCGACGCAGGGCCAACGTCGCCCCGTGCGAATCGCACCGCGGACACGAGCAGCGAAGTAAGCTGCGGCGAGCGACGCTCCATCAGATTGGCGATGTCGGCCGGGCTTACCGGCGCCGACAGCGGGCGAATGAGTTGCCGCCAGATGATCACCGCGCTGGTAACGGCCATTCCCGCAAGAAGTGCGGCGCGAATGCTTGTTCGCAATCCTCTCGAACCGTAATCCACCGCAAACTGAGCGAACGCCGCGAGCACAAGAAATGCGAGCAACCGGGCGGCGCCCTGAAGCGCAAGATACATCCGCAGCCGCGAGATGATGGCCCGCAGTTTTGCCGCCAATCCTTCATCCAGCGCCATTCGTGTGGCTGGATTCCCGATGCTCGGATTCACTGTCATTGCGATCTAATTCGAACCCATTTCCCGTGAAAATCTCGCTTTGCACCCAAGGGCCAATGGAGCATTGTATCCAATGGTAGTGTTTCCTTCCGAGAATTGGAAGAAATTCGTGGCGTGATCGAGGTAGAAGTTACAAGATTAGATGCAAGCGACGCGGAACTTCAGCCTTGCAGAATAGCGGGTTTGGGCGGGAACGCCGGCGCCGAACACTTCTCGTGGAGCATTTCGCAAAAAAGGGATTCCAACTCCATCGCACGCCGCCCCCGGGAGTATTCCTCGACCCCGCACCACGCATTTTCCGATACGTTTCGATCATTCAACGCCAACGTGGCGATATGCTCGGCCAAGCCCTTTGAATCGACTGGATCACAAACAATCGCGTCGGCTCGGGAACGATTCAGAATTTCAACCGCGGGATTTTGCTGGTCAATCAACGCGAGAATTGGATGCCGCGCTCCGAGATACTCAAACAACTTGTTTGGTACCTGCATGTCAGCACCTTCGCCTTCCGCCCCGACGAGGACGTTTGCATCCGCTCCCGCAATCAGCGACATGGTTTCACGATGATCGCGCGAGCCGAGCACAATTACCGCACTGCCGACGCCACGTTCGCTTGCAATTTCCGCAAGTGGAACTCCGTCAAATCGCTCTGATCCCGCCAACACCAGACGAATCGGTTTCGTTGACGGCGATTGCCTGGCGATCGCTTGCCGCAATCCGTCGAAAAGGATGGCTGGATTCCGGCGACCATAGAATTGTCCTGCATGCACAAAAGTGAAGACATCGGGCGACGTGACGCGCAACGGCTTGACATTGCCCCAGAGGTCGAGGTCGATTCCATTCGGGATGCACATGGTCTTCGTGGCGAATTTGCTTCCGCGCGAGGCGAAGGACTGCGACATGGTTGGCGTCGTGCAGACGATCCGCGAAGCGCGTCGAAGCACCATGGATTCCAGTCGTGCATCAATTCGCCGAAGCGAAGCGAAACGAATCTCGCGGAACGGATTCTCCGTCCACGGATCGCGAAAATCCGCCACCCAGGGAATTCGAGTGATTGTACTGATGGCCATTGCAATCAAATGCGCGGTCATGTACGGCGAGGTCGAATAAATCACGTCCGGCCGGTCTCGGAACGCCGCTCGCAGGCCGATTGGAAATGCTCTGAGAAACCAGCCAATTTTCGAGTCGGGCAGCTGCAGCGCTTGCTTGAGCCACGGCTCGACCCATTTGAGCCTGTTTGTCAACGAGCTTTTGGGGGATTCCGTCGCCGCCCGTTCGTCGGCGGAATCATGACCGCCTTGCCTGTGCGTGTTCTGTTCGACTACTCTGAAATCGTGCGTTCCCCGCTTTCGCCATCGTACGAACGGAGCGAACAATGACGTGAAGTCAGAGCATCGAGTGCGAACAATGCGCGTGTTTCGCGGGATTTCGGAACTCAGTTCCATGTCCAACGACTCACTGAACGGGTTGATCGTCAGCACCGTGGCGTCCCAGCCAAAGCGAGAGAGGTGCTTCACGAATGCAAGCGTGCGATGGGTTCCGCTGCGGTTAATGGGTGGAAATGCGTATGCAATGCAAAGCCATCGCCTGCGGTTGGTCATGTGCATCAATTCCTATGTGCCGGCGTGTTTCTGGATGTGTGTGGGAAAATACGATTCTCTCAGTTTCGCAAGAGTATTTCCGCCCCGCCATCGACGCAAAGTGCCGACTACAAAGCCCATTGTGTGCGAAGCCAGCACCGTCCACATGACGACCATGCATAACGGGTAAGCGATTCGGTGCCGCGTCCGTCGGACAATTTTTATTGCTCGATTGTGAAATGCGTACACATAGAAGTAAGTTGCGAAGGCGAGCAGAGGTACGAATGCCCACCATGAAAAAGCAAGGCCGATCGTGCAAGCCGCGATCATCGCAAAGTTGCGGAGGTTGTAATGAATTTGCTCCGACTCAATTTGGGTTTGGCCGCGACCCGTGCCGTAACCATAGAATTGGCGGGCTACCGAACGTAATGAAGTTCGTGGCCGCCAATGCACGACCGCGTCGCCCGCGAAGTACGGCTCGGCACCCATCGCCCGCAGCTTAAGATCGAAGAGCGTGTCTTCGGAGAAGTCCACCCATTCCGGCCAGCCGCCGGCACGCTGCCATAGCGACTTCGTCAACGCCATCGATCGCGCCGAAGGATTGAATCTGGCCGGATTGAACGGTTCAAGTTGTCCGCGCATGGTCGCAAGCCCGACGACTTGTTCAAATAGATTTCGCGGCTCGATTCGATAAATGCCGGCCACGAATTCGATTTGCGGATCTCGCTCGAATGGGGCTATTAAATTGGCGAGCCAATAGGGATCGGCCCGGCAGCCGGCGTCGATCGTCGCAATGATTTCACCACTCGCATCGGCCACGCCGATGTTGCGACCGCGGGCGATATTGGCCCCCGGCGCGATGACGACGCGTGCCATGGGATGCGTCTCCGCAAACACTTTTGCCACATCCAGGGTCCCGTCACTTGATCCGCCATCGACGATCACGATGTCGTCCGGTAATCGTGCTTGTTGGACAAGCGAATCCAGCGTCTGCGTGAGCCCCATAGAGTCGTTCTTGATGGTCATGACGACGGAAACGTCTCGTCGATTCGAAGCATCGCTCGCGCAGGCTCGATCACCAGCGCTGTGGATGGTAACTCCCATTGAATCGTTCATTCAGCGTGGATATCGACGCAATGGGCTTGAAGAGTGAGTTATCGGCCTTAATTGGAATTGGCTGATCGACTCCAGCTCAGGAGGAGCGCAGAGCAGCACTGAAGCTGGTGCGCAGCTTCCAAGCGAAGGACTCCTGAATTTGTCCTGGGGGCTTACTGCTTTATTTCAACGACGGAATTCAATTCTCCGTATTCGTTGGTTTCAATCACAGGGTTAAAGATGTCGTGCGACCATCGGCCATCCACGACGAGGCGATAGCGATAGCGTCCGCGCGGAAGGCGAAGGCGCGCTTCAAATTCCCCGCCGTTGAGTTTTCGCATGGGAGTCGTGTGCGGCATCCAATCGTTGAAATCGCCTGCAATCTGGATTTCGCTCGCATCGATATTGCGACTGCGGAAAATGGCCACCTCGCCTTCCTGCTGCACGCCATATATGGCCGCAATTTTTCGATCGATTTCTTCCGGCGTTGAGGCGGGAACTGGAATACCTATCGATGGCGAAGTGCGAATCGGCGTGGCCGGAATTCGCGAAGTCGATGTCGGCGCTTGAATGACGGATGAGGGACTTGTGACTTGGGGCGGTAGGTTTCGTGCGGCGACTCGCGCCGAGAAATCGGGTTGAGATGGTTCCATCGCACCCGCGCCGGCAACGAATGCGGGATTTGGTGAAACAAACGAAGAGCCGTTTGGTGCTGGCGCGGAAACCCTCGAGGCCAGCGGGTGCCCCAGTCCTTGGGCTGGGGGAATAATTTCAGCGGAGCCCTGTCGAACCAACGTTGTAGTGGTAGCGAGCAATCGATCCGCATCGGCGGCCAATCGTTCCATATGTTGGATCAATTCGGCGGTGGGAGCGGTTGCACGATCTCGGGCCAGAAGTTCGCGGGCCAACTTTTGAAAGTCCTTCGCGCCCATGCTGTTTGGCGCAAATTCCGTGATTGGCTGTCCGAAGCTCGCACCTTCCTTCAGCTTCGTATTGAAGTTCACGATCGTCTCATAAACTAAACCCTTGAAGCGCGCCCGCAGCTCGGCCAACACCTCCCGCGCAAGCTTCGTGCGAATGTCATATTGATTGCACAAAATCCGCACGGTCGGCTTGACGTTGTTTCGCTCGGCCAGCTTTTCCATCGTAGCAAGCTGCTGGCCCAGGCCGTGAAGGGAGAAGTAGCCGGTATCGACCGGAATCACGACTTCATCCGCCGACCGAAGGCCGTTTCGCATGAGCAATCCAAGGTGTGGCGGGCAATCAACAATGCAGTAGTCGTAGCGTCCATCGATTGGTTGAAGGAGATCGCGAAGCAAGCCGTCGGCGTCAGGCCGATCTCCGACTTTGGGCTCCAGCGTGCCAAGACTCGCTTTCGCCGGAGCGAGATCGAGATTCGGGGCAATTTGCCAAGTCACTCGTGGAAGTTCGGTCGGATTTCCCTCTAATTGGCCGAGCAGGCAATCCAGAATCGAAAGATCGACCTGATTGTCTGGGACGGCCATGCCAAGGGCGCAATGTCCCTGGGGGTCGAGATCAACCAAAAGCGTTCTTCGGCCTTCACGGGCTATGGAAGCGGCCAAGTTGATGGCGACCGTTGTCTTACCGCAGCCGCCCTTTTGATTGGCAATGGTGATTGTGTACACGGCGAATCCCCTGGGACAAAGAGTCCGGAAAAAAATGGAGGCGGATCGCCGTCCGAATCGCCGGGCCGCCTCCTGCTGCCCATCGACCGGTTTTGCCGGAGAGAAGACTGATGACCGCGCAAAGGTCTGTATCCAATCAGACCCTTGCACGTCTCGAACCCCTACCAGCCCGCTCCCGGCTTGCACATAATTCGGCTCTCAACACTGAAAAACTTGAATGCGACTTTCGATTTGGCCTGAATGCCAGCATCGACATTTGCGTGGTAGTCTGGGCGCAGTGCTGGTGGAGAGGGCGACCCGTTCCCTATTCGCCCGTTTTGATACTCAAGAGAATTCCGGCGACTTTCACATCGAAACTGGCGAACAGACCGGTGTTCCGCATTCCGGGCAGCGATCAGAGGTCAGGCCACGAAGGAGGTAATCACAATTCGCACAACGAGGCTCCTCTACGCGGATGGAGATGCGAAGTCCGCAAGATGCACATGCCGATTCGCCGACTGCCAGCGATTGATTTCTGCGGCATCTCGGGCAGATGAGGTCGATTTCGGCCAGATCGATCGAGCGGGGGTCGAGGTCCACCTTGCGGTTAATCCGCGCAAGGACGAGCATGGCCAGCGTGCCACAGGCGGCGATAATTCCGGTTGCTTCCATAGCCCGACCAATCAAGTCTTGCTCAATCCGCAGCGCGTGTGGAAATCGATCCCTGATGACCCATAGGACGACGCCCATTGCGGTCGCCATGGTCGCGGTAATCGTGCCTTGTCGAATCCAGAGTTGATGGGGTGACAGTCGCGTGGCAGCGATGCAAAGATTGGCGTGAGCGACGACGGCGGCCAAATTCAACAACGTGCAAAAGATGACCGTGCCGAAATCGCTACCCATCGGATTCCAGGCCTCAATAACCCACATGAGGCAGGCGACGAAGCCCGCGATGATTCCGGCCCATCGCCAACTCCGCCGTTCGGTCGCGGCAATCCCAAAGAGGCTGGGCACGAGCAGGAGGCCGCAAACCAACACGGCATTGGCCGTTTGCCAAATGCTCTCGCTGCGAGTCGTGTAGAAACGGTAGTTGATCCAGATCGCCGCAAAATAGGCGATGAACCCAGCGGCGATGAACGCGAGTCCGGTTCGAGCGGCAATCGAGTGTCGCGGAATGCAAAGCGGCTTCGCAAGTGCGATCGCCAGAACCACGGCGATGCTCAGGAAAATCATCGTCAGGGCGATCTTCAGTTCGATGTCCACCACCGTGCCGAATAAAGGCTTTGCGATTTGCCAGATGAGCGACAATGCCAACAGGAATTCGACGATGACGGCGGCCATTCCGAGGAGTCCGGCCCAGCGGAATTGTGCGCGATCGACCAGCGCCGATGCCGGAAGCATAAGCGCACAGGCCACAGCGGTGGCGATGCCCGTACCGACGATTCGCCATACGAGATCGCCGCCTTGCAGCAGAACCGCGAGCACGCCGAGCATGGCCGCCAATCCCAGCGACCACAACATCAGGCGTAGAAAAATTGTCCTAAGTGGCAAATCTGGTCTCTTGATCCAATGATGAGCGTAATCTGCGTCACCGACATCTCGCCCGCGTCCGCAATTCTCTGCCTTCGAAAACGACGCAATTCATAATGTTATCGGCGAAATGGTAAATGCCCGCTACCGTCCAAGCTCTTGCCCCCGTCGATGCGCCGCCACGACGCCTTCGATGATTTGGTCGAACACGTGGCCGGTGGTCATGGACTCGATGGCCGCCTGGGTGGTGCCGCTGGGGGAAGTGACTTTTTGGCGAAGCACTGCCGGTGATTCACCGGATTCGAGCATCATGCGGGCGGCGCCGAGGCAGGCTTGTTTGGCGAGGATGTCGGCCTCACGCGGCGATAGGCCGATCTTCACTCCTGCGGCGGTAATCGCTTCGACGAAGTAATAGAAATACGCCGGGCCTGAGCCGGAGACGGCCGTCACCGCGTCCATCTGAGCCTCATCGTCGATCACGATGCAGCGCCCGCCGGCCTCGAAAATTCGCTGGGCGCGAAGCACATCTACCGGCTGAGCGTGCGATCCGCGGCACACGCCGGCCATTCCCGCTCCCACGTGGATCGGAAGATTCGGCATGGCCCGCACGACGCGAATTTTTCGGTCCGCAAAGTTCGACTCGATCGTTCGCGTGGAGACGCCGGCCATGATCGAGACGATCAGATGATCCTCTCGCACGACATCGGCGATTGCTTTGACCATATCCACGTGCTGTTGCGGCTTGACCGCGAAGATGATGATATCGCAATTCTGCACGAGCGCACGATTGTCGGCCGTCACCGCGATGTTGAATCGCTCGGCGAACAGCTTGCGGCGATTTTCACCGGGGTCGGACGCGATAATGCGATCAGCAAAGAGAATCGTGTTCCGCACGATGGCGTGAACGATCCCCTCGGCCGCGTTGCCGGAGCCAATGACTCCGATTTCATATTGTGCCACGATCACACCTTTATTGTTAGTAGCCGGAACGATGTCACGCTGAGCGTCATTCTGAGATCGCCCAGAAACCGCACCGTCATCCTGCGTGCCAGAATGCGGGACAAGGGATCTCGGCGAGATGCTTCGCGTCGCTCAGCATGATGGTCAAGCAGTCACTCTCATGACGGTCGCGCAGTTCATCGCAAATTCGTGTCTGAAGAATACCGCCGAATGGATACAATATCGACGTGTTGAAGATCACGGCTGAGTCAGGGGCGGTTCTGCTTCCGGTGAAAATCGTGCCGGGAGCATCGCGGACGCGTTATTTGGGCGAATGGCAGGGACGTGCTCGGATCGCGGTCGCCGCAGCGCCGGAAAAGGGGAAAGCCAATGCCGCGCTCGCTGAATTTCTGGCGGATCTCTTCGGAGTTTCAAAACGCGCAGTTATTGTGGTTGCCGGCAAAACCGTTCCGCTGAAGACCGTGCGAATCGAAGGTGTTGCATCGGATGTCGTTCGCGCGGTATTCGGTGAATGAAAAGGCTTTGCTTGACCCAACACAGCCCGGAGCGTCGGCGACGGGTTAACGAGCGGCCCGAGTTCCCAAATGCGCTGTTCGCCGACGTCTGGCCGCTCCATTCTGTCGCGGTTCTGACTGCTCTTTGAACTTCGCACTTCGAAATTCTTGTCAAACTTCGAACAGGTATCCTTGTCCGCCTTGCATCGGTCGCGGGCGTTTCGCGCTGCGGCGGGCGGCCGAGGTTGCGCGTGGATCGCGCGCACGGGCCACGAAGCCATCCAGATCTTGAAAATCCCATTCCGTCCGCGACACACGCTGGCCTTTCGGATCGAGAATCGACACGCGGGAGTGATCGACGAGATACTTGGCCGCAAAGCGATCGCACATCGATTCCTTTTGCCGCGTGTTCCGTCCCGCACGTTTCACCAAAAGGTGATACAATTCGTGAAGAAAAATAAATAGGGCGAGCTGGTAGGCGTCTTTCAGTTCGACGAGCACGGTGGGTCTGCGCCAAATTCGACCCATGCTCCGCGCGCGCCCCAAGTTCGATTCCATCCGAAACGGGAATTTCAAATGTCGCCCCAGATTCACGAAGATGCGCTTATCCGCGTAGAAGCACGTCCCCGAAAATTCCGCACTCCTGCTGTAACGAACACGAACCTGAATATCACCGACGTTCCAGCCCCAAAGCGCTTCTTCGAAGAGAACGACGAGCCGGAGGTCGGACAGCGCGGTTGAATTTTGAAAATCCATTGATGACACGGGGTACCTCGCCCGGAAAAGTGGTTTCTGCTTGCCAATGCAAAGCCCGAAAGGGGGTCCCATAGACAAAAGTGGCGGCGACCCCAATGCGGCCAACATCTTGACCGCGATCCATTCGAACGGATTTTCAAATCGTACGCCCGGCGAACGGTTCGCACCGTATTCTAGGGCCTCGGATGGAATTGGCTATGAACGCGCTTGAGGTGTGCCTCGTCAACGTGTGTGTAAACCTGTGTGGTGCTGAGGTCGGCATGGCCTAGGAGTTCCTGAACAATACGTAAATCGGCCCCTCCGGCGAGCAAGTGAGTCGCGAAAGAGTGCCGTAAAATGTGTGGTGACAAGTGTTTATCGATTCCTGCGAGGATCGCATATTTTCGAACGATCCGCCAGACGTTCGTCCGATCCAGAGCCTTTCCGGTTCTGGAGAGAAAAAGAGCATCAGAGAATCGATTTCCCAATAGACGACTTCTTAAAGTGTCTATGTATGTATCGACAGCCTCAATTGCATATTTTCCGACCGGAACAATACGCTCCTTTCGACCCTTCCCTATACAGCGCACATAACCGAGCTTGAGGTTGATTCGATCAAGAGTCAGGTCGGTGACCTCACTGACCCGCATTCCGGTGGCGTACAAAAGTTCGAGCAAAGCCCGGTCGCGTACATGGAATTCGTCGCGGGGGTCCGGGGCACTCAAAAGGGCTTCAATCTCGCGATAATGAATCGTGTCCGGAATGGTCTGCCACCGTTTGGAGCCGTCGATTAGAGAAGCCAAATCCCGTCGAAGAATGCGCTCGGCCAGGAGGAAACGAAGAAACATCTTGATGGCGGCCAGGTGGCGGGCGATCGATGAGATGGCCAGTCCGCGATTGTGCAGTGCGGCCAGATGACGCTGAACGTCGGTCATGGAGAGGTCGGCGGGTTCGACTTCATTGGCGATGAGATCATCCCAGAATTCATTGAGATCGCGCTTGTAGGCATCCACTGTGGCACCGGAAAGTCCGCATTCAATGAACAAATGATCGAGGAATCGCTTGACTAGCGGTGCGGGTCGGATGGCTCTTGTTTTCGGCTCCGCGGCCAATAGCATGGTGGCAAGCTCCGTGCGAAATCCATTGAGTGCCAAGAAGTGGCACTAACCCATTTGACGCAGACTGCGGCGATATTGTACCGAAGCCCGGCGTGCGCTTCCAGCGATTTGCATGATTGTGTTATCGGGCAGACGAAGGGATATCGGACGCAGCGCAACTTCTGCGCGAGGATTCGCGGAACATGGCGCGGCTGTTTTCTAGGACGTTGTAGAGGCAACGGGTTGCGTGCAGGAATTCTGGGGCGATCGCGGAATGCTCTCATGAATTGAGGGGGATGCATCGGTTCCGGCGCGGGGAGAATTCGAGGCGCGTTCGTCGTTGTCAAATGAAGGACGGGCCGCGCAGATGGCGAGCAATCGTCGGCAATTGCTTGGCGAAGCAAGAAGACATCGACGTTCATAGGCGCGGAATAACACACTTAACAAAGGCGGATTTGAAAGAATCAAGAAATGATTTCCCATCAGGCGGAACAAGACGTTTTCCCACCAAGTGATTCGATTGAGGGGCACGATTTCCTGCACACGAAAGTGCGGGCTGAGCGTTTTCTCCAATGACTCCGGGGAGAAATGTTGGAAATGCTTGTCGGACACCGGAACACTTGAAGAAGGAACGGTGAGGAAAAGACGGCCGCTCGCCGAGAGCCGCATTTTTGCAGCGGCGAGAAACGCGTCAACTTGCTTAAGTTCGATGTGTTCCAGAACTTCGACCATGTAAATCAGATCGAATGGGCCAGGGGCGGCATCGTTCGATGTTGTATCCACACAATGAAATTCGCAACCGGGGCGCAAACGCTCTTGCAAATGCAATCGCGCGTTCGGATACATCCACGCCGACGATGCGTGCGGAAGGATATGCGACGCGAAGCTCCGCACACAATCGCCCGTCTCCGCAGCCGAGGTCGAGCACAGAATTGAAAGGTGCGGCCTTGGCTCGATTGACCAAGTGCCGAATGTACGACGCATATTCGCATGAAGGCACACGGGCGCGGAAATATTCAAAACGGCCCGCGCTCCAATTGGGAATATGATGATACGGAAAAGTATACAGGCTCTCCTGCATCCTGGTTTGTGAAGGGATGTGTGTCGCGTCAGTCGTCATTGGAACCCGCTGATATCCAACGTCGAGAATGGGCCTTGGGCCATTTCTGATTGTCGTAATTTTTCGGTCGCAATCCTCGCCGGTCACCCATGTATTTTTTCACACTCACATTGAGCGGGCTCGCGCAATGCAAATTCGGTCGTGCGTCAAATTATTGGATGCATTGACCAAGGATGGGTTATCGAACGCAACGCCCGGGAATCCAGGACAAGAGGTGGGCGCGGTCATTTGAACGCTTCGGGGAGCGTAAAGTCGGCGATAAATACCTGCGCTTCAGGCAGCCCGCCCCGTTTGCTCGTCCACATCAACCTGTTACCGTCAGGACTAAAGACCGGAAGCCCATCGAATTCGGGATCAAATGTGATTCGAGTTTGATCGCTTCCATCGATTTTCATCATGTACAGATCGTAATTCGGTTTTTCGCCGCGGGCGAACGCGCCATGATCAGCCTGCGTGAAAATGAACGATTGGCCGGACGGATGCCAATACGGACACCAATTGAATATCACATTATCGGTGATTGCATGGTCGTTCGAGCCGTCCAGGTTGATCATGCGAAGCTGCAAGTTCATTTTTCCGTCATCGCGGTGGTCTCCACGATAAAGAATGGTCCAATCGTCGGGCGAAAAGAACGGGCCGCCGTCATAGCCTTTCGCACTGGTGAGCCGTCGGGTATTCGTGCCATACGCATCCATGACGTAGATTTCCAAATCGCCATCGCGTTGCGAAGTAAAAACAATGAGCCTTCCATCATGCGAATAGGATCCCTCGGCGTCATAGCCCGGCGTCTCGGTCAGCCGCTTGAGTTCGGTTCCGTCGGGATTGGCTTCAAAGATGTCCATATAGGAATTGAAATCCCATTTGTATTCGTTCTTCTTGTCCTTGGGCGGCTGCGGTTTGTCGGGCCCCGGGTCGAGATGACTTGATGCAAAGATGATCTTCAGGCCATCAGGGCGATAGTACGCGCATGTGCAGGCGCCTTTTCCAGTACTCACCATTTTCGCCTCGTGCGATCCGATGGAGTGCGTGTAAATCTGATAGTCCTCCTTGCCGTTCGGAGTGGCCTGAAAAATGATTGAAGTTCCATCCGGTGAAAAGTAAGCCTCGCCGGCTTTGGTAAAGCCCATGGACGTGTCCGTGATCTGCTTGATGTTGGCGAGGTACGTGGATTCAGACGGCGGCGCGTCTCCGGCGCGCACTGCTGTCCAAGCACAGATCAAATTTCCCATGGTCAATAATGAAAATCGTTTTGGCGTCAGGAAGGTCAACATCAGGTCACTCCATGTATCTTGTATCCATCCGGAACAGCACTTTGATAGTACGAGGATCGCGTGCCACGTCAAAGGCGGCAATTGCCTGCTCAATTGGAACGACGCGGCTGATCAACGGTCGGACATCAATCAATCCCCGAGCGAGCGCGGCAATCGCATCCACAATGCCGACCGAACGGCTTCCGACCAATCGAATCTCATTTTCAAGCAATTGGGCAAGATCGGTGGAACTAGGCGCTGAATCAAAATATCGACTTTTCAATACGATCATTCCGCGCGGGCGCACGAGTTGAAGAGCTATATGAAGACCTTTCGCCGACCCACTACACTCCACGACGACATCGTGATCGGCACGAGGAGCAATCTCGACGAGGGAATGCGTTTGGAAGCCCATTCGTTCGCAGACTGCGAGCTTAAGAGGGTTGCGGCCAATTACATCCAGGCGGCACCGGGTGACGCGAAGAACTTGCGCGAGCACAAGTCCCAATCGACCTGAACCTACAATGGCGACTTTCGTCTGGGCATCGAATGAGGATTGCAGTGCGACCTGGAGTGAGGCCGCCACGAGGTGAACAAAAACGGCCTGGTCGTCGTCGATAGTCGCGGGCAATTCAAGCAAGTTCCGTTCCGGCACCGCCACCAGTTCCGCGAACCCACCATCACGACCCTGGATTCCAATTGTACGTCGAGTGCGACAATGACTGGACAAACCCGACTGGCACATGTCGCACGATCGACAAATGCAATTTGGATCGACAACGACTCGCTTTCCTTTCCACGCCGGCGACCCTTTCGTCACGACGCCGACGAATTCATGTCCGGGAATTCCCTGAAATGCAAGAAGTCCATCAATGTTGTGCAAATCGGTCGCAGTGATCCCCGCCCGGTGTACGCGGATCAGGCACTCTCCCTCGGCAGGGACCGGATCGACATGCTGGGCACGAAATTGAAGAGTTCGATCGAAGAAGATGGCACGCACGATCAGGGACTTTATTCATGGCGGGGAATCACGCAAGAACGGCACCTGTCGGTACCGCGGATTTGCCACTTCGTGCCTTCACGATGTAGACTTTCCACATTCATGAGCAGACGTTGTCGATTGAGACGAATTCCACATTTCCTGTCTTTCGCGATGCTTGTCGCGTTCGCTGTCAGCACAGCCTCCGTCCGCGCCGAGCCGCCACGGTCACGCTCACTGATGTACGATCCGCAAAGCAAGGATTGGAATGAACCGGAAGTGCCATTGCCTGGAACACCCGAAGGCCGTGTGTCCGCGATCAAAACGCAAATCCGCAAAAAGCAATACAGCCGAGCCTTGCGTGAAGCAAGAGTTTTCAAGAAAGATCCCGGACACGACCACCCGCTTTACCCACAAGTCATCCTTCTCGAGGCTGAAGCGCAAATCGGATTGAAAGAATTCGACAAGGCACACGCCCTTTGTCAGGCGTTTCTGAACGAATTTGGCGGCATGGACCTGACCGATGAGGCACTGCGGCTTGAGTTCGTGATCGCGGACGCGTTTTATCGTGGGGCCAAGCACAAAATTTGGGGCGGGTTGATCCGCGTGTCCGGGGTTGACATCGCCGACAAGATTATGGACGAGATTTCGGTGGACCATCCTAGCAGCCGAATGGCCGAAATGGCGATCAAGGCGAAGGGTGACCATCTCGTGCAGACGGGTGAGCATTCGATCGCTGAAGTGGAATATAGCCGCCTCGTAAGAGATTACCCGAAGAGCCGCTATCGACAGTTCGCGACGGCTCGAGTCGCAGAAGCGGCGTTGTCGAGTTTTGCCGGCGTCGAATATGACGAGGCCGCGTTGATCGAGGCGGAGGAACGATACAAAGATTATCGTTCGAACTATCGCGAGGCCGCCGAGCGAGATGGCGTCGGCTCGATCCTGGACATGGTCCACGAGTCTCGTGCGGAGAAGGAGTTTCGCATTGGTGAATATTACGAGCGGACGGATCACGTGGGTACCGCCGTTTATTACTATGCGAACATTCGTACGCAATTTGCCGGTACGATTGCCGCGGGAAAGGCGACCGAACGGCTTGAGTTGCTTGGCGCGCTTGAATCGACCGTGAATTCAGCACCGGCGGTGTCCTCAAATTCACGGGAGAAATAAAATGCCCCGCTTCGCGAGGAGTATTCGTGCATCGCATTGAGAATAACAGGGCAGCACGTTTGATGGTGATTCGATGATGAATTGTCGTACATTGGTCTGTGAAATGTTCATGTGTCCGTTGGTATGCTTGTTCCTGACGGGTTGTGGTTATTCGGCCACCCGGCCTTTTCGGACCGATATTCAGACGATTCACGTGGAAATGTTTCAATCCAGGGAATTTCGACGCGAGTTGGAATTCCGTCTGACCGAATCGCTTGTAAAGCGCATCGAAACGGAGACGCCGTATCGCATCGCACCCAAGACGACGGCCGACGCCTTGTTGACGGGCGAAATCCTCAAGGTCGAAAATCGTACGCTTGGGCGTGACTATGAAACCGGTCAGCCTCGCGAGGTTGCTTCCAATGTGGTGATCCGTTTCACGCTGAAGGATCTGCGATCGGGTGAGATTCTGGTCGAGCGGCCAAGATTTGTGTATCAATCAAGTTACATTCCCTCTGTGAATGAGACATTTTCGGGGGGAATGACGCGGGCCATGGATGGTCTTTCCGAGGAGATTGTTGAAGCAATGGAAACCGGGTGGTAATGGCCCTAAGATCATGTGCTGTCGGCGGCCGCGCGGATAATTGCTAGAGATTGAGGTTTCAAGCATGCCGGAAGGTGACGATCAACTGGACCCAAAGAACGACGGCAAGAAGCCCGGCGGTCCCGGCGTGCGCATGTCCCGCAATTTGATGAGCTGGCTTGTTCTCATCGGGCTCGCGTTGCTGCTGGTTGGCTTGCTCCAAAGCTCGCTGATGCCGTATCCGGAAATCTCGATCAGCGAATTCAGTCAGCTCGTTCAAGATCAGAAAATCAAGACCATTCAGATCAAGGAAGATGGAGTCATCGAAGGTCGCAAGAAAGGCCCGGCAGAAGGCGAACCAAGTGCAACCGGTCCGCTCAATTTCCGCGTGAATTATCCGCATGAGGCCTTTGACTCCCAGTTCATCGAAAAGCTTGTGAAAAGCGGCGGGGGAGAGGTTCGGTACGAAAAGCAGAATCAGCTTGTGCTCGTCCTTCTCAGTATGTTGCCGTGGATCCTCATTTTCGGCTTCGCCTGGTTTGTGATTTTTCGACAACTTCGGGGTGCGGGCGGACCGGGCGGGATGCTGGGTAGTTTTGGCCGGTCGCGGCATCGCGTAACGCATAAGGATCATACGGGCGTGACGTTCGCGGATGTTGCCGGCGTTGAAGAAGCGAAAGAAGAGGTCCAGGAGATTGTGGAGTTCCTGAAGTCGCCGAAAAAGTTTCAGCGACTTGGTGGTCGAATTCCGCGGGGCGTTCTCTTGGTTGGCGAGCCGGGTTGCGGGAAGACGCTTTTGGCGAAAGCGATCGCCGGCGAAGCGGACGTTCCCTTCTTCTCCATCAGCGGCTCGGATTTCGTGGAGATGTTCGTCGGCGTCGGCGCGTCCCGCGTCCGCGATCTCTTCAAGCAGGCGAAAGAAAACTCACCTTGCATCATCTTCCTCGATGAAATTGACGCGGTCGGACGCCGTCGCGGGGCCAGCTTTACCGGTGGTGGCCACGACGAGCGCGAACAGACTCTCAACGCGATTCTCGTCGAGATGGACGGGTTTGAAACGAATTCACAAGTTGTGGTGATTGCGGCCACGAATCGCGCGGACGTACTCGACCCTGCGTTGATTCGTCCTGGTCGATTCGATCGTCAGGTTTATGTCGGTTTGCCCGATTTGCAAGGTCGATTCGAAATCCTCAAGGTCCACATGCGGAAAATCAAATTGGGTCCGAATGTGGATATTCGTCGGATCGCTCGTGGCACGCCGATGTTTAGCGGGGCGGAGCTTGCCGCATTGGTGAACGAGGCGGCGTTGGTCGCCACCATGCGGAATCGCGAATATGTCGGGCAGGAGGACCTCGAAGAAGCCCGTGACAAAATCCGCTGGGGTCGTGCGAGGAAGAAGGCCGTGATTGATGAGCGCGATCGACGCATCACCGCTTACCATGAGGCCGGGCACGCCTTCATCCAGGCGACTGAGAGCGACGCCGATCCGCTCCATAAGGTCAGCATCATTCCGCGAGGCGCCGCCGGCGGGGCCACATTTGCTTTGCCGGAGCGAGATCGAATGGTCTACACGAAGAGCTATTTACTCGCGACGATGCGCGTGCTCTTTGGGGGACGAATCGCCGAGCAGGTGTTCTTCAATGACATCAGCAGCGGGGCGTCGCAGGACATTCGTCAGGCCACTGATATAGCTCGCCGGATGGTGCGCGAATGGGGAATGGGTGAGAACGTCGGTTTTGTGTATTACGGCGATGAGACGTCGCGGCCGGGAATGTGGGAGATGAGCGGCAATCGCGATTATTCCGACAAAACGGCCGAGTCCATCGACTCGGAGGTCAAGCGAATTCTGGATGCCGCTTTTTCGCAGACTCAAAGAGCGATCACCGAGAGCCGTGAAAAAGTCGAGCTGATCGCGTCGGCCCTTCTGAAATATGAAACGATCACCGGCGAAGAAGTCAATGCTCTGATCCGCGGCGAGCCGCTGGAGCGCAGTGGCGTGGGTGATTTGCTGGACAATGCCGCATCAACTCCAACGGTGGGAGTGGCGCGCCCCGTTCCGCTCGACCGACCTACTCCGGAACGCGGTCTCGGATCCGGCCCGTTGGCGCAGCCGGGCTGAGTGAATTTCGTCGAGAGGGGTGCCGTTTGCCGCCGGTGGACATGCTTTCCCGTACTATTGATCCCGCCAACGGCGAAGTGAGTTGCACGACCTCCGCCAGCCCTGCGACCTTTCAATCACTCGATGACAAATATGTTCGCATCCGTTCTGCGATCGAGGAATTGGAATCCGTCATCGTTGCGTTTAGTGCGGGTGCTGATTCCACGCTCGTTCTCAAAATTGCTCTGGATGTGCTGGGTCCATCTCGCGTGCTCGCGGTGACCGGCCGCAGTGACAGCCTGGCTTCGGCTGAGCTCGACGACGCATCTCGGCTCGCGGAGCAACTCGGCGCTGAGCATCTGGTCATTCATACTGACGAATTCCAGAATCCAAATTACACGAGCAACCCGACCAACCGCTGCTATTTTTGCAAGACGACGCTGTATACGCATCTTTCCGATGTGCGGGAAAAGCGAGGTTTCAAGCACATTATCAATGGCGTGAACGCGGATGATCTCGGCGACTACCGCCCCGGACTCTTGGCCGCAACCGAGCACGCCGTTCGTTCGCCCATGGTCGACGCAGGGCTTACCAAGGCCGATGTTCGGGAGCTTTCGCGGCGACTGGGCCTGCCGACTTTCGACAAGCCGGCTAGCCCATGCCTTTCGAGCCGAATTCCCTACGGTGAAGAAGTAACGCCCGCCAAACTGCGAATGATCGAACTTGCGGAAAGATTTCTTCGCGAACTCGGCGTTTCTGAATGTCGAGTGCGGCATCACGGCAACACCGCGCGTATCGAAGTGCCTCAGTCCTGCTTCGCAATGCTTTCCGATCCCCAAGCCGCAAGCCGCATCGATGCTCTTTTCCGCTCGCTCGGTTACACCTACGTCACGCTTGACCTTCGCGGCCTGCGTAGCGGCAGCATGAACGAAGTCATCGCCTTCGGGAATGTGCAGCCAAGTCTATAAGCAACGATCCCAATACCGTGGGATCGTTTGAGCTGCAGCGTGTTCATGGATCGCCGCCGCCCTCCGAAAGTCGAAAGCGGGCCACGAGCGGCGCAGTGTTGTTGATCGACCGTACGTTGTCGGCGGACTCCGCACCGACGTTCACTCCGTCGTGTTGGAGGTCGGGGTCGGAGAACAACGGAATTCGAGGAATAATTGTAGCGTTCTGAGCCCCCATGATGGTTTGAAATGAATCCACCCCGGGGAAGTTGTTCGGATCGAGAACCCAGTAATAGCCATAGGAGTAGCTGTAGGCTGGCAGCGTGTAGTTCGTCCCCGCGTAGGACCCAATATCATGCTGCGAGCCAAGAATATGCCCCAGCTCGTGAGCGAAAGCAAATGGTGCATATCCGCCAACGTTTACGAGTCCATAAGCACTCTCGGGGCTGATGAGCATCGAACTATTCGGCGAGGAACGGTTCACGGTGAGGTAGGACAAGCCACAGAACGCGGCGTTGCTGATGCAACCAAGCGGCGGGCTAAAGGCCGGGCATTGAGTAGTCGAGCTAGTGAGCATCATAACGGCGTCAGCATGAGTGGTCCCGCGCAACTCATGTACGCTTTCCATACAGGCTGGCACGCGCGTACCAACGTCGCACTCATACACACCACCCGCACCATGAACGCAGTGCTTCCCGACCCCACAGCATAAGGGGGCGTGCTGCGTGTCGCCGTGACAAAATGGACCGGGACACGCCAGGCACTTCAAGTCCCCATTCATGTCTCTGGACTCTGTAAACGAAGCCTCCGACAGACCTGCGAGGCGCACCCACGCGCTAATACCGCTGCTTTCATAAATTGAGTTGGTCTCGGCAATCCTTGCCTAGACCCAATCAGAGAGTGCCTGTTGCGATCCAAGGGTCGAAAGAGCCGCGTGCGTGTATACAACCAGCACATCGAGGATGCAGCCGTCGTCCGTGCATACGCCCGCCCCCGGACCGTTGGGCTGAAAGCAAGTCAACGGCATTCTTCCCTCGGTGTCATCTGCGGGCACGCCGTCATCCGGCTGAAACGCTCCCCCGCAGTCTTGCGCCATCGCCACGGATGCAATGGCGACGAGCCATCCCGCCACGACAAATGCTATTCGGTCCACGCACATAGAATTTCTCCTTCTCTGCGCCAACATTGAATTCCCCAGAATAACCTGAAAGTCTCGAGGCGTTTTGCGTGCCGGATCCGGGGAAAATCCGCAATTTCGAACGGATTCGGTCCTCTTGATCGTTTCCGCATGGATTTTGCCATCCGATGCGGAGGCGGTTCGATCGGCAACGAATCAGTTGAACAACTGTATGATTTCCCCAAAAAGGTGTGCGAAATCACGCACCGCTGTCGGAATCAAAGCGGTCACCACACGTTTTCTTTCCCGTCTTTCGTTTCTTCGCTCGACTGGCACGGAGTATGCTTATTAGTGAGCAGGGAGTACCTTATTTAGGAGCAGACAATGTGCACAATTGTTCAAAAGGTGGCTTTAGGGTTTTTCCTTGTGGCAGGGGTTTGCGGCTGCGGACAAACAGCGGGAGTTGGTCCTCGTGTCGTCCAAGGACAGCCCGAGTTGAATCGGGTTGCCGAAGGCGGTGCGGAATCCACAACGCGGCGGGGAATTCCAATCATCCCTCCAATGAACCGCTATCTCGCTTTCACGTTCGGCCCTGATGGAGCGTATGCGATTCGCGTCACTCTTGTTTCACTAATGCACCCCAGCCCGCCCAACTTGCCCGCGTTTCCTGCGCCGGATTTCAGCGCCTACGAAGGACAGGTGCGCTGGCTCGGACCGGTGATGGATTGCCGAGCAAGCGAAGTCCCACCGGCGACTTTCAAATGCGCTCTACTGCAATGCGAGCCTTATTATACCGACTGGTACGCCCAGGTTGGGAGCGAGTATCTTTACATTACTGGCAGCGCCGTGATCCCCAGCTCGAGTTACGACTTACAGGGTGTCGCGGTCAGTTGCCTGGGGCACGAGGACACATGCACCGACGTATCCCAAGTGCAGCGGCTTGACACGTTTCGCTGGGGGGATGTTGCCCCAACGTTTCAGGACCCGAATGCCAGCCCGCCGCCTACACAACCGAACATCACCGACGTGGCATCCGTCGTCGACAGATTCAAGGGTCTGCAGCCGGGCGCGCCGGTGTGGCTCGCGGACATGAATCCGCAGACGCCCGATTTCAAGGTCAACATCTCCGACGTAGCCAGCACCGTGGACGCCTTCAAAGGCATGGCCTATCCGTTTCAGATCGACGATTGTCCGTAGCGAATGTCGAGTGCGAACGAATAGCATCAGCTTAGAACAAGCGCGCTTTGATTCTAAATCAGAATCGCCCGTGCTTTTCGGGCCGTACTAACGGTAGTTGTCGCGGCATTCTTTCGGCGTGGCGAATTGCGGGCTACTGTTGGTGACTTCGTTCACCGTTGACCATTTGCCGATTTGGAAGCGAAGATCAGCGGCATCGGCAGGCCAGCGGACTTCAATCAGGAATGGCACGAGCGGACCATCGATGTACGCGGGCCGGTAGTCACCGAGCGTTGACTGCATGATGACTCGTCCCGCGTTGTCATGAATTTCAATGCGGCGGATCAATCGAGGCGGGCGCCGATCCAGCCAGTATTCATGAACCCCGAAGCGGCTTGACCCGGAGTCTCGCAGCACCTGCATGTCGAGTGTGATCCGCTGATCCTTCTTGGACGCTTGAGAGGGTGCTTCCTTGCCGGATTCCGATACGGCGGCGACGGGAATTGGAGTCAGCCCCAGCGCCTCGATGACCTGGGCGGCCTGAATCGCCTCGCCGGATGGAAGAGATTCATCAGTGCCATGATTGCGGCAGTAATAGTCGTCCTCGGCATTCGAATAGACCCAATAGGATTCGTTGTTCGATCCAAACAGGAATTGGCGATTACCCAATTTCTTCAGGTCAAAGCGAAGGCACTGGGGCGGGAGATAAAAAAGCGTGCCGTCCACATGATAACCGATGCGGCTGCCATGCTGGTTGCGAAAGTGGCCGTCGACATTGCCGACGGCCCGGAGGGTGCCATGAATTTTCGCTGCGTTTTCATTGACGATCGCAATGGCCTGATCAACCGGCAGTGGGGGACCGGGTGGGAGTTGCTGGCCTCCATGTGGC
Organism: Planctomycetota bacterium; assembly: GCA_016200265.1. GTDB lineage: Bacteria > Planctomycetota > Phycisphaerae > UBA1845 > UBA1845 > JACQFE01. The sequence continues at coordinate 95,760 of JACQFE010000045.1, read as the reverse complement.
TGCTGGCATCCGGCTACGCTGACAGCGACAATCGCGGCGATTCCACAGGAAATCGGTCGAATTGCAGCTACATTCATCCGTTAACCACATCGTCTGAAAAAGGCGCGTCACCGGCGATGGCCTCGGCGGCATCGCCATGAAGAATTGCGCTCAATTGGGCGCTTACGCCGTCGATCTGTTCATCGGTCAATTGAGGATTGACGACGCGATGCGTTGACTGATCGGAAGCCAGGTTCATCTGCCATGTCTCAACGCCGTCGGCGACGCCGCTGCTGTCGTAACGGAGAATTCGCTTTCGCATGAGAATCAACGCGAGCACGAAACGGAATTGGATTCGCAGCGCATCCGTCTCTTCCGCCAATCGCTGAAACAACCCCACGAGCACTTCGTCATCCACAAGAAGCCGTCGCTTCTTGGCCTTTACGGGAACTCGCGTCTTGAAATGGCAGAAGGACCCCTCCGGCGGGCCCTCCCATGCATCGAGGCTGATGTCTTCGCGCCGAAACGACTCGCCATCTTCGTACAGGACGGTGTAGAATTCTTCACCTTCTGGCAGCGCGCGCCCGGTCCGCGCACATTTACCTCTTGCTCCTTCGATCTGCCAATCTCGTGTGGTCAATGTTGGACTCCCAAGGGTTACGAACAATTCGAGCGAATTGGAAAGCACTGCCTTCTCAAAGTCAATTGCATGTGTTTAAGGCTTCATGCGGCCTTCAACGGATGTTGTATCTTCGTTGTCATTGGAGCAGAAATTGGCCCAAGTCAGGTTTTTTCTTGACGCGGACCCAATGAAATGGTTAGCATTCTCTCTGATTATCGCTTCCAGTACAGGGCCATTGCAGTTTGGAGTACAGCCTCATGCCATTCACTTTTTTGGCTTCAGGAATTCGCCTCCCTGCGATCTGCGTCGTAACTGCTTTCTTGATTTGTGAAATTGATAAGAAAAACAATGCAAGCGCGGCTCCACCAATGGAAGTAACGGCGGACGTCCTCGTGACTTCCGGACCGGACTTAGTGACTACCGATGTAATCAATTGCGCCCAACTTGCGCGCGTTGGCGGTATCGGCTTTGGCACGATCGGCATGTCCTGTGACACTTGGATGTGCAACGATGGCGATCAAAACCTCGACTGGCACAGGTTGCCGAATACGGCGCATCCTGTGATCTCGGTGAACCTTTATCGCCTCGAGACCGTGGGAGGGTCAGAGAAATTTGAACAGATCGGATACTCGTGGGTAAAGCACACGTTCGGTTCATCGAACTTCACTTGCGGGCAAACCTGCGTGTCTCCGGGAAGTACTTCATTGGATGGTCCCGGATGCGGGGATGACTACGCCGCCCAGCAATTTGTGGAATGCGACCTCGGACCCCGCTCGTCGATCAATCCATTTACGGGGGTGATGCCTTCCGGCGCCAATCTTGGGGCTGGCGGCGGCTGCGGCTCAAATTATCCGGCAAACAATCACATCGGCCATGTGCACACGCCGATCTCGCACACGGCGGAAGTAAGAGACGCCGACCTAATGCATGCCGGCGCTCGTTACTTCGCGGAAGGCGGATACGTCTCGGGAAGTGAGTTTACGAGTGGAAACGGAAATCAGAACAACAACAACTGTTATCGACAGGTCGGCGTCGGTGGACCAGACTCACAGGGCATGTTTACGTTTTACAATGGCTTGATCGCGATTTCGCAGACGCCGGGGATTTACGCCTGGACCGGAGCGATGCGATCCTTGATCGAGCCTGCGCCGCTTCAGGACGGGCAGGCGGTTTTGGCTTGCAAAGTGACGAACATCGGTCCGCTGAAATGGCGTTATGAATTCGCCATCGAAAACGTGAATCTTGATCGCGGCATCGGCTCGTTCTCGATTCCTCTGCCCGGAGGAGTCACAATTACCAACGTCGGGTTTCACGCTGTGGCTCATCATCCCTTCGGTGAGACGTCGGAAAGTTATTCGGATGCCCCATGGATCGCGACGGCCACAACAAGCGCACTTGCATGGTCAACTGAATCATTCGCCACGAATCCGCTGGCGAACGCTATTCGCTGGGGAACGCTCTATAACTTCCGATTCGATGCTGATTCACCGCCGAACTCGGCCAATGTGACGATTGGGTTCTTTAAGACCGGCGCGCCAATCCAGGTCGCGGCGCAAGCGCCATATTTTCCGGGGTTTACGGATTGCAACAACAACGGGCGGTTTGATTTCTGCGATGTGGACTGCACATATCCGGGCTGCAATGTGCCCGGCTGCGGACAAAGCGGCGACTGCAACCACGACTTCGTGCCCGATGAATGCCAGGGCGACTGCAACGCCAACGGCATTCCCGACGTGTGCGAGGCGGATTGCAACAACAATTTCGTGGCCGACGCCTGCGAAATTCTGAGCAATCCGGCATTGGACTGCAATCACAATGGAAAGCTCGATGCCTGCGATATCTCGTCCACTTCCAGCGGAGACTGCAACGGGAACGGCATCCCCGATGAATGCGAACCGCAGGTCGATTGCAATCACAACGGCATTGCCGATTTCTGCGACCTCGCTTCGGGGGCAAGCCAGGATTTTGATCGCAACGGAGTCCCTGATGAGTGTCAGCATCCTGCGGCAATTACAATTTACATAGATGACGACGCACCCGGCGACCCCGGGCCTGGAAATCCAATGGTAAGCGATCCTCTTGAGGACGGCTCTGCCCAGCATCCGTACGACTCGATTCAGAAGGCGGTCAATCGCTCGTTTCCTGGAGACTCTGTACTCCTGCAGGACGGAACCTTCACGGGCAACGGAAATCATGATGTGGATTATGGCGGACGCGACATCACGATTCGTTGCGCAAATGGATTGGGACATTGCACCGTGGATCTGCAAAACTTGAGCTACAATGCATTCATCTTTCAAACGCACGAAACTCGTTCCGCACGGCTGGAAGGAATTTGGATTATTAACCCGAGTATCCAGCCGATCCCCCCCGGATATTATTCTCCGCCGGCGCCGATCATTACCAACGGCACAGGCCCGACCATCGAATCGTGCGAAATTGACTTCAACGCCTCGCAAGCTCCAATCTACAATACTCCATACAGCAGTGGTCCCAATGCTGTCTATCTCACGGAAGGGAGCACGCCACGGTTCCATAACTGCCGCGTCGTTGCGTCGAAGACTGCTTTTGTGTGCACTGGTGGTTCGGTTGCCGACATTGACGATTGTTTCCTTGATGGCGCACAGGTAATACTCGATGGCGGTGCCGCGAATCTGGACCATTGCATCCTTTCGCACGCAAATGCTCAAAGCGGCCTTCGAGGTGCGCTCGAACTTTACAATTCGTCAAACGTAACGCTGACCAACACCGCCGTCACCCAGAGTGCGGGCAATGGCATCAGCATGATGGATCCCACTGGCACCGGCATTTTCGCTGGGACGGTAAACGCCAGAAATCTGCTGATTGCCGACTGTGCTGTATCCGGCATTCTGGAAAAGCTCGGCCCTGTGACGCTCGTCAATTCGGCCCTCGTCAACAACCTCGGAGGAATCGTACAGCAAGGCACGGTTACGGCCGTGATTGTGAACTCGATCCTTCGTGGGAGGGGCGGCGCTCAAATCTCCTCCCCATCCCAGCAGTTAGTGCAGGTTTCATACAGCGATGTCCAGGGTGGATGGCCGGGGACCGGCAACATCGACGTTGATGCGATGTTCGTGGACGCTGCCAACGGTGATTACCATTTGCAACAAGGGTCGCCTTGCATTGATGCAGGTGATAGCAATTCGTCCGGATTGCCGTCAACAGATTTCGATAGCGGACCGCGGTTCGTGGACGACCTTTCCGTTCCTGACACCGGCCACGCTCACGGGGTCCTTCCCATCGACATGGGCCCCTACGAATTCGCTGACTGCAACGGCAACAATGTCGATGACGCCATTGACATTCAGCAGGGAATTTCACTTGACTGCAATCTGAACGGCATACCGGATGATTGCGATTTATCGACCGGTCTCGCGCAGGATTGCAATGCCAACAACATTCCCGACAATTGCGACATCGCCTCCGGCCTCGACCCCGACTGCCAGCACAATGGCGTACCCGACAGTTGCGACATCGCCGCCGGCGCCTCCATCGACACCCAACCGCATGACGGTGTGCCCGACGAATGCGTGTTCGTGCCACCGGCGCTGGCCGAACCCGGCGGCGTGAACAAAAATCGCTACATTTCCTTCGCAATCCTTCCGCAGAGTCTCGGCATGCAGACGGCCATTCGCGTGGAGCTGACCAGTCTCATCCACCCCACGCCACTGAATCTGCCGCAGTATCCTGTCATCAACTATTCCGCGCTTCAGGGTCAGATCCGCTATGTGGGTCCCGTTCAGAATTGTGTGGAATCAGAGAATCCTCCTACGACCTTCAAATGCGCCATACTGCAATGCTCTCCACTGTATATTGATTGGTATGCGGTCTTGGGAAGTGCGACACTGCACGTTCGCGGCGCCGAGATCGTGCCAAGTTCGATGTATTCGGTCCGCCAATTACCCTTTTCATGCCGCGGATCGGAACTTGCTTGTACGACCTTGAGCGATGCGCTGCCCGTTTCCACGCAGCGCTGGGGCGATGTGATCGTGCCGTTTCAGGACCCAAGCGCCTCGGCTCCACTCACGCAGCCGAACATCAGCGACGTGGCCGCCATCGTGGACAAATTCAAGAACCTGCCGACGGCCATTTCCCTCGCCCGAGCGGATTTGAATCCGGCCACTCCCGATGGATCCGTGAACATCGCCGACGTGGCCAGCGGAGTCGACGGATTCAAAGGCCTGGCGTATGCATTTTCAGCTCCGGCGACTTGTCCGTAAGTGTTTTCAGTGAGTGAAGACACATGTTTGCAATAATTCCGTGTGTCGAATCGGAATTCGTCAAATTTACACCAGCATCGAGCCGCCGCGGGATCGGCGCTCATAGGATTGACGAAGGGCGTCGCCGAGGAATTGCAATGCCAGAATTGTGACACTCAGCACCCCGCAGGGGAAGACGATCAGCCACCAGTATCCGACGAACGAATTGACAGCCTGGACTCCGTCAGCGGCGAGTCCGCCAAGTGTCGGGGTCGGCTGGGCCACACCGATGCCCAGAAAGCTGAGGAACGATTCCTGCAGGATAGCCTGCGGAACGACGAGCGTGGCGTAGACAGCGATCAGGCCTGTGAGATTGGGCACGAGGTGACGCCGGATGATGTAGAGCGTTCCGCCGCCCGCCACTCGCGCGGCCTCGACGAAGGCCCGCGTTTTGAGTGAAAGCACCTGACCACGTACGACGCGGGCCATGGTGAGCCAGCTTACGCCGCCGATCGCGACGAATAAGATGATGATATCCGCGAGCCGACTTGCTCCGCCAAGCAGTCCGGCCAACGGTCGCGTGAGTGCGGTCTTCAAGAGAATCACCATCAAGATGTAGGGCAGGCCATAGAGCACATCGACAATTCGCATCATGACTTGATCGACGCGTCCGCCAATCAGTGCGGCGACCGCGCCCCAACTGGTGCCGATTACTGTGGCCATGATCGCGGCCGCTCCGCCGATTCCAAAGCTAATCAGAAATGCGGGAAGAAGCCGGTAGAGCAAGCTTCGACCGAGATCATCGTGCCCAAGCCAGGAAGAGACCTGATACGCGAAGTTGGTGACGCCACTCGGTGTTGAAGCCGCTCTAGTATCGTTTTCAACAGTTGCGATGTCATGTTTCGCGGATTCGCGATTCGAAATGATGGCACGTCCTGATTTTTCGAGTGCAGCGTGGTAGGTATTCCATGGGATGATCGGCTTCAAAACCGGGGGGTGCCGAATTGCGCTATCCAAATCCTGAGCGTTAAACCAGCGAATCGAAAACGGGAGCGATACGGCACTAACCATGACGAGAATCGCAAGAATGCCAACGCTGCAATAGATGATCCACTGACCCAGACGTCGCGCCAATTGGTGCATTAGACCGCCTCGATAATTCGTGGATCGAGCCATGTGTAGAGAAAATCAATCACAATGTTGAATGCAACCAGGAGCGCGGAGAAGACCAGGACGGTGCTCAAAACCAAGCCCGGGTCGCGATTCAGGGCCGCGTTCACAAAATGCTGCCCAAGTCCCGGCACGCCGAATACTTTTTCGACAACAAAGGAACCGGTCATGGCCTGAGCTGTCGCTGGACCAAGATAACTCAACACAGGCAAGAATGCCGGCTTGAATGCGTGCTTCCAAATCGCGACTCGCGGCGACACGCCTTTTGCGATGGCGGTTCGAATGTAATCGCTGCCGAGGCTTTCGATCATTCCGGCCCGCATGAGCCGTGTGATGTAGGCAAGAAATGGCAACGAAAGTGTCAACACCGGCAACGGAAGATGCGCAAGTGTTCCCCATCCGCCGATTGGAGCCCAATGCAAACGCACCGCAAAGATGTAGAGAAGGAATGCGCCGATGACAAACGTTGGAATTGAAATGCAGGTCAAGGTCGCACTCAGGAACGAGGCATCGGTCCATTCGCCTTGCCGTGCGGCGCTGACCACGCCCAGCGGCACCCCCAGCATCAATGCGACGATGATCGCAAGACCGCCGACCAGCATCGATACCGGCAATGCCGACAATATGATTTGATTGCAATTCCAATCCGGGTACGAAAAGGACGGACCCAGATCGGCGTGCAGTGCGCCGCCGAGAAAATCGGCGAAGTAGCGCCAGTTGTCGTCCATGTGATACCGGGACCGGAGTGCGGCCTCGACTTCTCGTGACATTTTCCGTTCTCCGCCTTGCAGCGGATTGCCCGGAATCGACACGACCATCAAAAACGTCAGCGCATAGACGAAGAAGACGGTGATGATTCCCGCGCCGAACCTTCCAAGAAGCCCTCGCGTCATCGGTCCACTCGAATTTCGCGGAACGGAAACCACAGACGGGCGTTGGGGATGATTCCATGGACGTACGGTTTCACGGCGATCATTTCCACGCGATGGAGGATCGGCAGGATCGGGCAATCTCGCTCGACGACCATGCGTTCGGCGTCCTGCAGAATCCGGAAACGCTCTTCGTCCGCCGATGCATCATTCGCCCGTCGCAGCCGATCGTCGTACTCGGAATTTGAATATCCGCTGTCATTGTTGCCATTTTGCGAGATGAGGGTGTCGAGAAACGTCGTCGGGTCATTGTAGTCCGCGTACCAGTTTCCACGGGCGATCATGAAGCGATGTTCCCGTTTTTCCGCGGCAAACGTCTTGGATTCCAGCGCCCGCAGATCGATTCGAACATTTAGAGTATCTTCCCATGTTCGTGCCATGGCCTGACACACTTTTTCGTCGCTCGGTGAATACAGGATGTTGATGAGTGGTAAGCCTTCGCCATTCGGGTATCCCGCCTCCGCGAGCAGTCGCCGCGATTCTTCGACGTTTCGTTGCAAACCTTCCGGCGGCCCATATCCGCTGATCGCATCATGGGGAACGAACGATCGCGCCACGCGGTCGCCGCGGCGTAGGACATTGTTCACGATGTGTTCACGATCAGCGGTCAGGGAGAACGCGCGACGAACACGGGCATCGCGAAATGGATTGACCCGTCCATTGACTTCTTCATCAACGCAGTTGAAATTGAAAAAGTACGTCGCCAGCACCTTGCACGATTTGAAATCCGGACGCTCGCCGTTTGTTGAGCGCCGAAACAGCTCGTGCTCATAGGGGACGCTCAAATCGGTGAGAAAGTCAACATCTCCGGACTCGTAGGCCATGATCGACGCGCTCAAGTTATCAAATTCCAGCATGTCGATCGTACGGCACGCAAGCCGCGCGGCGTCTCGATAATGAGGATTGGTCGTCATCCGCACGCGGCGTTTGAATTGCCAATCGGCGATCCTGTACGAGCCATTCGTGACTAATCCCGAATAGCCATTGGCGTGATAATCGGGCTTCGTCCATTGGGGATCGTAGGTCACGAGACCGAGACGATTGTAGGGTGCGCCGCGGTATTGCGCCCGAAGGAGTTCAATGCTCTTGTGAATTGGGAGCAGCGTGGGAAAGCCGGTGAGGTCGATGAAATACGGACATGGGCGGGTCAATCGGAGGATCAGCGTGCGATCATCCGGCGACTCAACCGCTACGTTTGAAAAATGCTCTTCAGCATCCTTGGCGGCCTGATCAAATGCGGCGTCGTGTTCCACTGCTTGCGCGACTGTATCGAGAGATTTCAGAAGATCGAACGTCTCTTGCCTCCATCGCACGTAGTCTTCCGCGCCGGCGATGTGATCGGTGAAAAGGAAGGCATAGTCAGCGGCCGTTCCCGGCTCCATCGCACGTCGCCAGCCGCGAATGAAGTCCGCGGCAGTCACTGGGTCGCCGTTCGACCATCGAGCGTCTTCACGGATTCGAAACGTGTATGTAAGGCGATCGCTGGAAATTTCCGGAGGAAAATAGGCCGCTCCCGCGATCGGCGCCAATGTCTTTGGGTCCCACGAAGTCAGTCCCTCCCAGACATTCAGCGCGATTCGGAAATCCTGCGTCCAGCTCATCCTCGCAGGATCGAGCGTGTGAACGCCGGACGGATTCACGTACGTGAAATCCGCGCGAGGCTCGCGTTCTGCAAAGCGATAGGCAACCAATATCGGGAGCAATAGGCCGAAGCAGATCAAAACGATGGATCGCATCATGTCGGGATCATGGTGCGTCGACGGGGGGCATTTGTCCAGCTTGAGGGATTAAAGAAACCCGTGAGTTGGATAGCTCATGGAGCACCAATGGGCACATTCAGCGGCGTCGCATTCAGCGCACCGGCCTCATTGTTTTGCGAATTGCCGATCCAAAGGTAGGACTGCGTCATGACTTCCGCCCGTCCGTCATGGCCGTTTGCCGCGAGGGCATCGCGAATCTTGCCGCCCTTGCCGGGGACGATTTGACTGAAGATATCCTCTTCGGCGTCTAGCGAGCGTTCCAGCCGATCCATTTCCTCGAAACTCAACTCGGCGGCACCATATCGTTCCGCGTCAAGACGAAGAAAAGTGGCCACGGACTTGGCGAGCTGGGATCTTTGCTCAGGTGTCATCGCGCCGACGACAGCCGGCGTGCGGAGGAATTCAAACGCTGCAATTTCCGCACCATCACAAATCGGGGATTGCTTCCGGGTCGCGAGCCGCTTGTCGAGAATCGCCAAAATCGCATCGACGACCGGGCCCGGGGGAGTCGCAATTGGAAACGCGGAATAGATTTTTTGGAGGACGAAGGAATTTGGCTCATTGACGCCCGCTTCCCGAAGGGCGGCGATCGTCTGGTCGAGTTTGTCCTTCTCTCCGACAATCGCCGTCTTTAGTTTTTCCAAGGCGCGAGCGGAGAGCGACCGCGCGGCGGGCTGTGAACTTTTCAGCCCAGCGAGCAGGCCGGGCAGTGTTTCGATGCGGTCCATGTCGAGCAAGGCCCGCGCGAGTGCCGCTGCAATAAAGCGATCCAATTTCGCGTCGGCGAATTTCGCCACCGCGACGCCGGCCGCCTGGATCGCCAACTGTGCTTTGCACTGTGGCGTATTCTCTTTGTTGTCGTACCGAGCCTTGAACCGCTCCCGGAATTTGGTGACTTCGGCCGGACGGCTTGTTTCCGGTACGGCCGCTAGCTTCTTCAACTGCAATTCCACCCAACCGGAAATTCGCTGATAATCGTTCGGCGAAATAGCGTCGAGCTTGCAAATCGCATCGATCGCCTGGTCCTCGGCGTCTTGCGCATTCAGCCGGCCTGCGCCAATGAGACAGATCCAAATCGTGGCAAGCGCAATGCACCACCGATTCGTTCTCTTTAAGAGCCGAGGCATTCCCCTCGCCGCGCACGCCATATCTCGAAAGTTCATCAAACAGTTGACATTAAGAGGGAAGGGTTGTCGCACAGGGTTTTGAACTTCGAGGTCGATAAAGCGTCAGTTCATTGGCCAACCGCTGCGTGGCAACCCGGTTGCCATTCTTCCCACAGTGGGAACGACATCGTCGCACATCGATTTGCGAAAAGTAACCATTGATCCCACCGTGTCAAGCCATGGCGCACGAGTCCTTCCCATCTTCATAAGAGAAGGATAGCCTCATATGAGGTAAAGCTCGCGTCTTGACTTTGAAATTTCGCCTGAGCTATAGTCGCGGCAAGCCGGAATCCATTGTAATTTGCACGATGCTGCCTCGGCACATTGATCTGTTGCTGGTGTTGCGGATCTTGAATTCATGGCGAGAGCCGAAAACGTACCGGCTGCGGCGGTTCAACGCTTAAGCCTTTACTTGCGCCAGCTGGATTTCTTTCAAGCGCACAATCGCCGGACGATATCCAGCCGCCAGCTTGGCGATCCGCTTGGGATTTCCGATGCCCAGGTTCGCAAAGACCTCGCTCATTTCGGTCAATTTGGACAGGCCGGCGTCGGATATCGCGTGAGCGAGCTTGGGCCGCGATTGCGTCAAATCCTCGGCACTGACAAGACGGCGCCTGTCGTGCTTGTTGGGTTTGGAAATCTCGGGCGGGCGCTAGGTGCTTATCATGGATTCGACAAGCGCGGCTTCGAAGTCGCCGCCGTCTTTGACGCCGATCCAAAAAAAGTCGGCCAATCCGTTCCCGGCATTGAATCCGCGAGAATTCGTCCCATGAGCGACTTGCCCAAAGTAGTGGCCGAGCGCGACGTGAGGCTGGGAATCCTCGCAGTACCGGCCACCGCCGCACAAGCTGCTGCCGAGACTATGGTCGCCGCGGGCATTCGCGGCATCCTCAACTTCGCCCCCGTGACGCTCCACGTCGATGCCGACGTTGCCGTCGCATCGGTCGACCTTGCCGTCCAGCTTGAACAGTTATCATTCCAAATTGCCGGCCAAGCTTGAATAAAATGGTCCCAGGGAAATCAAGACGAACATCGGTACGGCATTCGTTTGCGACATTGCAATTGTCCTTCGTCTATTGGTCTTTGTGAGTGGGGCTCGTGGAATCGCTCGCATTTGGAGCACGCATTTCATAGTCCAAATCTTTCGCTGTGTTCGCGAGTCGCTGAATCAGATTTCGGCTTCTTGTCTGACGGCACTTGCTCCCCTGCGAGAAGCACCATTGTCACAACCGTCATCGCCCTTGTCACGTGATTCATTTTTTGTTTCCAACGTAACAAGTGTTCGATCGCTCACACGATCCGTTCGAGCTGGCGTTACGATAGCCCGCGCGTGTTCCTCTCACATTGCGAATTCAAAAAACGGTCGGAATTCAGCAAGGAAAACCAAAATACTCGTGACTTCTGCAGTATTTCTCTGATTTCATCCGGCATTCGATTTGGCACACCGCAATGTTCCGGCAATGAGTAGGAGAAATGTCAAACAAACTCCGCCCCAGGCGGACATGGTGGGTACCGGCGGCGGCACCGAGTAATTGAGGATTCCTGTGGGGCCGTCGACACCGGATTCAAACGCGTTCACAAAGGCGCCTGTCGTCCCGTCGTAGCGCAGAACTTGATCGTTGCGAGAGGATGAAACATACAGAAATCCATCGTTCCCAAAGTTCATTCCTGCCGCCCCGTTCAATCCCCCCGATCCAGTTGCCACGAAATTGCTTACAAATGCTCCTGATGTTGCATTGAATCGAGCGACCTTGTTTCCCGTTTCACTCGTGACATAAACAAAGCCATCGGGTCGAAAAATGATGTCGCGGGGCCCAGGCAGCGTCGCCAATCCTCCGTTGATGAAAACGCCCAGAAACGCTCCGGTTGAGCCATCAAAACGCAAGACCCGGTTGTTTCCAAAGCTTGGAACGTACAGGTTCCCATCCGGGCCGAACGCGACTCCAATATCAGGCCCATTCAAACCCCCGCTTCCGGAAGGTACGAATGCATCAATAAATGTCCCGGTGTGGCCGTCATATCTCAAGATCGCGTTGGTTCCGAAGCTTCCTACATAGAGGTTTCCATCCGGGCCGAACACAAGACCTGTGGGACCGTTGAGTCCTCCCGATCCGCTCGACACAAAAACGTCTACAAACTGCATTGTCCGAGGATCGAATCGCAAGACGTTGTTCAGTCCCTCGTTGGCCAAGTAGAGCAGGCCGTCCTGGCCGATACGGGCGATTTGTGGGAGCTGAACGGTTCCACCGGTAAGGGATCCCAGATTGGAACCATCCACGCTGGAGTAGTGAGTCACCGAATTTGCAAAGTAACCGCTTACCCAGAGATCATCCGCCTGCAGCGGGGAGATTGACCAAAGGAAACATGCACATGCGATTAGCCACCTCGATTTCCCACGGCGTCTGAAACTCTCGCGAAGCAAAACCAGACGAGTGCGCAGCACAGCTCGCCAAGCGGGTCGTACCGTAATCCCTTGGTAGCAGGATTGGCGTTCGCCTATTCGTTCAATGGGACCATTGTGCATATGGGAAGCCTCCTTTCTGAATTTCGGCAGGTCGGCCGCGACGCGGCACCTATCAAAGAGATCAACAACTCATCACCGCGCGCTCTGAGAAATTGTCGTTTGGAATTGGATTCCGGGCGACGCTTGAACGGAAAGAATTGCGAAAGGGACGGGGGCGATCCAACGCCACTATAGGGACCGGACGCTTGCGGCAATCAGGAAGAGGTACGTCTTGCGAGTGCCTGCTTCAAGGCATCGACTTGGTCGGCTCGGCCGGACTGCTCATAAAGATGGACCAGTTCGTTTCTGAGCTGTTGCAACGAGTCGTCATCATCACCCAGGTAAGGGCCCAAACGCTGGTAGGCCTTCATCAGCACTTCTTCAGCTTCTTTCGTTTCATGCAAAGACAAGAGGTTTTGGGCCAGCAGCCGCACGGTCCACACTTGCGAGCCCACAAACCAGTCGGGGCGGAGTTCAAAGAACTTCATCGCCTCTCGCGAAAGTCGGACGGCACTGGCAAAACGGCCTTGCTTCTGTCGGAGTTTGCTGAGTGAGGCCAGCGACCGGGCGGCTTCGGCTACATTTTGGCTGACGTCGTAGCAATGCTCAACGGCTCGAATACAGGCGTCATCCGCATCCTCCGGAGAAAGATCGTTCCTCAGGGATGCCGCGTCTTCGACAAGATTCGTATGGTCCTGTTTGTTGTGGTGAGCCAGTTCGTTGCACCACGTTGCGATCGAGTCGTAGAACAATTTCTCCGCCCCTTCGTGATCACTCTGGGCCAATTGCAAATTCGCCTTCTGCCGCAGCAGCCTCGGCATTGCTTGCGCGCCAAACAATCGCGCCGAACGAGGCACGACATCATCGAACAACTGTTGTGCGTCTTGATATCGCCCCAGTTCCGAGAGAACTTCAGCAAGCCCGAGGCGGCATTCAAGAGTAAATTGATGATCGTCGCCGAGCAGGCGATGGCACATGTCGCAGGCGTTGGTGAAGGACTGCAACGACTCTTGAGTGAAACCACGGGCGTGCAACATCAACGCATAGCTCGTCAGACATCGAGCAACGTGGGCATGTTCCCTCCCCAGCGTGTGGCGATAAAGATTCAGGGCATCGCGATAATATCGTTCGCTTTCCCCCCATTGAGCGGGCCTCGCCGCCGCCCACAGCGCGTAAGCTAATTCGCTCTCACTGTCGGCAACCAACGGGTGATCTTTACCATAAAGCAATTGCCGAATCCGCAGCGCCTCCCGGAGCAGTTCGATGCTCTCCGGACGATCCAGTTCCGCCAGAACCATTCCCAGCAAGACCATGGTGCGCTGCGTATCAGGGTGGTTTGCGCCCTTTGCTTTGCGATCCAGCTCCAATGCCGTTTGCAAGTGCATCACGGCCTCTTCCTTCCGCCAGATCGTTTCATACGCGGACCCCAGGGTGTACTGGAGCGTGGCTTCGATCGCAGGGTCATCAACAAACTCACTCCGGATCCGCGCGGAGACCTCATCGAGGGCCTGCGCGAGCGTTGCGTCGCTTCCCATGCGCTGCGAACTCGCCTGAAACAACGTATCCTGAAGGAACCGCAGGGTTCGGTTCGCTCGGTCAGCCTCGCGTTGCGCGCGCTGGTACATCACTGACACGATGACGCTGAAGACGATCGAAAGAACCACGAACGACGAAATGGCCGCCGCCGCGATTCGGTGCCGGCGCAGCGCCTTTCGAACCAGGTACCATGAACTGTCGCGCTTCGCCTCAATGGGCTCTCCGGCAAGATATCGTTTGAGTTCCGCGGCAAGGTCACCGGCGCTCTGATATCGGCGTTCCCGCTCCTTCGCCAGGCTTTTCAATAGGATCGTGTCAAGTTCGTCGTTGATCCCGGGGCAAATGCCGGACGGTCGGGCGGGAGCCTCTGTGATGATTCGATCGATGACGTCGCGAATGTTTCCCATGATCGAATAAGGGAATCTCTGCAGAAGAACCTGATAGAGTATGACGCCGAGGGAATACACATCGCTTCGGAGGTCCACTGAATGCCCCTGTCCCTGGGCTTGTTCCGGGCTGCTCCATGGAAGGGAGCCCACAAACTGACCGGTCATGGTCATGCTGAAGATACTGGCCGCTGAATCGACCTGAGCGCCATCCATTTTCGCGAGACCAAAATCAAGCACCCTGGGCTCGCCCTGGGTGTTGATGAGAATGTTCCCAGGTTTCAGGTCGCGATGGATCACCCCACGGAGATGGGCGTTGTGAACCGCCTCGCAAACCTCGGCGAATAATTCCACCCTGGAGCGAAGGTCCAGAAGATGATCGGCACAATATTGATCCAATGGTTTGCCATCAACGTAATCCATCACCAGGTAGAAGCCGTCGTCCGTGTAGCCGGAATCATGGATGGTCACAATGTGGGAATGTTTGAGTTGGGACAGAATTCGTGCTTCCCGCTCAAATCGGGCCTGGTCATCCACCCCCGCGAACGGGCCGTTGCGCATGAATTTGATCGCAACTTCTTGATGCGTGGCCCGGTGGACAGCCCGGTAAACCACGCCCATCGCACCACGGCCGACCACTTCGTGCAGTTCGTATTCGCCCAGCGATGAGGGAAAACGCGCCCGACGCCGCGCGCGCTTTTGCGCCGTTTCCGCCAAGCTGAGTCCGGCGAGTGTTTCTTGAAGTTCGGGAAGCAGGTCGGGATACGCCCGAACCACTTCGGCATCCGGAACGTGTTCGCCCCTCAACCGACGTGCGGCGACGGATTCCAGCACGCGCAGCAATTCATCGTCACGCGATTGTGCAGCCGAGTTGGAGTCCAGATCACGTATCATCGTCTTGTGTGCCGTTGTCGCGTTGTGGGTCCCTGTGCGTCGGCCACGTTTATTGAGAAAAACAACGAAACCAGGCCGGGTTCTCCACAATGGCCATCGCCGCTTCAAGAGCGGGTCAGGAATCGCGAGCGGCTGCCGAGGGCTTCACGAAGCTGTTCCTTGGCCTTGTGGCAGAGGTTGTGAACCGCCCTTGGGGTGCGCCCCAGAATGGCACCGGCCTCCGCCGCAGATCGGCCCTCAAAATATACGAGTCGCACGGCCTGCTGATAGTTCTCCGGTAGGCAGATCAGGGCTGCTTCCATTGCAAGAGCTGCTTCATGCCGGGCTACGGTGCGGCTCGGTGTTTCATTGTCACCCATCAATTCCAGCAGGCATACCACGGATTCTTCGACGGAGGCGGACGCGTTCGCGGATTGAAGGCGCCAACCGCCACGTTTCCGCGTTCGTGAAGCCTTGATGGAATTCCGCAGCTTCCGAAGGGCGATGGTCGCCGCCCATCGGTACAGAGAATCCGCCTCGCGCGGCACGAACTTGTGGATCTGCTGGCAAATCACAAGGTGGGTTTCCTGGAGTACGTCTTCCGGATCAAGAAGGCTTTGTAGATCGGAGGGAATCCAACGGGCCAGGTAGGACCGCAAGCGTGGGTGCAGTTGGGCCAAGAGGACCATGATCGCCACGGAATCCCCGGTCATCGCGTGGTGCAATAGGAGTTGTTCTTGTTCGCTCGGATCCATGTCTGAGTTTCGAGTCTATCGGGGGGCGTGGCGAGACGCCTTAGCGATTCTATTCAGGTTGGGTACCTCAGGGCAAGCGCATTGTCTATGGTCGCGGCCAGACTCCTGTCGTCATGGAATGCGATTTTCTCGGATCAAGAGCGCGCGGGCAGCGGAAATTGATATCCATCGAAGGATCGCATCGTTTGCTGTTGATGCAATGCCAGGCGGGCGCGCCGACGGGCGTAGCTGTGGCGGGTTGATAACGGGATGCGCATTGTCCCATGGTCCGTTATTGACTACTAAGTGTGCGCCCGCCGGCGCGATGATTTTGCGGAAGAAACTTCATTGTGTGTGACGCTTCAAGTACGCGCTGGACGCAGATTTCAAGGAGCATGAGATGCATCGCGTGAATCACTCTTTCGCTCTTCGGACATGGCCTCGTGCCACCGTTGGACTATGCGTGGGACTGCTGGCCCCCGTCCTCACGCCATCCGTTGACGCCGGAAGTGCCTTTATTGAGCAGGCCCAATTTGGAAATCGCACCACGCTATGCGTGGCATGGGCCGATTTCGACGGCGACGGCGACTTTGACCTTGCCGTGGGCAACCAAGATGGGAACCAGCTTTTCATTAACAATGGGGATGGAACATTCACGGCCACCGATCAATTTGGGAATTTTTCGACGTTTGCGATGGCCTGGGGTGATTTCGACAATGATGGCGACCCTGACCTGGCCGTCGCCAATGGCGGTTCGCAGCACAACTTTCTATTCATCAATAATGGTGACGGCACTTTTACACAACAGGCTCAGTTTGGCACCGGGCCGGCGATCGCTCTTGCGTGGGGAGATTACGACAATGACGGCGATCTTGATTTGGCCGTTGGACGCGGAATTCTCGGCAACAATCAACAAAACTTCCTGTACATCAACAACGGCGATGGGACTTTCACTCAACAGGCCCAGTTCGGGCTTCTTCAAACCGATTCCGTTGTCTGGGGAGATTTTGATAATGACGGCGATCTTGACCTGGCGGTCGGGAATGGCGGGTTCGGCTCGATCCAACAGAATTTTCTATACATCAACAACGGCAATGGCACGTTCACGGCGCGGGCTGAATTTGGAACTGGTGACACGGCGTCCGTGGAATGGGGTGATTTCGACAATGACGGCGATCTCGATCTTGCCGTGGGCAACTGGCAGAACTCCGACAGTTACCTGTACATCAACAATGGCGACGGCACATTTACGCAGCAATTGCAGTTCGGCCTTCGCGACACGAATACGGTCGCCTGGGGCGATGCGAATAACGACGGCTATTTGGACCTCGCGGTCGGAAACGGGAATTTCACCTCCGCCGACCAGAGCTTTCTGTATGTGAACGACGGAATGGGTTCGTTCGCCGAAATCGCGGCGTTTGGACTGGGAAGCACGGACGGCGTCGCCTGGGCCGATTTCGACAATGACGGTGATTTGGATCTAGCCGTCGGAAACGAGCATTCGCCTTCGCAAAATTACCTGTACATCAATAATTTGCCTCCGACGAATTGGTTGGCATTCAGGCTTGTCGGGCATTTTTATGATCGGGGCCCGGGCTACTCCAATCGCGACGGCATCGGTGCAAAAGTAAAAGTCTACGCCCCCGGTCACGCTGGCGATGTCGCGTATCTTCTGGGATACCGGGAGATGTCCGCGCACGGCGGATTTTCTTCGCAAAGCGCGCCGGAAGCCTTCTTCGGCCTGGCGGGCCGGAGCCTTGTCGATGTGGAGATCACCTGGCCCGGCTCCGGTGGAACCCACGTCGGCCAGGTTCTGCCCGGCGTCGCCACAAGCCAACGAATGACGATCCACGAGGCGTTCAGATCCCCATTGCCCGATCCCACAGGGATCGACAAAGCGCGCTACATTTCGTTTCAAATTCCATCGAGCCAGATGGGTGAAACATCGCTTCAGGTCAAGCTGGTCAGCCTGATGCACCCGAATCCGCCGAACCTGCCGCAGTTCCCTGCGCCGGACTTCTCGGCGCAGGAGGGCACAGTTCGCTATGTGGGGACTCCCGGCGATTGCCAGGAAACAGAGTCACCGCCCACAACCTTCAAGTGTGCGTTGCTGCAATGTGCGCCGGTGTATATCGACTGGAACGCGGCCCTTGGCGGTGCGACGCTCCACGTTTCCGGCCAGGCGGTAGTTCCAAGTTCTACGTACGAAGTTCGTCAGTTTGCACTCTCCTGCCAGGGCAACGAGCCGACATGCACAACGATCTCAGCGCCGCTCACGATTACGACGCAGCGCTGGGGCGATGTGGTTTCAGCGTTCCAAGCACCATCGCCGGCGCCATTGACTCAGCCGAACATCACGGACGTGTCGGCGTGCGTCGACAAATTCAAAGCAGTGCCGACAGCCGCCATCGTCGCCCGCGCCGACGTAAACCCCGCAATACCCAATGGCCGAGTTGACATCGCCGATGTGGCGAACGTCGTGGATGCGTTCAAAAACCTCGCGTATCCGTTCCCGGGTCCGGCGGGGTGTCCGTAGTTGCACGAGCAGATTCTCCGACGCGCCTTTAGCGGTGGACGGCCCATACGGATATTCGTGTTCAAACGGGCCGCCGATCTGTTCATTCCCTCGCCAGATTGCTTATGAACGAAGTTGGTCGAAATTCTGATCGCATTCCCGGTCGCCGGATCGAATGACGCCATGGATTACCCCGCTACTCACGCTCCCGACACCGAGAATTGGTTTTTGGGACGCTAGTCGATGACGAATCTCGCGCCAACAAATGAATGAAATCAGCTGAGCCGATAAGTTGCCTGTCCGACAAGCTAAGCGAATGGGGATTGGGGAGCGTCGCTGCGCGCCGCGACCTGAAGTGAATTCCGTCGGTGCGGCAAGTTGTTTTCGGCGAAGCAGGAGAAAGTCAATGAACAAACCGCACAGATATGCGATAGGGATCGTTGGCTGCGTCATGACCTGCGCGCCATCAAGCGCTCTTGCGGGTTCGGCGACCTTCACTCCATCGCCGCAGGGCAATTTACCATCCGGCACATCGACCGTAACGATTACCATCGCGCTTCAAGTGCAACAATTGCTCAACTTCGATTCGGCGGACATCATCATCAGTTCCGACGCCCCGTTCACATTCAGTTACTCGTCGCAATTCATCGTCCAATCGACCGGCAATCTGCTGGACCCGCCGGCACCTGTCGATCTCGGGATCCGTGAATATGATTTGTATGCAGGTGGAAGCGCGACAACGGCAGGCGCATACGGCGCATCCATCGTGCTGGGGACCATTGTGTTCGACACGTCCACCTTGCTTGGCGGCACTTACGACGTGCTGATCAGCTCGACCACCGACGAGGGCATTTCCAACATATCGAGGCAAGGCATTATCGAAGGCATGGAGGGGCAGGGTTTTTTTGAGATCATTCGCGATACTGACGGTGACGGGATTCCCGACGACAAAGACAACTGTCCCGCCATTGCGAATCCGAACCAAGCTGACGCGGACGGCGATGGCGTCGGCGATGCCTGTGACGCCTGCCCCAATGATGCACGCACCGCGGTTGATCCGAGCTTATGCGCAACGGCGGGCGGCGGTGATGGCAATACAACGGGTGGGTCGGGCAGTTCGAACTCCGGAACAAGTAGCGGTAGTTCCGGCAGCGGAACGGGCATCACTGGGGGTGGAACCACAGGGGGCACGACCGGTAGCGGAGACGCAGGATCAAGCTCAGCCGGTTCGACCGGTGGATCAAGTAGTGCTGGCTCAACGAGTGGTGCTGGTGGGGGCGACCCAACAGGCAACTCCGGCACCGGCGCAGAGACATCCGGAGGCACGTCAGGCGGATCGAGCAATTCAGGAACAGGGCAGACCAGCTCAGGTTCTAGTTCTGTCAACGGGCCAAGAGCATGTGGAATTGGATTGCTTCCGCTGATTCTCCTCGTCGCCTTGAGATGGATGCAGCTTTCCCGACTGCGATCCCGTAAGTCCACTCCCTGAAAGTGACGTCATCGCGAAGCTCGACCAGCGTCTTTCGGCAGCGCAGCGACCCACCTGATGACGCTTCACGCCGGCACGCGCACGGACATCATGAAATCGACCTCGGGCGCGGGCAATCCAAGTCGTCGCAGGATGTTCACGGCCTGAGCGCGATGATGGATTGAGTGAATGAGCAATTGAATGAGCATTTCGCGAAGCGTCGCCGTGAAGAGACCGCCGAGGGAGTCGCGGTACGTGATACGCTTGTCGAGATCAGTATCCTTGAGTCCGCGGAAGAATGCGGTGCGGTCTTCAATCGTTTGATTGGCTCGCATCCGGAGCTCGGCGACGGTGATCGGCTCATTCGCGGGCGGCCATTTGGTCTCGGCGTGACCTTTGCACCGCTGCAACCAGACGTTTTCGCCGGAAATGATGTGATTGAACGACTTTCGAATTGTACCCATGCCGATGTCGAATATCGTATCAAGCTGCGTCGCGTTCAACGGTTTCGCCGCGTCGAGCAACGCGGCGTTGGCCCAGTCGCTGTATTTGCACATTGCTTCAATTGTTTTCATTTCCATTTCTCGTCTCCTTGTTCCAAGATCCTAATGCGTCATTCTGAGGACGTCGATCCAGGCACTGTCATCCTGGGTTCCGCGCAGCGGAGAAGGATCTCAACGAGATGCTTCGCTGCGCTCAGCATGACGAATTGCACTAGCTTGTCCCGCCCAGCATGGCAAATCGCACTTTCCTTGCACTTCTCATGTCCTTACCGGTTAGCGCATACGAGCAACTTGTTCTCGAATGAAGTTCATCGCGGATTCAGGCGACAAAGTGTTGTAGTCAATTGACTGAAAGGCCGCATAGAGTTCTTCCGCGGGATCACTGAAAAGTGAAAGCTGAGGCGTCGAAGTTTTTTTTCGGTTGCGCTCTTCCGGCGGGGAGGAGCGTCGCGTGGAAGATTGTTCGAGATTGTGCAGCAAGACGCGGCTACGCTCCACAACCAGCGCGGGCACTCCGGCAAGTCGGGCGACATGGATGCCGTAACTCTTGTCCGCGCCGCCGGGCACGATCTTGTAGAGAAACACGACACCTTCTGGACGATCGCCCGCGGCCGGACATTCACGGGCGGCGACGTTGTAATTTCGCACACCGTCGATCAATCCCGCAAGCTCGGTCATTTCGTGGTAATGTGTCGCCATCAACGTGCGGCAACGGGTGGTGGTGGCAAGATGTTCCGCGATTGCCCAGGCCAGCGCCAGTCCGTCGAACGTGCTAGTGCCGCGACCCAATTCGTCGAGAACCACGAGCGATCGATCGGTGGCGTGATGCAGGATATTTGCGGCCTCGATCATTTCGGTCATAAAGGTGGATTGCCCCCGGGCCAGTTCATCGGCGGAGCCGACGCGGGCGAAGAGGCGATCGACGACGCCGAAGCGCATGGAACTCGCAGGCACGAACGAGCCGATTTGCGCAAGCACGGTCAATAGCTCCGTCTGACGAATGTACGTGCTCTTTCCGGCCATATTGGGTCCGGTGATGACCAGCAGGCGCTCATCGTCTTCACTCAAATGCAGATCATTGGGCACGAAGTCATCGCGCAGAATCTGATCGAGCACGGGATGCCGACCATCACTGATTTCGAAAATTCGGCCATCGGTGATTTCCGGACGAATGTAGCGTCGCTCGACAGCGAGTTCAGCGAGTCCCGCGAGGCAATCGAGCGTTCCGATGGTTTGTGCGGCGCTCATGAATCGCGGCACCCATTGGGCGCATTCCAGGCGAACACGTTCGAATAATTCAAATTCCAATTCGTTGGCGCGCTCCTGGGCCGTGAGCGTCTCGTGCTCGTGGTTCTTGAGGGCTTCGGTGATGTAGCGTTCAGCGTTTTTCACCGTCTGGCGTCGAACGTATTCTGCCGGCGCCTTTGTGCTTTGGGAATGGGGGATTTCAAGGTAGTAGCCGAAGACGCGGTTGTAGCCGGCCTTCAGTGAAGCGATGCCGGTGCGTTCGACTTCGCGGCGCTGATAGTCGGCAAGCCATTGCTGACCGTCGCGGCCGATTGAACGAAGCCGATCGAGTTCGGCGTCAAAACCGTCGTTGATGAATCCGCCTTCGCGAACGTTAATTCCGGCCTCGGAACGAATGGCCGCGATGAGTAAACGCTCGATTTCGTCCATGCCGGTGAGCGTTTGCAATGCACCGAGCAGCAGGGGGCTTTGCGCGCCGCGAAGTTCTTCGATGAGCGCCGGGAATGCGTGCAGCGTGCTGCCCAAGGCGTGCAAATCGCGCGGCGAGCAGCGGGACAGGGCGACGCGGCCGGCGATGCGCTCCACATCAGCGAGGCCGCCTACAATCTGTCGCAATCGGCGGCGCAGCAGATCGTCGGCGACGAGTTCCGCGACGGCATCGAGTCGAGCATTGATCGAGTTCGGATCAATCAAAGGCCGGCGCAGCCAGTGCCGCAACGTCCGGCCACCAAGAGGATGCACGGTGCGGTCAATGGCGTGAAGTAGAGACCCTTCTTTTTGGCCGCCGTGCATGGTGCGTTCGATTTCGAGCGATCGCCATGTCGCGTGATCGATCTGTAGAAAATCGAGTCGCTCACGGCGGCGAAGGTCGGCGATGTGGGAAAGCGAAGTTCGCTGTGTTTCGCGGAGGTATTGGATCGCGCAGCCGGCGGCGCACAGGGCCGGCGTGAATTCTTCAAAACCGAAGCCACGAAGGGTTGCGGTTTGAAAGTGCTCATTCAGAACGCGACCGCAGTGCGACTCACCGAATTCGTGCGCGAACCGCCGTACGATCGCGCATCCGCAGGCCGATCGCACGTGCTCGGCGATCCGCTCGTGGACGCCGCCGCGCATTTCGTCGATCAAGAGTTCCGCAGGCCGCACTCGAATCAACTCATCGAGCGCGGATTCCTCCGTCGCGTCGACGACTTCGAAACGGCCACTGGCGAGTTCCACGAATGCCAGGCCCCATTCTGTGCCGCGAACGCACAAGGCTGCGAGCACACTCTCTTCGCGATCGGATAGCAGGCGTTCTTCGGTTAGCGTGCCGGCAGTGACGATCCGCACAATGTCTCGACGAACAACGCCTTTGGCCTGCTTGGGGTCTTCGATCTGTTCGGAAACAGCCACGCGGTAGCCGGCCGCGACCAACTTTGCGAGGTAGTTGTCGAGGGCGTGGTACGGAATTCCGGCCAAGGGCACGGGGTTCGGCGAATTTCGGTCTCGCGAGGTCAGGGCGATGCCCAGCACTTTGGAGCAAAGGACCGCGTCATCGAAAAATGTTTCGTAGAAGTCGCCCATGCGAAAAAGGAGAATCGCGTCGCCGACGCGGTTCTTTTGCTCGGCATATTGCCGCATGGCGGGAGTCAGAGAATCCAAATCGGAGCGTGGAATCGAGGTGCCGCCTGCCGGTTTTGTGTCTAAAGGGCGGCCGATTGATTCTACGATGTTCATTTTCATTCGCTCTGGAAAAGGCCTTAGCTTTATGCGACCGCCTCATGAAAAACTTGGATTATCCGTACCTTATCACTCATGCTTGCGGGCGCGAAGCCGCGTTTCCTGACAACTGACCGTTGCAAACTGCCTGCGACCCCATCTAACCTTGTACATTGTTGTCGAATATGCAGGAAACGACTTACTTCGACACGAATAAACGGTCTTCCGTTCCGAAAGGAATTATAATCGTAACCGAAACGTCAATTGCGGCGGGAGGGGCCGCCGATTTGTGAGCCGGGTCATCGCCCGTGCGGAGCGTCGTGAGCATGGGAATCAGCTTGGAGGCCCAATCCGTGGAGTCGCAGCCGGCCGGTGCGCCGCCATTGCCTTACGGCGTGCTTGTTCTGTTCGCGCCGCGACGGGTCTTCGCACGGATCGAGGATACGCCGGCGTATGGTTGGGGATTGACGTTTCTGATCGGTCTGATGGTGCTCATCGGATACGCGAAGGTACAGACGGGACTGATTGACCGGGATGTCGATGAGGCCACCGAACGAGGCTTGGCGGCGTTCGAGAAATCACAGGGAGAAGTGATTGACCGAGTCGCGTTTCGGGAGCATACGGAATCGGTGCAGAAAGAAGCCGAGTTCACGAAGATGATCAGCCGGCTGGGCGCGATCGTACTTTCGCCTCTGGGAATGCTCGCGTCGCTGATGCTCATCGCGTCGGTGTTTTACGCGGTGGTGGCGCTGACCGGCCGCAAGCCGGAATACCACACGTTGATGTCGATCTGCGTGTATTCCGCCTACATCGAGTTGTCGGCGTTGATTTTGCAACTGGCGATGATGCTTTTTTTCAAGAGTACGGCCGTGGATACGACGCTGCGAGCGTTGGGGCGGGCGGGCGAGCCGACGCTGTGGGCGGCGGTCGATCCGTTTCGAATCTGGTTCTGGGTGCTCGTGGCGATCGGCTTGATCACGACCCAACAGTTGAGCCGCTGGAAAGCGATTATCATCTGCACGCTGATGTGCGGCATGGCGTTGGGGCTTCATGCAGCCACGGTTTCGATCGGAATTTGAGTATGAATGCGGAATTGGAAATTGTGAATGCAGAAAATGGATGTTGCATTCGTTTCATAATTCCGCATTTCGCATTCCGAATTCAAAATCATGAGGCGCGGAATTGCGAGCGTATTTACCCTATTGGAGAAATTCAGTGATACGAGTTGGATTGACTTTGGTGATCCTCGGTGCGATCGGGGCGGGGATTTTCAAGCTTGGGGCCATGCGCCAGAGCGTCGACGCCAAGGCGCTGTTGCAGGTCGCCGATGAGATGCCGCTGACAGTGACGGTGTCCCAGCCGTCACGCGAGGACATCGTTCGTGTCGTTCAGTCGCCGGGTGACGTCGAGGCGCTGCTCGAGGTCGACGTCAGTTCCGAAATTGTGGCCAAGATTCGCGAAATGCCCGTCGTCGAAGGCGACATCGTCAAGAAGGGCGATCTTCTTTGCCGTTTGGATGACAAATATCTGCTGGCGGATATTGAATCGGCCAAGGCGAGGATTGAATCACTCAAGGCCGCGATCTCCCAGGCCGAGATTGAGCTGGATAAGGCCGAGCGGGACCTCAATCGACAAATCAAGCTCTCCGAGGCCGATGCGACGTCCGACCTCGAGCTTCGCGATTTTCGTACCATTCGCGACCGCCTTAAGGCCGCTCTCGACATGCGCACTCAGGAAATGCACCAGTCCGAGGCATCACTGAAGCACATCAATGAGGATTTGTTGAAGACGGTGATTCGAGCGCCCATCGACGGTGTCATTTCCAAGCTCGTGGCCAAACAGGGCGAAGTCGTGGTGACGGGAACGATGAACAATCCCGGCACGAAAATCATGACCATCAGCGATTTGTCGCACATGCAGGTGCGGGCGCGAGTGGATGAGGTGGATATTCCTCTGGTGCAGTCAGATCAGCCGGCGCGAATTTACCTGCAATCCGATCAGGATCATCCGGTTCCTGCGAGAGTTGTGCGAGTGGCTTCCAAGGGAACAAAACAACTGGGCCGCGACGTGGTGAACTTCGAGGTGCTGCTGGAGGTTCTATCGCACGAGAATCGCGTCAAGCCGGGGATGTCGTCCAATGTGGAGATTGAGGTTGCGCGAAGTGAAAAAGCGCTGACGGTGCCGATCGAGGCGGTTGTGCATCGAATGCGAAAAGAACTTCCAGAATCCATTGTCGCGGAATTCGATGCGAAGAGCGGCGGCGATGCGGCGTCGAGGGCGCGGCAAGTGCAATACCTGAAAGTCGCGTTTGTGATGTCGAAGGAAAACAAGGCCGAGGTGCGGATCATCGAGCCGGGAATCGCCGACACGCGGCGCGTGGAATTGAAAGGCGGGATCGCTGAGGTTGACACGGTGATCGTCGGTCCGTATCGCAGCCTCGATCAATTGAAGGAAGGCAAGCGAGTCGCGCTTTCGGAAAAGGACAAGAAGGCTAAGGAGAAGAAGGACGGAGAGGCCGGTGCAAAGGAAGAGGTCGCCACAAGCGATACGAACAAGAACCAGGGTGCTCACAAGGAAGGGAAAAAGGACCAACCGGAAGCCCAAACGGACGACACTTCGAATCCTGAAAAGAAAGAGAACGAGCCCAAGACAGCGAGTGCGAAGCCATGATCGAATCCTCGGAACATCTGCTGGAGATTATTGACATCCAAAAGATCTATCGCGTGGGCACGGAACTCGTTCGCGCGCTTCGCGGCGTGACCCTGCACATCGATGAGAATGAATATGTCGCGATCATGGGGCCCAGCGGCTCGGGCAAGAGCACGCTGATGAACATCCTCGGCTGTCTCGATATCCCCACGTCGGGAAAATACTGCATTCGGGGCAAGGACGTTTCGCAATTGTCGCAGGCCAGGCTGGCCCGGATTCGCGGAAGGCAGATTGGCTTTGTGTTTCAGACATTTGAGCTCTTGCCCCGCACGACGGCGCTGAAGAACGTGCAATTGCCGTTGATGTACGCGCAAATGCCAAACCGACGGCAGCGGGCGGTTGCGGCGTTGAAACGCGTCGGATTGTCGGATCGGGCGACGCATCGCCCCAACCAGTTGTCGGGTGGACAAAAGCAACGTGTGGCCATCGCCCGGGCGCTCGCCCAATCGCCGGACATCATTCTTGCCGACGAACCCACCGGAAATCTCGACAGCAAGACCGGCGAAGAGATCATGGAAATCTTCGATTCGCTCCACGCGGATGGGCAGACGATTATCGTCGTTACGCACGAAGAGGACATCGCGGCGCGGTGCCATCGCGTTATTCGGCTCAAAGACGGATTGATTGCATCGGATGCGCCGACGGATCGCGCTACAAACAGCGTGAAGAGCGAAGAGCGAATTGCGAAGATCGAAGCAGAGGGGGCCAAGAGTCGGAATTCGCTCTTCGATCTTCGCTCTTCAATCTTACAAGGTGCGGCCGGCAACGAGCCGGTGCCGGCGAGGAACATTTCATTCGCACACAGCGTGAAGGACGACGAATAAGGATCGATGTTCGCTCTGCTCTCCATTCCCGGTCGCGTTGCCAATGGCATCAGCGGGATCGTCGCCCGTAACATTCAAAATGTCTCCATCGCATTTGTGCAGATTTGGGCCAACAAGGGACGCGCCATTCTCACCACGTTGGGCATCATCATCGGCGTGACATCCACGATCACCGTCGTGACGTTCGTGCAGGGCTTCGGCAATTACATCACGAAGATGGTGCAGGGCTATGGCACGTCCTTCATGGTCGTTCGTCCGTTTGCGCCGCCGACATCGCAGCGCATGGGAATGAAACGGACGACGCTGGACCTCGCGGATATTGAGGCCGTTCGCAAGGAATGCCAGCACGTGCGGCGCCTCACGCCTTTTGTGTTCACAGATAAAATCGAAGTCGTCTACGGTCAGGAGAAAGCCAAGGACGTTCCCTGCCGGGGAGTGACCGAGCAGTATCAGGTCATTCGTAATTACTACGTGGACGCGGGGAGATTCTTTGGGCCGATGGAATTGGAAACGGGTGCGTATTCGATCGTGCTCGGTCGCTCCGTGCTCAAGCAATTGCAATGTGACGAATCCATCATCGGTCAGCGTGTGGAGATCAACGGCAGCCGCTTCCTGGTGACGGGCTTGCTCCAGGCCAAGGGAAGCATGTTTGGCGAGGATCAGGATATGACTGTCATGATTCCGTACACGACGTCGCTGAATCTTTGGCCCAACAAGCGGGATTCAATGCCGTTTCTTGTGGAGGCGGGCAACGAAGCGGAGATTGACGAGGCCTCCGGGGAAATCCGTCGCGTTCTCCGCATCCGGCACGGACTGCAGCACGGGCAGCCTGATGATTTCCAGCTCGATCGACAGGACCAGGCCCTGAAGCAATTTGCGACAATTCGCAATGCCGCCTCCGGCATTCTTGCGGGGATCGTCAGCATTTCGCTGCTCGTCGGCGGCATCGGAATCATGAACATCATGCTGGTTTCGGTCACGGAGAGAACGCGCGAGATCGGCTTGAGAAAGAGCATCGGGGCGCGGCGGCGGGACATCCTGATGCAATTCCTGACCGAGGCGGTCGTGCTGTGCGTGATCGGCGGGGTGATTGGTGTGTTTCTGGCGTATAGTACAGTGTTTGTCGCGGCCATGCACCCAAAAATGGTGCAGGTCAGCGTTCCGCTGTGGTCGGTGGCGCTGGCCCTGATTTGCTCGGCAGGCGCGGGAATGGTGTTCGGAATTATTCCGGCGTTTAAGGCGGCGATCCTGCATCCGATTGAGGCCCTTCGACACGAGTAACGAATGTCCACGATGCCCACGACAATTCACGGCATTCTCCGACGGCACGGCGAGCCGCCGCCCAAGCGAGGGATTGCGCTGTCGATCCTGACGCTGCCATGGCGCCTCGGTTCGTGGTTTGGCGGATCCGTGGAACGGCATTCGCAGAATATCGCGGCAGCACTGGTGCAGGTCTGGGTTAACAAGGCTCGCTCGATCCTGACCACGCTGGGTATCATCATTGCGGTTACGTCGACGATCACGGTTGTGAGTTTTGTGCAGGGATTCGGGAATTATGTGACCGACATGCTTCGCGGTTTCGGCACGAACATGGTCTTTGTTGTGCCATGGATACCGAGCGGTGCGGACGGTCGAATGCACAGCCGTGTGGTGATGGACATCAACGATGTAAACGCGGTCACGAAGCAATGTGACAAGGTTCGGCGCATCACGCCGCTGGTGTTCGGCAGCGCGACCATTGAATACGCCAAGCAGAAAATTGAGGGAGTGGAGATTCAGGGCGCATCCGAGCAGTTTCAGTCGGTCCGCAATTTCTTCGCGGACGAGGGCCATTTCTTCGGCCCGGTCGATGTTGAGTGGGGCATGTATTCATGCGTGCTCGGACGCGACGTGCTCAAGCGACTCGACGCGGACGAGAGCATCGTCGGAGATTACGTGTTCATCAACCAGCTTCGTTTTCGTGTGCTCGGCGTGCTCGAAAAGAAGGGTAACATGATGGGTGAGCCGCAGGACCTTACCATCCTTATCCCTTACACGACGGCAGTTAAGATGTTCCCGTTTTCCGCACAATTCATGGCGTTTGTAATTGAGGCCACACAGGAGCCGGATGTCGAGGAAGCATCATCACAGATCACCCACGTGCTGCGCGATCGTCATGGACTAAAGCCGGGCATGCCCAATGATTTTCGCCTGTTCCGACAGGACGAATTCTTGCGCGATTTCGAAAAGGTCAAGATGATCGCCACGAGCGTGCTTGCGGGAATCGTCGGCATCTCGCTTATTGTCGGCGGCGTTGGGATCATGAACGTGATGCTTGTGTCCGTCACAGAGCGGACGCGCGAGATCGGTCTTCGCAAGAGCATCGGTGCGAGGCGTCGCGACATACTTTTTCAATTCCTCACTGAGGCCGTCGTGCTTGCGACGGTTGGCGGACTGATCGGCGTGGCCTTTGGGTACAGCATCTGCGCCATCGCGACGATGCATCCGTCGATGGTGAAGATCGTGGTACCGATCTGGGCCGTCATTTTGGCACTTGGATTTTCGTCTGGTGTGGGCGTCGTTTTCGGCCTGGTACCGGCGTTCAAGGCGGCGATTTTGCATCCGATCGACGCTTTGAGGCATGAGTAACGCAAGCTGGCGAAAAAAGATCGAAGCGCAAATAGAGAAGAGCGGAGCAATGGATTGGCGCCCTCAATTCGATCTTTGCTTTTCGCTCATTTGTCAAGTGGAGTACGGCGTTAGAAGCACCTGGACCTTCTCCATCGGTAACCCCATGACGTTCGTGAAGCTTCCGTCAATGTGCTCGACAAATGGATCGTCGTGGTCCTGGATTCCATAGGCGCCGGCTTTTCCTCGCCATGCTTCGCTGGCGAGATAATCGTCCAATCGGAAGTCTGAAATACGCCGCATGGTGACGCGGGTGATGTCGTGGATGGTCTTCTGCGAACCCGTGGCCGCATCGAGGAGGGTCACGGCGGTGATGACGTCGTGCGTCGTGCCGCACATGGTGCGAAGAATTCGTTCGGCATCGGAACGGTCGAACGGCTTTCCGAACACGCGATCACCGAGCGCGGCGATGGTGTCTGCGGCGAGGATGAGACGACCGGGCGCCAACTTCGCGACGCTTTCGGCTTTGAATCGGCTCAAGAATTCGGTCTGTTTCACGGGGATCATGTGCGGTGGAAAGCCGCTGGGCTCCTCGTGTGGCGCCGCCATCACGTCATAGAGGTATCCTGCATCTCGCAAGAGTTGTGCTCGCCGCGGGCTGCCTGACGCTAGCACGAATCTCAGAAAACCACCTTGTTTAGCGCCTTCCATGTGCGGTCCTGACCTGAACTTCATCCATCAAACGCAAGACATTCCTTCCCAGTATGCATTCGACAGCGACTTCATCATAGCCGCGGTCGAATAGGGATTCCGTGAGTCTTGGGAGCATCGAGCAATCGGTCAAGCCCTCGGGCAGAAACGCCACTCCGTCAAAGTCCGAGCCGATGCCGACATGTGCAGGCCCGACCCGTTGCATCGCGTGATCAAAGTGATCCACGAGCTTTGCCAGCGGCGTGGTATGCTGGATCGGCGGCGGCGTTTTCATTTCGCTCTTCCACCAGTTCTCCATGGCATGTGGATCAACCTCCGGGAAATCGGGATCGATGAAGGCCGCGCTGAAATTCATCTGGACCAGGCCTCCGTGCGACGCGATGGCCCTTATCAGCTCATCCGGAAGATTTCGTCGATGCGGCGAGACTGCCCGGCAGGAAGAATGGCTCGCCATGACCGGTGCGGTCGAAATTTCGAGTACGTCCCGAACTGTGTCATCCGATGCGTGTGAAACGTCGACGATCATGCCAATGCGATTCATTTCACGAATCACTTCGCGACCAAAGTCCGAAAGTCCGCCGTGGTGCGATTCGAGCGGCGCATGGATGCCGGACGAGTCAGCCCAATTCGTGTGAAAGCCATGCGTAAGCGTCATGTAGACGGCCCCTCGGCGTGAGAATTCGCGAAGAACTTCGAGCGAGTCGTCGATTAGATAGCCGCCTTCGACACCGATCAGGACTGCAATCCGCCCGGAAGCTTTTGTGCTGCGAATCTCTTCCGCGGTGTGAGCAAACGAAAGCGCATCTGAATTGTCGGAAATGCACTGGTGAATTCGATCGAACTGTGCGAACGCGGCTTTCGGCCCGTCGCCTCGTTCCATCGGCCCGGAAGTCCAGATCGCGAAAAATACCGCCGACATGCCTCCTTCCCGCATTCGTGGAATGTCCACGTGCCAATCGTCATGGCGCTCGCGAATCTCCCAGCTCAGTTGCATGAGCTGTTGTGTGGTATCGCAATGCGTATCGATGACGATTGCCCTTCGATGAAATTGTGCCGCGCGAGCGAGCAATCTATGGACATCTTTCATAACGACAATCTACCAGTTGCCGCCATCCAGGCCACCAAGATGGACGCGAATCATCCAGCCGGCTCAGCGTTTGCAGTGGCATTGAATGCCTCTTATTGGACTAAAATCGCGGCTAAGGTCGACGAATGCACGGTGCGATGAAGTCGCCCGATAAATAACCAAGGTTGCGTCCGAAATCGTTCGATGAATCGCCGACGGGCCGAATCCGTAACGTCGAAGTATCGGACCGGCAGGATTGCATGGATGGTGCTAGGACGTGACGCAAGGATCATCATTGCGGCTCTTAAACGCACCTTCCGTTGGCACTACCAGAATTGTTGAACACCTGTTCGAGGAGCAATCGTATGAAACTCAAATGCCTGCAATCGAGCGGCTTACTCGTCGCAATCGTGTTGACCGCCGGCTGCACCGGCGCCGGATTGAAATATCCGACCGCCACGGACCTGCAAATGGATAAGATGTACGCAACGCGAAACAAAGAGCCCGAATACCTGGATTCAATGGTGGACAATGCCTCATTGCAGGACATGGCCATCGAAGACTTCCACTTTGTCGGACATTCCACCGAGCTTAGCGGAACCGGCGCGATGTACCTCAGTCGCATGTCGCCGATGCTTTCCACCTATGGCGGAACGGTGAATTACGACACAACCCTGACGGATGAGAAGCTCATTGGGGAACGCATCAAGCACGCCAAGGAATACTTGGCCATGACCGGTTGTGACATGAGCCGCGTCGACGTGAAGGCAGGTCTCGAGCAGGGAACCGGCATGCCGGCGACCAAGGCCATCATGATCGACACCAAGGGCACGGGGAAATCTGACAAGGATAATACCGGGCCGTCGTCAGTGACCGTGTCGTCGAATCGAGAAAAGTAAAGCACGCAGCAATCGACGATCGCGATCACTGGACTTGTAGGAACCGGAAGAAGTCTGACTGGAGGAATCCCGATGTTTCGACGTTCGAACGCATTTTCAATCGCATTTTGGACAATCACGGCTCTTGTCGCAGGATGTGCGTCGCACGACAACGCGCCGTTCGCCGGACGCTCGGCACCCAAGAACGCGCCGAGATCCTTCGGAAACTATCCGGGACTCCCGGACAAGATGCCGGACATTCTCCCGCAGACGCACTTTGCTGCCGGTGAATTGTTTGAGTCACAGGGCGAGTACGACAAGGCCATCGAACAATACAAGAAGGCGATCGCCGTCAATCATAATTTCGCGTCTGCGTATCACCGCCTTGGGCTTGCGTTGGGTTCAACCGGCAGGCACGAAGAGGCCATCGATGCAATTGGCAAGGCTGCCCAATTGAAGCCGCAAAACGCGGTGTTCCACAATAATCTTGCCTACGAGCATATGAACCTGAATCGCTGGGACGATGCGGAGCGTGAATTGCGATGTGCGATCGAGAGCCAGCCGGGCCTGCATCGAGCCCATATCAATCTTGCCTTGGCGTTGTCTCGAAGCAATCGGTTCGATGAAGCACTGGCCGAATTCAAAGTAGTTCTGCCCGAAACCGACGCTTATTACAATCTCGGACTTCTCTATCGCGGACAGAAGCAATATGCACAAGCGGCTGAAGCATTCCGTCATGTACTCGCCTTGGACGCTGACTTTACGGCAGCCAAGACGCAACTTGACCAGGTATCGGGGCTGATTGAGTCGCGAATCGCAGAGCAGCGGAAGAACGTAGTGTCAGTTCAGGAAACACCTTCGATTGCTGTAGAAGCTGAACAAAAAGGTTCGGATGATCTTCAGGTTCCAATCGTTGCTGAGCCCGAATTGCCGAAAACGGAAGCCGTCACGAATTCGCGTGCTCCAGATGACGTGCTGGCCGCAGCCGATGAGCTCGATCAGGAGGCGTCGGGAGAGGACACCCAACCGGATACGACAAATTCAACGAATCATGATGGCATCTTGAGTCATGAGGTCTGGCATTCGTTCATTCGACTTGCCCAAATTGTGGACAACGAAGCAAATTGTACGCGAATCATCGATGAAGTGGGTGAGGCGTCTCCGGTCGAGGTGAAAGCCGGAAATCTGGTGTTTGCGCGTGTGGCGGAGGAGCAGAATGAGAGAAGCGGCCCAAGTATTCTCGGGCCCGCGCCGGAACCGACAATGCCCTGCGTCGAGTTGCTTGCATCAGAAGGAGCAGAAGAGGACATCCAATGGGTAATTTCCGGCTTGGCGACGGATGAACTAGCCGCGAGTTCGCGTCAGAATGTGGAGATCCAAATGATTCCGTTTCAATCCACAGACTGTGCACCTTTGGACGTTTTCGCCGGCATGCAGATTCTTGGAATCTCAGCCCGCGAGGACCTGCCCACGCTGTGTGCCGACTATTCTCCGCTGGTGGTCCAGGCGTTCGCAGAGCGATTTGAACTTGGACAATTCATTACGAATGCGACCGTGCAAAGCGATTTGGCAACGCGGAAAGAACATTGGTTCCAGGACTTCCGCGACCTGGAGGGCTTGCTCGCGATCAGCGAGAATGATGCGTTTTGCCTGGACGTAATCACGACCGATGAAGTTCATGGGATTGTGGAAAGTCCGTCTCCACGCTCGAACTCCGAATTCGTTGCGGCAGGAGCCATACAATTGAATGGGACCGCGAATCCGAACCCGGCGGCGGTCCGTGAAAAAGACTCGGACGATATGGAATCATCGTCGATTGCGCGGGCATTTGGACCGATCGCGCCTCCGGCCGATCGAAATTGATGTGACGCTGAATTAGCCCTTGCTCTCGACTTGGTCGAGGTTGTCAAGGAATTCCTGCAAAATCACCTGAGCGGCGATCGAGTCTATCGGTCGCCGCTTTTTCTTTCGCGTCCGACTGATCTTCCCTACGAGCTCTTGTGCCGAAAATGACGACAAACGCTCGTCATGAAAATGGACCGGTTTTCCAGAGGCTTTTGCGAGTTGATCCGCGAACATGCGCGTTTCTTTGGCCTGCGGCCCTTCCGAACCATCCATATTCAGAGGCAATCCAATCACGAGCGCGTTTACTGCGTATTCTTCGATTCGGTTAATCGATTCTGCGAGTTGCCGATCCGCCTTCGTTTCGTGAATGGTTCCGATGGGAGTTGCGATGCGCGATTGCGAGTCTCCCACCGCAAGACCGATGCGTTTCTGGCCGTAATCGATTCCGAGGTATCGCACGACAGTATTGTCGATTGGAGATTGAAGATTGTCGATTGCGAAAGAGTTGCCAATTTCCAATTGCCAAATTGAATTGGCCGCTTGGATTGGGTGTATCTTCGCTGCAGGCTAAAGGTACTGCTCGCCGTATTCCCGACGGATGTTGTCCACCAATTCCTTGATTCCTGTGGCGTCGCGACGAGTGCAGATCAACGTCGCATCCGGTGAATGCACGATGACCAGATCATCGACGCCGATCGTGGCGATCAGGTGATCGTCTTCCGAGACGACGATGTTGCCGCGCGAACCCAGATGAATCACCCGCGGCGTGGCGGAGACGTTTCCGTCGGCGTCAGCCGGTGCAACGGCCTCCATCGCCGTCCATGAGCCAACGTCCACCCACTCGCAGCCCATTTCCACGACCAGCACGCGTTCGGCCCGCTCCATCACCGCGAAGTCAATGCTGATGCGCATCAACGTGGGGTAGATGCGTTCCAACTGAGCTTCGCGTTGATCGGTTGTCCACGCATCGGCGATCTCCTCGATCGCGGCATGCGATTGGGGCAGGTGCCGGTGAAGCTGATCGAGAATCGTTTTTGCCCGCCACGCGAACATGCCGCTGTTCCAATAGTATTCACCGCTGGCAATGTATTTGGTCGCGGCCGCAAGTCCCGGTTTTTCCGTGAAGTCCTTAACTTCATACACGCCGTCGCTGACTTTGGCACCGCGATGCACGTAGCCGTAATTCGTGTCCGCACGCAAAGGCCTGACGCCGATCGTCACGAGAGCATCCGGATGATCCGCGGCTGCCGCATACGCCTGGTTTATTGCGGACTGGAATCGATCGATCGGTGTGATGACATGATCCGCCGTAAAGGTGCCGATGACGGCTTGGGGATCGCGGCGATGCAGAATTGCGGCGGCCAGGCCGACGGCATTGGCGGTGTCGCGTCCGGCCGGCTCGCCGTAAAGATTTTGCTCCGGGATTTCCGGGAGTTCGGCCTTGATGGTTTGCATGTGCCGGCGATTGGTGATGACGTGAATCTGTTCCGGCGGGAGCATCGTGGCGATGCGTTCATACGATTGCCGCAGAAGGCTGATTCCGCCAACCAGCTTCACCATCTGTTTGGGGCGATTGCGTCTGCTGAGCGGCCATAACCGCGTCCCGACACCGCCAGCCATGATCACCGCGTGACGCATGATTCACCGAGAGCCAGAATGAATTGAGGTGCGATGCAATTGACCCTCACCCTTTCGTCTCCCATCCAAGAGAGAGGATTGAGGCGAAAATCAGTCCACGTCCTCAAACTCCACGCGCGTCAGATCGGCGAATTCGAGGACCCAGGTTTTTCGAGATCCGTCCTTGAACACGACATCCACAAACGTGCGCCGCGAACCGCGATCCATGGAGACGATTTGCCCGATGCCGAGCAGCGGATGCCGCACCATCGTCCCCACCGACCACTGGTCAACGTCGCTGGGCAATTCTCCGCGATCGATTCTCGATGACCGCACCGGCGTAGCTACTCTCTCGCTCTCGATCCATTGTAACGCATTGGGCGGCAGCTCGTCGAGAAACGGGCTGAACGTGGTTCGGGTCGTGATTCCGCGGAGCATTCGATAATTGGCCCGCGTCAGGGTTAGCTGGCGGCGGGC
The DNA here is from genome assembly GCA_016200265.1 of Planctomycetota bacterium. Taxonomy (GTDB): domain Bacteria; phylum Planctomycetota; class Phycisphaerae; order UBA1845; family UBA1845; genus JACQFE01. The sequence goes on along the minus strand of JACQFE010000045.1, from coordinate 59,719 downwards.
TCGCGTGATCCCCACGAAAAACAGCCGACGCTCTTCTTCTTCGTCGTACCCGGCTCCGGCGTCATCCTGCATTCGTCGAAATGGCAGCAACCCGTTCTCCAGGCCGACAATATAGACGATTGGAAATTCCAAGCCCTTCGCGGCATGCAGCGTCATCAGGGTCACGCAATCTTTTTCGCCCTCAACCGAGTCCACATCGCTGACCAAGGCCGCATGCTCCAGCCAATCAACGATGCTCGCGCCCGGATGTGATTCTTCGAATGCGGCGGCCGCATTGATCAACTCGTCGAGGTTCTCGACCGGTGCACTGTCGCCGCCGCGATCCTCCTGCGCATACATCGCACGGAGTCCCGAACGGCTGATAATTTCAGTTAACGCCCGTGACGGCGACAAATTCAAATGAGGTGATAATTCCATGAGCAGTGCGTCGAATGCGCGGGTCTTCATTCCCGACCGCCCCAGGCCGGAAACGACGGATTTATCGCTGAGGACATTGATCACGCGGCGGTCGGTTCGCTGGGCTTCAGCCTTAAGCCGCTCGATGGTCGTATCGCCGATGCCGCGCGGCGGGGTGTTGATGATTCGCATGAGTGACAGTTCGTCATCCGGATTGCTCAGCACGCGAAGATACGCCAACACGTCCTTGACTTCTTTTCGAGCGTAGAACTCAACGCCTCGGGCGATCTGATAAGGCAGGCCCTTCTGGAAAAAAGCCTCCTCCACCACGCGGCTGAGCGCGTTCACGCGGTAGAACACCGCGATGTCCGAGAGCTTCGCGCCGGCGGTTACTTTTTTCGCAATATCATCAACGATCCAGGAGGCCTCTCGATCACTGTCATCGAGCTCGACAATGCGGACGTTCTCGCCGGATGTGTTTTCAGTCCAAAGCGCTTTGTGCTTTCTCTGAAGATTATTTTGAATGAGCTTGTCGGCGAGGGCGAGAATTTGCTTCGTCGAACGATAATTCTGCTCGAGCCGGACGACCTTCGCGTCCGGGAAATCGCGTTCGAAATCGAGAATGTTGCGGATGTCAGCGCCGCGCCAGCCGTAGATCGATTGGTCGGGATCGCCGGTCACGCACAGGTTGCGGTGGCCTTCGGAGAGCAGCCGTGCGAGGCGATATTGGGCCGCGTTCGTATCCTGATATTCATCAACGAGCACATAGCGATATTGATCGTTGAGCCGCCCGCGAAGTTCGGCGTCGCGCTCGACTAGTAGAGTCATCCGCGTCAACAGATCATCGAAATCGAGCGCCGAGTTGGCCGTCAGTAGCGCTTCATATCGCTCGAAAACCCGCGCCACCATGCGCGCCCGCCAGTCGGATGCCGACTCCGCATATTGGGCCGCTCCACAAAGTGCATTCTTCGCCAAACTGATCTGCTCATCCACGGATGCGGGCGAGAGGTTGTCCGCCGAAAGTCCGCACTCTTCGATGGCCTGTTTGATCGCTTTTCGCTTGTCATCGCGATCGTAAATGGCGAAATTTCGGGTGATGCCGGCTCGTTCGTGGTGGATGCGAAGCAGCTTGGCGCAAAGAGCATGGAACGTGGCGACCGTGATGCCCGGTCCGACGTCCAAAGCCGCGACGCGTTGTCGCATTTCTACGGCCGCTTTGTTTGTAAATGTGATCGCCAGCACATGACGTGCGGAGGTCACGGTGCTCGCCAAATACGCCGCCCGCCGCGTCACGACGCGCGTTTTTCCGCTTCCCGGACCTGCGAGAATGAGAAGTGGTCCATCTGCATGAGTGATGGCCTGCCGCTGCGGTTCGTTCAAGTCCACGAGCAGCGGGGCGAATGCATCGTCCGGCAAAGTCGGCATATTGATTCGTATAACGCGGGGATCAATGAAAGTCGAACGGAAAAAGGCCTGCGTGTGAGTTTCGATGCGATGAAACTTGGTCGACCTCCAAGGCCGATCTTAGTGTCATTCTGATGTCGCCGAAAGCGAACGGAGAATCTCGAATTCGAGATGCTTCGCTGTGCTCAGCACGACAAGACAATCGGCAATGACAATTCGGCCGCGGATGTGCCATCAACTTGTAGCGGGAGAAATGGCCACATTCGAATTCGCCACGACATCTTCAATCGGCACACTTAGGCGGAAATGCGCGCCGCCATATTGCGGGTGATGACGCGCGACGAGATCGAGTCGGCCTCCGAGAAGCCCGGCCCACTCGCGAGCCAGAGCAAGGCCGAGTCCGATGCCGCCGCGGGCCGTGGTATCCGCGTCGCGTCCGCGACGGAACGGCTTGAAGATGTTCTTGGCATCATGACGATCGACGCCTGGACCGGAATCGATGAAATCCGCGTGCAATTTTGCGTGATCGGCGCTGAGGCCGACCAGAAGCCGAGGATTCGCGGATTGCCTCGCATGCCTGCATCCATTGTTCACCAGCACGGCCGCAATTTGTCCAAGGAGGTTTGCATCCACGCGGACGCGGCGGCCTTCGGCGATGTCATTCTGCATGCGGCCCTGTACGCCGGTTTCGCTGCAACGTTTCTGAATCGTTTCGCCGAGCATTCGCGTAAGCGATGATCCATCCACCTCGGTCACATTCAGCTTGACCTTGTGATTTTCCACGCGGGCATATTCCAGCACGCTTTCCACGAGACTGGATAGCCGCTGGGATTCGCGATTCAGTGTGTCGAGATACTCGGGTCTTGATTCTTCAGACACCAGGCCGGCCGAAAGCATGTCCGAATACAAACGAAACGTCGTCAATGGAGTGCGAAGCTCGTGAGTCACCGCATAGGCGAATTGCATGCGGCGTTCGGTCAGGTTTACGAGATTGCGGACTCCGAATCCCGCCACCGCGAGAACCACGAATGCAACGGTCCAAGTGAGCGCTACTGTTCCACGGATCGAGTGCCAGGCGCGAGCGGGTGTATCGCGATCGAGATCGGGAACCTGGAGCAAAGCCGGCACCTGCGTCAATCGCAGTTCCAGGTTTTCATTGGCTTCAGGGCGATCTCCGGCCGGCAGCAACTCCGCATTCGGGAATTCGTCATCAATCAGGCGGAGGAGTTCGGCCTTCAATCGGCCCCAATCCGCGATAAATCCCTGGTAGCGGCGGTCGGCGTCGTATTCGCATTCACGAACGAAGGCGAGTTTTGGCTTTCCATCATATCCGCGCTCGATCCAGAATGGTCCGACGATGGGGCCCGGCTTTACGCGCACGGTATCCGGGGATGCTGTTTCGACATTGGGTCCGACTTCCAGCATCGAAAGCGAGGCTTGGCCGGTGAGCGCTGCGAGCGTTGCTTCAACGCATTTTTCGCGAGGAACATAGCGGCTTTGCCCTCGAGTCCAACGCTGCTTTCGAGTGTTATAGTCCGGGCGATGTGAAGCTGACGGATTTTCCAAAGGGGCCGTTGCACTTTGAACGACCTTCACCACGGCAGGCATCGAATCATCCCGCGAACGATCGCGGGCGTTTTCCAATTCCCGCTCCGCCTCGCTCACGCGGCTTTCAAGACCCAAACTCGCCGCTTTGCGCTGGAACCATTCCCATGATAGCCTCGAGCGTCTCTCGCTTTGGGTTAGATCACTGTTGTCGCCGTAAGACCAGGGCGAGCCTTCCTTGTCCCACTGCGGTGATGACGCTACGCCGTTGGAATCGAGTTGGAAATAAAGTTCCATCCAATCCTGGTTGAGTTCTGGATTCTCACCAAGAGGTGAGCGGACCACTGCAAAATCCGCGTCGACTTCCACCAAACCGCGGCGTACGACAGCCGCAGTCTTCTCGCGGTGAAAATCCTGATAGTCACTTGCCGGACGCCACGTTTCGGCATTCACCACGCCCTTGAGATAGCTCTCCATCGTGTACAGTGCATGATGCACTTTGGCCCATTGGGCGTCGGAAACGGTCTTCTTTGCAAGTTCGAAACTCGCTACGGTCGCCCAAGTGACGCCGCCGATCACGAGCAGGGCGATCTGAAGGAAGACGGCCATTCCGGCCAACATGCTCTTCCGGGCGGCCGTCATGTGCGCCGCTCCGCCGGCGATTCGGTGACCAACTTCAAATCAGGTCCAAGCATGTAGCCTTTTCCGCGAACGGTGACAATCCATTCAGGGCAGTCATCGCCCGCGTTTTCGGTAAGTTTCTGGCGAAGACGCGTGATGTGCATGTCGATGGCACGGGTTTCGACGCCTCCCTCGCGCAATCCCCAGACGGCTGCAAGAAGCTCTTCACGAGACACCGCCCGGCCGGAGTGGGCGGCCAATCGCTGCAAGATATCCGCTTCCATGTCTGACAGCGGAATCCGTTCGCCGCTCGCGTGGCAGATTTCACGTCGGGCACAATCGACGACGGTCGTTCCGCCCTGAATGCGAACCACCGGGTGCGGACGTTCCGGACTCCGCCGCAGAACGGCCTCAACGCGCGCCAGCAACTCTCGTGCGGAGAATGGCTTGACGACGTAATCGTCTGCTCCGGCGCGGAGTCCGCGAACGCGATCTTCTTCGGAGCCGCGCGCGGTGAGAATAATGACCGGCAGGGCTGGATGCGTTTGCCGCAACTCCGCGAGCACATCCAACCCGTCCATCATCGGCAGCAGGAGATCGAGCAATACAAGGTCAACACCCGCATTTCGTGCAATCCGAAGACCTGAAACTCCATCCCCAGCCTCCACTGGCTCATAGCCGGAAATACGCAAGGCATCGACGACCCCGCGACGAATCGCCTCCTCGTCCTCCACTACCACAACCACCGGTCTTTTTGGCATAATGCAATTTCCAAATGAACACGAGATGAATCAACAATCGACTGATTCCAGCCAACCTATTGTATCAAACGCTCGCCGTTATGATAAAGACTTGAACCATCCGAGCCCGCAGTCTGCAAGCGCGTTACACAAATGAAACTCCAACGGGACTGGGCTGGATGCAGAGAGTAATCGAACGTATTTGTGGTCGCGCGCGGCCCGACCGTCATTCTGAGCCTTGGTCCACCAAGGCGAAGAATCTCATGACGGGTTGCTTCGATTGCGCTCAGCATGACAACCGCCTCTTTGCTATTTTGGGTTTCTCTTGGCAATGTGGTAGATGCTACATCATTTTGCCGCCGCGCGGCGGTTTTTCATCCAGCCAGCGGAGGGTGAGGTTCACGATGGTGGGATCGAATTGGTGGCCGGCACAGTGCCGAAGTTCGCGACGCACGTGATTTGTGGTGAAGGCTCGCTTATACGTACGCGGAGAGAGCATGGTGTCCAAGGCGTCGGCGACGGCCAATGCGCGGGCGCCAATGGGAATCTCGTCTCCGGAAAGCCCGGCCGGATAGCCGGTGCCATCGAACCGTTCATGATGGTGCAGAATGATCGGACGATGATCGGAGAGAAAGCTCATGTGTCCGAGAATGTCGATGGCGGTTTGCGGATGTTTTTTGATCGCCTCGAATTCCTCTTTGGTCAGCGGGCCGGGTTTGTTTAGGATCGCATCCGCGACTCCAATTTTCCCCAAATCGTGGAGCAGCGAAGCGACCTCCAGCGTATCCAGCGCCGGTTCGGGCAGTCGCAGTCGTCGACCGATTTCCACGGCGTATTTGGCGACGTTGAGCGAATGACTCCGCGTATAGCGGTCCTTGGCGTCAACTGCGGCGAGCAGGGCGCGCATGGACTCCATGTGTGCGGCCTCGATGTGCGGGTGGATGCGCTGCATCCATCGATTGATGGCGACGGGCTTGAGCGCTCGATTTTGCGTATCGGTCGGCAAGACTGTATGGCTCGGTCGATCGGTCATTATGGGCGTAGCGGTCCTTTCGTTGGCAATGACTGCTGGGGCTATCGACCCTGTGTTTCGATGACTTAATCGTTTATGTCGCAGAGGTTTATCGGCGGGAGCGAGAACCGTCAGATGGCGTCCGAATAGCTTTGGAAGAAGGCATTTGGCCGCAAGACAGGCAATTCACATCGGACCTGGAATGGTTGAGATTTTCTGGAATTTCGATCATCATGCCACAACGTGGCACTTATAGAAATTGCGTCAGGGTCGAGATATGAGGACGTGTCCGGTGCCGATAACATGTTGACCAGCGTGGATTCGACGTCCGAGGAAATCTCGGTTCGACTTTCTGAGGGATATTTCGCTTACGCTCGTCTTTGGCGTCCGCGTGAAACTCGCGGCGCCGTGCTTTATCATCACGGAATCCAATCGCATTGTGGATGGTATGAAACATCCGCGAAAAGGCTGGCCGACGCCGGATTCGTCGTGTTGCAAATCGATCGGCGCGGTAGCGGGCGAAATGAAGTCGATCGAGGCCACGCCGAATCCGCCGAACAACTCATTGCTGACTCGCATGCCGCGCGAGATGAACTTCTGAAATACAGCGAGTGCGGCGAATATCATCTGGCGGGGGTGAGTTGGGGCGGCAAGCTTGCGGTCGCTTCGCACGTGGCGGACCCGCGTGGAGTCAAGAGCCTGGCACTCGTGACGCCGGGCTTGTTTCCGAAAATCGGTGTTTCTCGCGGGGATATGGCCAAAATCGGATTTTCCATGCTGTACGAGCCGGACAAGCACTTTCCCATTCCACTTAACGATCCCGACCTGTTTACGGCGACGCCAAAATGGCACGAGTTTTTTCGCTCGGACCCATTGACGCTTCGCGAATGCACGGCGAGTTTCTATCTGGCTTCCCGACGCATGGATAAGATCGTTACCAAGCTCTCGAATGCCCCGCCTGTTCCGGTGCATCTCTTCATTGCCGGCGACGAGCGGATCATCGACAACGAACGCACGGTGGAGTTCATTCGCGGATTGCACTGGCCCGACACGCAGATTACGACATTTCCAACGGCGCGGCATTCGCTGGAATTCGAGCCCAATTGCGCGGCATATTTCAAAGAACTCGTCGATTTCATTTCTAAGCAGACGTGAATCCGCAGATTTCGCTGATTGATTTCACGCAATTCGTAATAGGTGAGCAGGACGGCTTACCCGCCTTCATCCAGTCACGGCAGGCAGTGCCCGCCCTTTCGTCAGCGGCCATTGTTTCGATTTTTCGACGTTCCGACTTTTCGGATGCACATATTGCCAAGCAATATCCTTGCGGTAAACTCGAAGGGTGGCCAAAGTGCAGCGAAAAATAGCCAGGCGTGCGGCCGAGTCTGTCGGCCAGAGAATCAAGAGGCGGCGTCGCGAATTGAAGATCACGCAGGCGAAGCTTGCGCGAACCGCCGGCGTCAATCAAGGCTACATCTCTGAAATCGAGCGAAGCTTGGTCCAGCCGCGGCGCCGCACACTGGATGCCTTATCCGTGGCACTCAATCTCCCACAGGCCGTCCTCGTGGGAGGCGGTCAGGCCCACGACAATCCCCAGCCGCATGAATCCCGAAACGTGCCATTATTTGGTGCGATCCCGGCGGGTCCTCCATCGGAAACGCAGGAACAACTGGAGATGTTTCCCGTGCTGCGACATCAATGGTCGCCGGAGCATTACTGCCTGCGGCTCAATTTCGACAGCATGGAGCCGACGCTCAAGCCGGGCGACATCGTGCTCGTCCACTATCGACCCGACGTGGAGGCCGAACACGTGCAAGGTCGCATTTGTGCCTGTTTGATCGACGGCCAGCCAACGCTCAAGCGTGTGACCGTAGAATGGCGTGAAAGCCGTCGGCTGATTATTCTCCGCGGCGACAACCCGCGCTCATCGCCAATTCTGGTGGACGCGTCGAGCGATTTTTCGATTCAAGGGATTGTGATCCGCCTCGTCAGCCGGGAATTATGAGCGAGCCGCGAACTTCAATTCGCGCGACTCGCGAGTTTACGAGTATGCCGTCGCCACAATCCCGTTGCCGCAGCGCATCCGGCCATGATCAAAAGGGCGTTCGGCTCGGGCACGACGTAAGTCATGCCTTGGCCGAAAAGCGGCTCAGAATCGCCGAAGTGAGTGATACTGGTCATACCGCCGCGAGTCCTGGCTCGTTGGAGAAAATGTCGTCAGCCCGGGATGGGTGTTTTCGCGAAACCCAACTACGACGACGAACACGAAAACCCCTCGCATTTTCGTTGTTTTCCTCGCCATTTGACGATGACCGCCATTGCACCATTGGGTCAATGCCATTTCCAAGTAGAGACACAGAATTGTTTTTCCGACGGAGCCGCAGGCTTTTCCCTTAGCAACCTGCTGCACAGGCCAAAAGGCCGAGGCGAAGAGTGCTTTTTCTGCGTCTCGACTTGGAAATGGCAATGACCTTGCCGCGTAATTGGTTGAATTAAGAACGTAAAAAAGAAACTCGCCGCCAAGCTTCTTGACGGCGAGTTTCCTCAATTAATTGAGATTTACTAGTTGCTGCGGAGCAGTACCATCACGTTGTGGTCGTGGTGATCGGGAAGAATGTAAAATATCCCCACACGCCAACGAACGCCGCACTCGCTCCAATCAGAAACTTCCAGAACCAATCCATAATATTCTCCTGATAAAACAGTACTCACTTTCAACTACGGTACCACTGACTTACCTGACCAGTGATCCGCGCCAATACGTCACGAATATATCGGTCATGACAACTCTGTCAAGCCACCATTTCCCGCGAACCGTAATCCAAAAGGCCGCAAAACAAACACGTCGAGTTCACAAACCATCTTGCAAGCGATACCTGGGAAAAGCCCACGCATTCGGCCGATGGCGGCGGCATAACAGGATGCGTTGCCAATTCCTCAATAAATCAGGTCGTTGTGGTGGTGATTGGAAAGAACGTGAAATAACCCCAAGCACCCACAAACGCCGCGCTCGCAGCAATCAGGAAAGTCCAAAGCCAATTCATAATGTTCTCCAGTTCAAAAAGTCACTCGCTTCCAGTTCTTGCGGCTACACTGACCGGTGTGACCAGCGATCCGCGCCAATTAGAACACTCTATCGACCGTGCCAGTGCTGTCAAGCCACATTTTCTCGCTTGGAATCAGCGGTTGCAAACGATCGAATTCCTTAACGAATACATAACCTATTGATCGTGCATTGGTTAGAAATTTTTTAGGCGGATCGATGCCGGCGCAACTTTGTCCTTCATACGGTTTCCCGAGATTTCGAACGTGTCTGAGAAACTAGGATGGACGAGTTTCAAGTCGCTCAAAACGTTCAAAATAATCCGGCATGGTCTTGCCGCAGCACTCGGGGTTTTCAATTTCGATTCCAGGAATCATCAGACCCGCAAGAGCGAAGCTCATCGCCATGCGGTGATCTTCATAGGTCCGGATTTTTGCCGGAACGACGCCACGAATCGGCGGGAAGATCCTTAAGCCGTCTGTGAATTCGTCAACCTTCGCACCGAGCCGGGAAAGCTCTTCACGCAGTGCCGCGATACGATCCGTCTCCTTCACTCGCAAGCTGGCCACGTTGCGGATCGTGGTGGGGGAGTCCGCGAAGAGCGCGACGACTGCTAAAGTCTGAACGGTATCCGGCATATCGTTGAGATCGATGTCGATGCCGCGAAGTCGGGCGCCGTCAGGCGGGCCGGTAACCGTTGTGCTTGTACCCATTTGCCCCACTCGGCAGCTCATTTGCTCAAGCACGCGCGTGAACTTGGCATCACCCTGAATGCTGTACGTGCCGAGACCTTCAACGGTCACTCTTCCGCCGGCGATGGCCGCTGCGGCCAGGAAATAAGTCGCATTGCTTGCATCCGGTTCGATCGTGTAGGTCGTTCCCTGATACCGCTGCGGGGCAGCCACGATGAAACGCGACTCTCGTTCGTGCGATTCGTGCAACACACTCACGCCAAATTCTTCCATCACGGCGAGCGTCGTCCGCAAATACGGAATGCTCGGAACCTCGCCGCGCAATTCGATCTTCACGTCTCGCGACGCATAGGGCGAAGACAGAAATAGGGCACTGACGAATTGACTCGAAGCGGGTGATTCCAATACGACTTGACCGCCGCGAAGGCCTTGCGCGTGAACGACGATCGGCGGATAGCCTTCGCGATTCATGTACTCAATTCCTGCGCCAAGCCCTTGCAACGCCTCCACGAGATCGCCAATCGGCCGCTCGCGCATTCGAGCCACGCCATCCAACGTGAATTGACCGTTTCCGAGCGCGGCCAGTGCCGTGCAAAAACGCAGCGTTGTGCCGGAATTTCCGCAAGAAAGAAACGCGTCTTCCGACGGCATAAATCCTCGACATCCTGTCACTTCCGCCACAGGTTTTTTTTCATCGACCGTGATCGCAATCCCAAGTGCCCTGAGTGCATCCATCATCAACCGCGTGTCATCGGCCAGCAGCACGTTCCGCAGAATGCTCGATCCATCCGCCAACGCCGCGCATATGAGCGCACGATTGGTGATGCTCTTCGATCCGGGCAGGGTGATGACGGCATCAAGAGGCCTGGTTAATGGCTGGCAACGATATACTGACATGGATGCAACATAGCGATACGAATTCGTCCGTAAAGAGACGAGCGATGCGGCACGTTTGTAGAGGCCTGCAAATCCAATCAAATTGCGAAGACCGCTGATCTTGACCGGGAAAGAAAGCCCGAATACGGGTTTATTGTGAGAGAATTATCCGAGAACACGCAGCATACGGCACCGTCTTTTGGGATCGAGCAACTCGACTACGACTTGCCGCGTGAACTAGTCGCCCAGTCGCCTCCGGCGAGGCGCGAAGATGCGCGAATGCTCGTGCTTGATCGGGCTGACAAATCAATTTCTGATCGCTCCATCCGCGATCTTCCGGAATTCCTCCGACCCGGCGATCTCGCCGTGGTCAACGACACGAAAGTGATGCCCGCGCGGTTTGCGGCCTGGCGGGAGACGGGAGGGCGGGTCTCTGGGTTGTTCGTGCGTGAAGAAAGCGCTGGATTGTGGCAGGTATTGCTGGAGGGATCGCGGCGGCTTCGACCCGGCGAAGTAATTGAGGTTCGCCCCGAAGTTGAACCACCGATGGCCTCGCTTCGATCGGCCGTGTCCATCAACTGCTTTGCGATGACGCTGGAATCGTATTGCGGCGACGGACTTTGGCGGGTACGAGTGCCGGCGGATTGCTCGGCGGAAGAACTGCTCAATCGTGTTGGACGGACGCCGTTACCGCCTTATATCCGTCGAGAGAATAATGCGGAATTCGATGCCCGATCCGACGCCGCTCGCTACCAAACGGTCTACGCCAGCAAGCCGGGAGCGGTCGCGGCCCCGACAGCCGGGCTTCACTTGACCGACGAAATTATCGAGAAAATTCGCAGTCGAGGAGTGAACATCTCGTCCGTGACGCTTCACGTCGGTCTCGGCACGTTTCGACCAATCGCCGTTGAGAACCTAGCCGCCCATGTGATGCACTCCGAGGATTTCGAAGTGCCGGCGAGTACTCTTAAAGCAATTCGCGAATGCCGCCCGCGAGGCGGGCGGATTCTCGTGGTCGGGACGACCTCAGTTCGAGTTCTCGAAACAATTTCAAGCTTGCCAAATGGTGATGTAAATAGTTTAGATAAACTCATTGATTCCGGAGAAAAACTAACTGGCTCAACTAGTATCTTGATTTACCCACCTTATCAATTCCAATCAGTGGACATCCTCCTCACCAATTTCCACCTCCCGCGGAGTACGCTTCTGGCGTTGGTCATGGCCTTCGTAGGAGTTGAATTCACGCGAAGAGCCTATGTGCATGCAATCGCCGAACGCTACCGGTTTTACAGCTACGGCGACTCGATGCTGATCTTGTGAAATGCCCGCTCGGAGTAAGCTGATTCTACATGATCAGTTCATCGAGTAAATCGAATGTCTGAATGACATGGTGAGGTGCGGCAGCATCGTTGATCGGCGGAGACGTATGAACGCCGCCGACACGTTGGATTTGGACGGTTCGCCAGCCGAGCTTGCGCGGTGCAATGAAATCCTTGGCCGCGTTGTCTGCCACATAAACACAGTGCCGCGGCTCGACGCCAATTCGTTCGGACATCAACTCGAACGCCAGTGGAAACGGCTTACCGTAATTCGTGAATTGCCCCGCATAAGTCCGCCCCGCACAATCTGAATCGCACAGGTCAGAGGTGACGATGATCGCCTCCAATCGATCACGAAGTTTGAGTGCGTCGATCTTATTCCATTGCGAATGACTATGGCCGTCGGTGATAAGTCCCAATCGAAAGCGTTCGGCCTGGCGCATAAGGGCGCGTTCGGCGTCGGCAAGAAGAGATATCGCCGGTTGATGATTTCGATAGGTCTCGATCATTTCGCGTACCAGCGAGGGATCATCGGCCATGCCGATTTCGCGGAGCAATTGGTCAAACACACGCGAACGATGCTCCGTGTCGAATAGGGATAGCATCGTTGCGGCGATGTTGTCGGGCGGGCCGAGTCGATTGGCAAATGCCATCGCAACAGCTTGGAACCCGCTGATGGCGTAGTCGCGTTCCAGATAAAGTGTGTCGTCGAGGTCAAAGATAATCGCGCTTGGATTCATCAACTGGTTTCACAATGGCACGCAACGAATGAGACGAGTCTTCTCCTCTCATTTCATTCGTGTCGTGACACGGCTCGGGGAGCGGGTTGACCCTTCCGAGGATCGGGTCTTGAAGTTTGTCGTTGTTGCATTTTTCACAAACACGGAATCGTCAAAACGGAGCATGGCCAGATTCACTTCATAATCGGCGGAAATTGCAGGCTTTCGTCCAAGATGCTCCTCCAGGATCCATCGTGGAAAATCCGCACCGGCGTGAATGGCCAGCGGTACTCCGCCGCCGAATCGAGGATTGATTTCGATGACGCGAACGCGTCCATCCGGCGTTTTCATGCACTGTACGGTAATTACGCCGCGACACTCGGCCAATTCTCGAGCCACACGCCTGGCCGCGGCGGAAACCATCGCGTCCCTAACCGTGACGCCCTTGGTCACTTCGCCCCCGCGGACTTCCAATCGCAAACGAGGGATGATGCATCGCGGGACGCCGTCAAACCCGCAATACACATCGACGGTAAGTTCATCGCCAAGGACAAACTCCTGCACGATCGGGTCCTTCACCAGATTTCCAAACGCGACAAGCTCCTCGTGATTCCGCACCACATAGTTGCCCATCGCGGCGCTGCCTGCCCGGGGTTTCAAGTAGTAAGGGAAGCGATGCCGATTTCGATTCACAATCTCCGACCAGCGCCACGTCTTCGGAGTGTCGATTTTCGCATCGGTCAACATTCGGTACGTCGCGAGCTTATCACGGCAAGTCTCGACGACGGCGGGCGAAGAGATTACGGTGCGGCAGCCGAGCTGGGTGAATTGCTCGCGATTGGCCGCGATCGCGGGTAATTCCGTATCAATGAGCGGAATGAGCAGCGAAAGATGGTGCGAACGAATCAGCTCGGCCAACGTTTCGGTATAATGACCCGACGCAATTCCGGGAAGCAAATGAACGTGATCGACCTGACTCAGCGCCGGGGCGAGTCGATCCGAGTCGCCGCCGTGAATTTCCAGACGGATTCGCAATCGTTCGGCCGCCGCGCGGAATGCGCGGACCAGCTCTACCCGCCTGCCGATGCACGTAAAAAGCAGGCGGATGTCAGGCTCGGTCTTTTTGGCCCGAGCCGGCGTGATTCGGCGATTTCGTACAATCATTGTGTTGTAATATATCGGAAAGCCGGCGGTTTCGCATGGAGCCTGGAGGCGTGAACGCTACGATCATCAGTTGCGGCGATGAACTTGTCACGGGTCAGTGTGTCGACACGAATTCGGCCTGGCTCTCCATGCGGCTCTTGTCCGACGGCATCGTCGTTCACGAACATATCACGGTCGGTGACAACATTGTAAGGATCAGCCAATCGATCAAGCGGGCCCTTGCACAGTCCGAGCTCGTCATTATCACCGGCGGTCTTGGGCCCACGGCCGATGACGTCACGCGCGAAGCGTTTGCGGAGGCGATCGGTTCATGCCTTGAAGTGAGTTCCGAGGCCGGGCGCCAAGTCACGAAATTCTTTGAACGACTTCATCGCGCCATGCCGGAATCCAATCGGCGACAAATGTTGATTCCGCGCGGTTGTCGCGTGCTGCGAAATGAGCATGGGACGGCCCCGGGCATCGGCTATGAGTCCGGCAGCGTTCATGCGTTCGCCTTGCCGGGCGTGCCCGGCGAGATGAAACCGATGTTCGAGGAGCATATCGCGCCGATCATTTGCGGCCGCTCTGGTGGCGGCACAATGATTCACGCGCGCCTGTTGTGCATGGGAATCAGCGAGGCCGTACTGGGTGAAAGACTCTCCGATTTGATGGCGCGGGGGCGGAATCCTTCGGTGGGAACGACTGCATCTCACGCAGTGCTAAGTGTGAGGATCGTCTCTCATGGAACGAGCGCAGAAGAAGCCCAGGCGCTGCTCGATCACGATATTCGCGACGTGCGCCGACGATTGGGCGAGGTCGTCTTTGGCGAAGGCGAAGATACTCTCCAACTCGCCGTGGCAAATCTGTTATTCGCACAACGAAAAACGGTCTCCACCGCGGAATCTTGCACTGGCGGACTCATTGCAAAGTGCCTGACCGACGTGCCCGGCAGCAGCCGATACTTTCTGCGCGGATACGTGACCTATTCTAACGAAGCCAAGATGGAATTGCTCGGCGTTTCCGAGCAAACGCTCGCGACGCATGGGGCAGTCAGCGAGGAATCCGCGAGAGAGATGGTGGCAGGCTGTCGAACACACGCAAACTCCGACCTCGCCATTTCCATGACCGGAATTGCTGGCCCGGATGGCGGTTCACCGGAAAAGCCAATCGGTCTTGTCTATATTGGGCTGGCGGACAAAACCGATGTCCAGGTTCGAAAAGTCCTCCTCGGCGATCACCTTGGCCGCGAAGAGACTCGCGATCGTGCCTGCAAGAATGTGTTGAACATGTTGAGACTTCATTTGCTTGGGGCCGCTAGTCACGCCCATTGAACAAATTGTAACCTGCGAAAAGATCGTCAGCGTCCGAAAACTAAACAAAGGGGGCGTGAATCCTTGCGGCCGCAACTTTTTCTGGAACTATCGTTAACCAATCGCTAAGGTGGAGTACCGTCGGATTTTCGACGCTGAATCTAACTGGACTGTTATGACTCTGATTCTTGTCAACAAAGTCTTGATGGCAACCGCGTGGATGCTCGCCGCTGGTCCGACTGATCCAACGAATTCCGCACCTGTGAGCACCACGGATTCCTGGCCGAAGTCGCCGGAATTCTGGATAAGCGTCGCAGGCTTGGCGGGTGTAATCCTTGCGGCCCTTGTTTGGTTCCTCGTGGCTGCGACGCGCCGCGGCGGGGCGAGCCCGGTCGGCGAACGCGATACACTGCGATTTTTCACGGTAATTACGATCGTCGTTGCGACGGCCAGCCTGTCCTTGCTCGGAAAAGCCGATGGAACGCAAGTGCTCATTCTCTTCGGCGCGATCGCGGGATTCATCCTTGGTACCAGCGCGGATAAACGGATCGCGTTGCATCGCCCCGAAGATTCTTCATCAAATCAACAGCGTTCAGCGCCAAATCCGGATTCTATGAATCGTGACAAGCAGTCCTGACCGCATTCATTGACGACAAGTATTTGCGGCCACTCGTGGCGAAGCATAGAATCGCATATCAAGGCTTGAGGTTTCGTTGTTTTTCGAGCAACCGACATGAATTCTGCCAATGGTAATTTTGTCGCAGCAGGAGCGTCTCGTGGGCCTGTTCGCGCCTATTTTCGCGACATCTGGAAGACTGTGCATACGATCCTCGTGGGCATGAGGATTTCGCTGAAGTACTGCTTCGCGAAGACGATTACGCTGCAATATCCTGATGTCGCCCCGGCGTTGCAGCCGCGATACCGTGGCTTCCATTTCTTCGAGATCGAGAAGTGCATTGCTTGCGACATGTGCGCAAAAGCCTGCCCGGTGGATTGCATTTACATCGAAAAAACCGGACCGCGGAAGGTTGACAAGAATACCGGCATCGCCACGGGCGGCCTGATGACGCGATATGCGATCGACTACGCCAAGTGCATGTTCTGTGCCTTGTGCGTCGACCCGTGTCCGACTGAGTGCATCCACATGGGTAATCTGCACGACATGTCCGGCTACACGCGCGACGACATGATCGTGGAATTCACGGACCTGGCGAAGGAAGGCTTGCAAACCCCGCAGCCGCTCTGGATGCAAAGCGAAAAACCGCCGGCATGGGCTCAGCAACGAAAGGCGGAGTGGGAGCAATACAAGCACTCGCGCGATCAATTGACGAGCGATGTGAATCGAAGGCGCGAGGAAATGGCAAAGGCCGTCGCGCCGGAAGCGTAGCGAATTGTCGATTTCGGATCGCCGATTGAAGGGCGCATTTGGACACTCAAATGATACTCGGACAAGCTCACGCGAATACGAACATTGAACTGGTCGTGGGCATGCTTTTGTTTACGGTGGCCGGTTTCGGAATGGTGTTCGCCGGACTGATGATCGGCAAGTTCGCTCGTCCTGCGCTTCCGCATCCGGAGAAGTCAACTGCGTATGAGTGTGGCGAGCCGGCCATCGGCGAAAGCTGGGTGCAATTCGATCTGCGTTTCTACACGGTCGCATTGATTTTCATTGTGTTCGATGTGGAAATCGCACTGCTTTGGCCTTGGGCGGTGGTGTTCAAGCAAATGGGCGCGCCCGCGTTCTGGGCGTTTTTCGTTTTCTTCATGTTGATTGCGGTTCCGTTCTTGTATGAATGGAAGTCGGGATATTTGAGCTGGGTCCGTAGCAGTGCGTCGCAGACTCGAGCGGATGCGGAAGGGGCGGCGGGAGCAAAGACCGCGCCATGATGCGACCGGGCGAACTTCGAGAGTTGTTTCGACGGCAGCCATTTGTTCCGATCAAGATTGGGATGGCCGACGGTCGCAGTATTGTTGTGCGTCACCCCGATCAAGTTGTGGTCGCCGAGCGAACTCTTCTGATCGGATTGGCAAAGATCGAGCGATCGAAGCCCATGCTGACTCCGGCAAAATCGGAGACCATCGCCAAAGAGTGGATGATTGTTCAACTCATTCAGATTACCTCCATTGAGCCGGAGGCCAGCATGAATGGTAAACTTCGACGGACGAGGATGCGTAAGAAGGGATAGCGGATGCGGCGAAAGGTCGGCTTCGCTGAGCGGCTTTTCGAATTTTGAACTTTGAATTTCGACCTTTAGTCTTGCAAGGCCTCTTGTATGAGCTGGATCGAAAACAGATTTGAAGAAGGTTTGATTGTCACCTCGCTGGATTGGGCCATCAACTGGGGTCGGTCGAGCAGCATTTGGCCTTTGACTTTTGGATTGGCGTGCTGCGCGATCGAGATGATGGCCGTCGGCGCGTCGCGTTTCGATATCGACCGCTTCGGCGCGGGGGCGTTTCGAGCCACGCCGCGACAGGCCGATCTGATGATTGTCGCCGGCACAGTGACGTACAAAATGGCTTCGCGCCTTAAGAGACTCTACAACCAGATGCCCGAGCCGAAGTACGTGATGGCAATGGGCGCCTGCACCGTCGGCGGCGGACCCTACTTCAAGCACGGCTACCACGTGGTCAAGGGCGTCGATCTTGTCGTGCCCGTGGACATTTACATCCCCGGCTGCCCGCCGCGTCCCGAAGCACTCCTCGAAGGCCTCATGCGCCTGCAGGACAAGATCAAGCACCAAACCCGCGCCAAGACGCTGATGACGAAGGCCAAAGAAGCGGTCCTCGCGTAAACGGCGAAACGTCGACAAGTCGAGAAGTCGAAACCAAAAGACCGGTGGGACAGAATCCGCAGATTGCGCAGATTTTCGCAGAGATTTCACCACAAAGTGCACAGAGAACACGATGATGGCGTAAAGCGAGACTTTCAGATGGGTTCGTTTGGAAAAGTATTTTTTCGCGAGTGTCGCGGCATGGCACTTCCGCTGACGCGGGGCGCGAAATGTTTGAAGGTTCGAAGAGTGCGAAATGAAGCAGGGAATTGGGAAAATTGATGTGCGAATGGTGAAAGACGGGAGAGCGAAGTATGAAGATTGAAAGGGCGGCGAATTGGAAACCGAGGATTGCGATTGCGGCGTACCTACCATAATCCAAACTTAGGGCGCGGAGTGGGGGAAGTCAATCCCTGAGAATGGGAATCTCGCACGAGTGAAAGAAAAGTGCGTCAGGTACACCCCAAGGGGCGGTTGTAGCTCTGGAGCCCGCCCCGTGAACGGGACGGCTCGTAACAAGTCGGAATTTTCGCCGCGCAAGCGATTGAATCGGCAGGATGCGATCGGTAAACTGTATGTCTCACAATTCCAGTAGTTTTGGACTGGAGGAAGCTGCTATGCGTCGCGGAGCTTTATGCGTCTCAATTTGTGTTTGGATTCTAAGCTTTGTCAGCATAAGCCCCGCGATAGCCCAAACTTTTCCATCCTGCATTGGTGGAACTGGGGATTGTTTTAGCGGACACAATGGACCCGGCTGCAACGACCTTTGTTGCTGCGAAACTGTCTGTAACCCGCCGATCCGCGATACGTTTTGCTGCGACACGCTATGGGATGCGCAGTGCGCCAACGAAGCCCTTGGTTCGTGCCCGCTCGGGGACTTTGTGGACTGCAACTCAAACGGAACCTCTGACATCTGTGACATCGCTCAAGGTACCTCGCGTGACTGCAATGGAAACAATGTGCCCGACGAATGCGAAGTGCCGCCGCTCTGTCCAACATGTTCGGACTCGAATCACAATGGTGTGCCTGATGACTGTGAGTTGGGCGCGTGCTGCATGGACCCTGCGACGACGGCGTGCAGCGTCGTATTGCAGGCCGACTGCTTAAGCGAACGATGGATCATCGACGGCACGTGCGTTCCGAATTCATGTCCGATCGCGCCGAGCGTGACGGTGCTGGGTTGCCGGTATCTTCAGATTGAACTCAGCGGCATGGATCCAGGCGTTCCATTCTCGATCGCAATCACGTCGCTGGAACACTCGTGCATGTCGAAATACGTGGCATTCGACAATGGCATCGCACGTTTGGTTGGCAATCCTGTGTCACTCACTCCGACACAGTGGGGGACGATCATCCTCGCCGATGAGAACATTGTTCCGTCAACGACCTATGTGGTGCGAACCGAAAGTGTCATGGGTATGTCTGCCCCGGCATCGGCAACAATGATGGATTGGGCCGACGTAGTTCCAACGATCGGTCTCGTAAACATCAGCGATATCGCCGCCATCGTGGACAATTTCAAAAACGTTCCCACCGCGCCGCCGCTTGAGCGGTGCGATCTCGGCCCGGCTACACCCGATGGAATCGTGAACATATCCGACGTTGCCGACGCCGTCGATGCGTTCAAGGCGCTACCGTATCCGTTCCCCGGACCTGCGGCATGCGTCGAGTGTCTCAATAATGCCGATTGCGACGACGCCAACGCATGCACAACAGACGCTTGCGAGGATAACAACACATGCTCGAATACTTCCATCCCTGACTGTTGCAATTTGGACGCCGACTGCGATGACGGACATTCATGCACGGCCGATGTGTGCAGCAGCAATGCTTGCCTTCACACGCAAATTCCCGGCTGCATCGAGCACACCATCGCGACGTTCACTGATTCTGTGTCAGGCTTCTCCACCCAGGACGTTCGCGACGTCGACAACGAAATCGTCCACTTCGACCCGAATCGAATGTCCATCATCTACGTCGCGACTGGTACCGAATATCAGATCGGCTCCTGGCCTGTGAACGGAAATTTCCTCGGCTTCGGCGGCTTCTTCCAGGTTCGCTTCGGAACAGTTCTTGGCGAGTATCGGGCGTATTTCACTGAAACTGGATCTGGGACGATTTGCAATTTCGTGGTGACTCCCACGAACTTCTCGATTTTCGCCACAAACACGCAAGTGCCGCATACCTGATGCCTAACGCGAATTTCCGATTGCTAGTTATTTAACGCTGCAAAATTCGCTTCTTATCCATAGAGGATGGATCGGACGGGAGCGAGGTGGCTGGTATCCGTGACATCCCTGCGTTGGTTGATTGCTTCAAGGAACTTCCGACGGCGCTGCCGCTCGTGGTGTGCGACCTTGTCCCGGAAACGCCGGACAAGCGGATCGACATTCGCGACGTTGCCGCAGGCGTCGATGCGTTCAAGGGACTACCGTATCCGTACTCCGCGCCGACGAGTTGCCCGTAGGGAAAAGTCGAAAAATCGAAAAGTCGAGACGCACGAATGCCAATGTGAGTCCCCCAGCCCAAGGGCTGGGGCACCCGCCTACTAAACGTCGAAAAGTCGAAAAATCGAAAAGTCGAAAAGTCGAAACGCGTTTGTGCGAGAAGGGATTTACGCACGAGTTCCATTGTCAGTCCCCCAGCCCAAGGGCTGGGGCACCCGGGCATACGGCGGATGGGATTCCGCGAGAAAGTGCGTGCGAGAAAGGATTCTCGCACCAGCATGGGGGCGCGCCTCGTGAACGAGGCGGCTCGGAAACTGCACGAGGTGTACGAGAAGGGACTCTCGCACGAGCGTTACGGGGGCGCGCCTCGTGAACGAGGCGGCTCGGAAAAAAAACCCGCCCTATGAATGAGGCGGTTCGGGAAGGCAACCCCTCGCTCGCCACTTTGGGGTTCGGATCACGACGAAGGGCGCGGCTCGCCGGGAGGATTGCTGTCCTCTGAGAGACGAGTGATACCAAATACAAGCCAAGGTCGGTACGCGACCCCACTTAATCCCCGCTTGCTAATGCGGGAGGCAACTCGAAATGCTCGCACGAGAATCAATTGGAATTCGAATGATACCGTTTACAACCCAAGTTTGGTTCGCGACGCCCCTTAATCCCCCCTTATCAAGGGCGGAGGTAATATGACTTTCTTGCACGAGCTTCAATTGGAATTCGAACGACTTGTCGGCGCGCGTAGAGGTTGCTAATCGCAGAGGCCCATGTCGCCGGAGGTGGGGGGGAGGGGGTTGGGGTTCTTGTCGCGTGCACGGCCACAGCGAGTCACTTCGGCCTCCCAATCCGCGGATGTGCCGATGTTGCCGTGGACGTGGCGCAGCTCGGCGGGGACGATTTCCATGCAGGTGCGGAGAGTTTCATTGGCCTTGATGTAGAGATTTTTGTAGATGTGGGGGGCGAGCGGAGAATCTTCGGGGCCGGTGACTTTGGGTCCTTTTCTCCATGCGGTGATTTCCAAGGTTTCGACGTAGTATCCGTGTTGCTCGCTCACAAAGAGGTAGAGCCGGTTTTTCTTTCCGCTACCGTCCACTTCGACGCGAACATCGAACTTGGCTTTTTCCTTGAGTTCTTCACCGGGAGGTGGTGGATATTCATAGAGAAGTCGTCCGCCGCCCTGCGGTCCGTTGGGCTGGGCATCTGGATCTTCCGAGATCATCGTGAGTTCGTTTTCCTGCTTCTGCGGCGGGCTGTTCTTCTTGTTGGCGAAGTAAACGGCCATACCGATGGCTACCGCAAGGAGGATCAAAAATCTCGGCTTCATGCTGCAATACTCCCAGAGTTCAAATGATCACCGTGTCCGAATCGCTCCAGATCGACATTCCACTGGTCGCCGTCGGAGTCACGATGAAGCAGATAAGGCGGGCGGGCTTCCGAATCAAGTGGAGTATAGCATTGGGCGGAGGCGGTCTCAACTCGGCAGGCGCACTCGTTTGGCGGGCGCATGCAACTGAAGAAGTCGGGGCGAAAGTGCCATTTGACGGCGTTGCGGGGCAGGCTTAAGCTGCGGGACTACGGTTCGGGTTTATATCCTGACGCTGCGGCCCGGATACCGTTTGAGCACCTAACACTCAACTGTAGCGTCGGGCCTTGTGCCTGATGCCGAAACACCGCGTCACCCACGAGGGTTGACGCCACGGTTGACAGTGAATTGCTCTGAGAATTTTGGGACGTAAAGAAAGCAATGAAGGCTGATCGTAGACACGAATTAAAGGAAAATGATTTTGCGGTGGCGTTGGAGTCGGCCCGCGACTACATCGACCGCAATGGCAAGCAGATCAGCCTTGTGCTTCTGTTGGTGATCGTGGTGTTCGCGGCGGTATCGTTTGGGATTCGATCTCATGCGGCGTCGGTGGCGCAACTTTGGCGTGACCGGTCGGAATTGAAATTTGATCCGCCGGACGTCGGCAAGAAATCACTGAACACCCTCGAACATCTCATTTCGCAGGCCCCGGACGATACGTTTGCCATGGCTTGCCTGCTGGACGCCGGACGAGAAGCATTGCGACTTGCGGCGAGTGAGCCCATGCCGTCGAATAAGGAGTTGAACGACAAGGCTCGCCAAACGTTTACGATGATGCGCGAGCGATTTCCGAGAAATACGATGGCGTTGGGGACGGCGATCACGGGGCTTGCCACGGTCGAAGAAAACGCGTTCAGTATTGATGGTGATGCGTCGCATAAGGAAAGATCCCGCGATCTGCTCAAACAAGTGGCCGAAGGTGCGGATTTCGCCGGCTTACCGCCGTTGCAGCGAATTGCCCGCGATCGGCTTGCATCGCTTGATGAAACATTCACGCGGGTTGCGGTCCAGCCCGCTCCGCCGCCGCCACCTCCGGAAGCGGCACCACCCACTGAAGGAGCGACTCCACCGAGCGGCGATCATTGATGCGACGTCCGTGAACTCAATTGCCCGGCTCGAGCAATCGATTCTATTTCGACACTCAAGGAATTTTCTTTTCGTTTTCGCGACGGCTCTTGCTTCGATTTTTGGATGCACAACGCCGGTTCCGCAAGTGCGGATTCATGCCGATCTTCTTGATTCAAATCGATTTTCGGTGCATACGGATTCTCCAGAGCGACCGTCCCGCCCGCAAGCGATTCACCTATCCGCAGCCATCAATGAGACGATTGGATTTCGATTTTCAGTGGCGGCGGAGGATGCCGAGATTGTAAAGCCAGGCCTTTCCATGACGTCATTGAAATCGACGGAAGGACACATCGATTCGTCGGCGGTGCAGTTGTTCCGGTTGTCGTCAGTTCATGCACCGGGGCTACCGGGATGGCACATTCGACAAATCTCGCCGGCCAATCGGGTCGTGGAGCCGCTGGATGTACTTGTGCCGATTGCAGCGCCTCGCGGCGGGCTGGCTGATCGCATCGAACCGAAACAAATCTTGTATTTCTGGGCGGACATTTTCGTTCCCAAAGGCACCTCGGCGGGCATTTACAGCGGTGAATTGCAATTGCTTTCGGACAATCAGAGCGTGTCTTCGATACCGCTGGAGCTGATGGTTTGGCCTTTTTTGCTGCCGGACGAGAGCCGGGTGTCGATGATTGCCGAGATCGATCACACGGTGCTATCGGCCGCGCCGGGCAATGACACGATCATTCAGGCGACAATGCGGATGCTGCACGATCACCGACTGACGCCAGTGTTGCCAAAGCTTCATCCCGAGATCGAGCTTGAGGCGTCGGGCGGAATCAAGATCGATTGGTCAGGCTTCGACGCGGAAGTACGACCGTTTCTGGATGGTTCGGCGTTTGTGGATCGGCGTGGTCTGGCATATTGGCCCGTGCCAGTCGAAGGATTGTTCGATTCAACCATTTCGTCGGCGCCGCTGGCGGCGTCAGCGAAGTTCATTGAGGGCTATTTGCGTCAATGCGGCGAGCATTTTGCAAACGCGGGTTGGTCGAAGCGGGCTTACATAATGTTGTCAGGCGATGCGTGTTCAAAGTCGAGTGACGTTCCGGCAATTGCGGCTGCCGAACATGTGCACACGCAGCTTGCGCCGATTCGGATTGCGTCACCTTGCTTCCCTCAGGACATGAGGCCGTTTGGATGGTTGAACTACACGTCGAATGGTACATCGCTGCAGCCAGATATTTGGAGTCCGCCGGCGCAATTCCATGATCCGCGAGCGATGGCCGAGGAGCTGGCGCGCGGTCGGAGTGCGTGGGTTCGTGTGGATCGACCTCCATTCAGCGGTTCCGCGTCGATCTTGGCGCCACCGACTTACACGCAGGTCCTTTCGTGGCAGATCGAGAGGCTTGGTGCGGACAACGGATTTCTGGGAGTGGTCAATCGATGGCCGCGATTCGACGCGGCAGCACAGGACTGCGTCGCGCGGGATGCGAATGTGTTGATCTATCCGGGTGCTCCGTACGGACTCGTCGAGCCTGTGGCCTCCATGCGATTGAAGCGACTTCGGCGATCGATGCAGGACGCCGCGTATCTGGCGTTGCTTCGCGAGCATCATCTGGATCACCTGGCGGATACGATGCGGGATTCGATTGTCGCGTATGCAGGAACGGATGCGTATCGCACGAGTTTCGCGGACGGCAAATTGATCGGCTGGCCGGACGATCCGGTAGTCTTTGAAGCCGCTCGTCGATTGATGGCTGAAGAACTTTCCACTTCGGCGTATGGTGAGGAGCGGGGCGATCGTGAGGAATTTGCCCGTAGTGCGAGTTGGCGACGGTTTCTTCTTGCCACGCGACGGGTGGAAACGCGATTTGAGGGGGCGAGGATGCGCATTGGCGGGGGACCCGGGGCGACCAGTGCGGACGTCGTCACGAGCTGGACGATTGCGAATCGCACGCGGCTGCCGGTCGATGCGAATCTGAATATCGGACCGGTACCGGATTCATGGTCGGTATCGGACGATGGGCCAGAGCTCCATACAATTCATCTGGGAACCGGAGAATCGCGACGCGTTTCATTTACTTATTCGCTTCCATTGGCGGTCGCTGAATCAGGCAACACCGCACTGCCGCTGACCATCAATGCAGAACGGGATGTTCGGTCGCGGACGAAGGGAAACTTCGCGGTGGTGATTGCCGGCTTGCAGGCGGCGCCGTTGAAGATTGATGGTGACCTTTCCGATTGGCCTCTAGGCACGACGAACGTCGCCGGCGAATTTCAGTTGATTTCGGGGCCGGGATTGTCGAATGACGAGCGATTACGCCTAGATGTGCCGCGCAAGCGAACCGTTGCATTCGTCATGTGCGACGCGGATTCGCTTTATGTGGCCGTGAATTGTGAGCTGGACAAGGGATCGGAGCGGCCGGTTGGATCGAAGACCGCTGTGTCCTACGACGATCTTGTTCCGATCGGCGAGGAGCTTGTTGAGCTGCTCATCGATCCTTTGAATTCCGGGTCGCGATCGCCGAGTGATCTGCTTCATATTGTTATAAAGCGATCGGGTTCGAGCATACTGGAAAAAGGAATTTCCACTGATCCACCTTGTTGCAAATCAAGCCCGTGGGCGGCCAGGGTGGACATCGCGACTCGAAGTGACGCGGATCGTTGGACGGCGGAGGTTCGCATTCCGCTCGCCGAAATCGCGCCGCCGCCCTATGCGCACGTGGTCTGGGGATTCAATGTGACTCGGTTTGACGCAGCGGGCGAGGAATTCAGCACGTGGTCGGGGGCCGTGGGGAATGCGTACGATCCGCTTTCACTAGGCAACCTTGTTCTTCCTTAATCACACGGCGAACTTCAATCAATTCGACATCAATAGACAAGTAGTTTTCCTGTCTTAGCGAATAGGGGGCCATGGCGTCGAACTTTTTGGTTTCAAAATCGTGGCCGAATTCCTGGAAATCCCTTGGAATCCTTCTTGCCTATCTGGTCGCGGTCAAGCTCCTGATCACGTTGTGTCCGGCGGCGTTTCGTTCGACCTCGCAGGCGCAAGTTTTCGCCTGGCCTGCGTTGGCGATCTGGACTGCCTGTGGTGCCATCGGTGTGGCGCTGCTCAGTCGAACGGGATTCGCGGGCGGCTGGGACACGCGCCTATCGCTTCGCTGGCGGCTTTGGATTCCGATCATCAGCGGAATTGCATTCGGAATTGCCGCGATCGCGACGGATCGACTCACGCATTGGACGTCCTTTGCGGCCGGAAAGATGCAGATTCCGAGCATTCACATTTCCTGGCCGGCTTCGGTCGTCAATTATCCCGGCGGCGCGATCATTGTTGAGATCATTTATCGCTTGCTCTTGATTCCTCTGTTGATGTGGCTCGTTTGCAATATGATGTTGGGGGGGCGCGGACGTGGATGGATTTTTATGGCTCTCGCGGTTGCGACATCCATGATCGAGCCAATGGGAGATCTTGATCTTCGTCCTCTTGGATTCGACACGATGTTGGCCGTGTTCGCCCAGGATTTTCTATTCAATTTTTGGCAAGCATTTCTGTTTCGCCGAGCGGGGTTTGTCTCGTCGATTTTGACACGAATCGCGTTTTACTTCGTCTGGCATGTATTATAGCTCGGCTTGCGTTCCTTCACGTCCGCCGGATTTTCGACCAACCCTACGGTCGGCTGTATCGCGTATAATGTCTCGGATGATCCGAGTGCAGCGACATATCCATTCTTGCGGGTTGCGTGCCATGCCTAAGCCATGCGTAGCCTGGCGCCGGCATGTGATTCGTAATCATGGCGGCGCTACGCTTGGCCATGCCACCCGAGAATTCATCTTTGCTCGCGCACGAGGAATTTCGCCATGACCGTTGAGTCGCTCCTATTGTATGGCGCTGCGGCGGGGATCGGGACGATCCACACCTTGCTTGGTCCCGACCATTACGTGCCCTTTATAGCGATGTCGCGGGCCGGCCGCTGGTCGATTCGCAAGACGATGGTCGTCACATTGCTTTGCGGAATCGGGCACGTTTTGAGTTCAGTGGTGCTCGGGCTCATTGGAGTCGGGCTGGGCATTGCACTCATCAGGCTGAAGGGGATTGAGGGGATTCGCAATGAAGTTGCCGCGTGGCTGCTGATTGGATTTGGGATTGTTTACACGCTTTGGGGCGCTCGGCTGGCCATTCGAAATCGCCCGCACACGCATCGACACGTCCATACGGATGGAACGGTTCACGAGCACGTGCATATTCATCATGACGCGCATGCGCATGCGCATGTGCATGCGGACGCGGAACCCGCGGCCAATCTGACGCCGTGGATTTTGTTCACAATTTTCATATTCGGACCGTGCGAGCCGCTGATTCCGCTGGTCATGGTTCCCGCGGCGAAGGGTCACACACTCGATGTGATGGTTGTTGTGTTCATGTTTGGCGCGGTGACGTTGACGGCGATGCTCGCGATCGTTTGGTCTGCCTGTCGTGCACTGAGCCTTCCAACGGCGGGTCGACTCGCGCGATATGGCCACGCATTGGCCGGGCTTGTCATTTTGGGATGCGGGGTGGGAGTGAAACTGGGACTATGAAAAAAGTGAATCGGAGAGTGGCGCAATCAACTTCTTTCCTGTAGTTTCTGCACAAAGTCTCGTGTACCGCCTATTGGCATCCTGCCATTGAACATGGTCTTTCGGGAACGGCACGTCGCGGAGCGTTTCAAGCAATAACTGTCATCGAATCTTGAACGAATTTGATGGCTGCGCTGCGATCCAATCTCGTGTGTCCCGCAACGCAGATTTAATACCAATTCCAGAAATTAATGGCGCGGTTCGGTTTCAGTGAGTGCCACTGGTAGCTTGCCTGCCAGTACTGGTACGGGCGGACAAGCCGCCCATGGCACCGCGGAGGTAGCGCCAATAATTATTGGGATTCGTATAATCCGTCACGTCCGTGCCGAGCGGAGCGACGATTTCATACGGACCGAATTTGGCGCCTCCTTGCTGCAAAGCAGTTCATCCTATTCGAGTTGCAACAACCACACGTCCGATTCCGTTTTGACCCGAGTGTAGAAGATTGCGGTATCATCGGAGCTAACGCTACACCCATATCCCTGAAGCCCATCGGGTGCGACGTCAAGAAGCATCTGGGGCGGGTTGCCCTCAATATCGGTCAACATCAATCTGTGGTCATCCTGCGCGAAGATGATGCGCCGTCCATCGTGGAGAAATTCGGGGTATTCTCCACGCTTTGCGATTTCATGGATCTGCTTCGACTCCATGTCGACAACCACGACGCCCAAGTTCGACATGCTCGTTGCATCATACATATACCCGGCGATGGATCTCCCGTCCGCCGACCAGGACGTTGATGTAAAGCCGTTGGGCAGATCCGCGGGGAACAACTGCTCCGGAGTCTGCTCACCCCACGGACGGTTGGGATTCATAATGACAGCCTGGGAATGGCCGGCGCTGAAGAACAAGCGTGATCCATCTCGGCTCCATCTGGGAAACGTGATCGACGAATCGGTGGTCCGACTTAGCTGCGTCAGATTGCTTCCGTCGAAGTTGATCGTCCAGATTTCGTACTTCCCGCTCCGGTCGGAATAGAATGCAAGGCGCTTCCCGTCCGGAGACCACGCCGGGCCCCGGTCCTTGTAGATATCGTTGGTCAACTGCCGCCGCTCGCTCCCATCCTTGCGCAGCAAGATCAAGTCTTCCTGTCGGTCGGTCGTTGTGCAGGCGATCCACTCCCCGTCGGGAGAGACGCTTGCGTACTCAATGCGTCCGGTGAGATGCGATATGGGTTGGGGCAGTCCTTGGACTACTGACGTCACGGGATCAATATTCAATCTTTCAATGTTGGCCGTTTGTACTGTGGCAGTGAATGCGATCAGGCGTCCGTCTGATGACAAGCTGGGTTGCCCGGCTGCGGTTACACCCGAAGTCACCGGCTCGCACTTTCCCAGGGGTCTTCCCGTTTGTTCATCAATGGCGATTCGCCAGATGTTCATGCTCCCGCCTCGATCACTGTCGAAATAGATGAACCGTCCATCCGGCGACCAAACCGGAAACCAATCGGTGGCTTGGTCACTGGTCACGGCCACAGGCTCACCTCCATTAGCAGAAATCGAGTAAATATCGCGCTGTCCTCCTTTCTGCCAGACAACCCAATAAGCGATTCGATTGCCATGCGGGGACCAACTCGGTTGGACGGCGTCACCATCCGTGATTTTCTTTTTCTCTCCGGTCGCAAGATCGATAGTCCAGATTGCACTGATCGTGCTTCTGGAAAGTGGGTTGATGATCCCTTCGGTGGCAAAAGCGACGCGCTGCCCATCCGGTGACCACTTCGGGTCGAACCCGAAATCGGTCAGACGACGGGGTGATTCGCCAGTCGCGCCCATGACGAACAATCCTCCGCCATCGCGCTCAGAGCGAAAAACGATTCGTGTGCCATCGGGCGAAAATGCGGGCTGGGTATCATCCTGGGTACAGTCTTTGGTGAGATTGATGGGATTGAGCCCACCGACGCGCAGGGAGAAAATATCCTTGTCCTCGCCATCGCGAGCGACGTATACAACCGTCTTGCCGTCGGGAGAGAGGCTGGGGCTGTTCTCAACTCCGGCAAAATCCGTCAGTTTGGTGAATCTCATGGACAGGCTTTCACGATTTTTGGGTCCGGCCTTCTGGCCCACTCGCCATCCGGAATAAGCCGCTACAGATAGCAGGGTGACGACTGCGAAACAAGCGACAATGCGGGGCAGCGCTCGGTGGGATGGCGACGCTCCGCCACCGAAATGCCAGCCCGAAGAAGCGGGATCGGCGATTGCGTTCTCGATTTCGATGCGCGCATCGCCGATGTCGCGAAGGCGTTTAGTACGATCCTTGGCCAAGCAGCGCCGCAGGAGCAGTCGGATCGTTGTCGGAGTTTGCGGAGGCAGCTTGTTCCAGTCCGGCTCGCGCTCCAGAATCTTGGCTACGAGATCAGAAGTTGTCTCACCCTCAAAGGGTCGCCGATTCGTCATGCACTCGAAGAGCAACGCGCCGAAGGACCAGACGTCGGTCCGCTTGTCGAGCGGTTTTCCGCGTGCCTGTTCCGGGCTCATGTAAGCGGCCGTGCCCAGCACGACGCCGGGTCGAGTGTGTTCCATGGTAATGGTCGGTGAGTTGGCGACATTCGTCCCCGTCGCATCTCCGGTCATGGCCTTGGCCAGGCCAAAGTCGAGCACTTTCACCGTGCCATCGGGTGTCACCTTGACGTTGGCCGGTTTCAGGTCGCGATGAACAATTCCCTTTTCATGCGCGGCCTCCAGGGCGATTGCGATTCCGTTGGTCAGTTCCAGTGCGTCTCGCATCGGAATCGGACCTCGATCCAGTCGCTCGGCGAGCGTCTCACCTTCGGCGAGTTCCATCACCAGAAACCGCTTACCTTCGAACTCCTCGAATCCGTAGATGGCCGCGATGTTGGGATGATTCAACGAGGCGAGCACCTTTGCTTCGCGCTCAAATCGCAGAATGCGCTCCTTGTCACGGGCCAGCGCATCGGGCAGGACTTTGATCGCCACGTCGCGGTCGAGCCGTGTGTCCCGCGCGCGGTAGACCTCGCCCATCCCGCCCGCGCCGAGCGGGCCGGTCAGCGTATAGGGACCCAGTTGCGTGCCGGCCGCGAGCGTCATTTCTTCGTCAACTCCGCCGGCCAGTTCACGACCACCGTCAACGGCGACTCGGATTCCGACGCCAACCCCTTCTTAACCAGGAACTTCCGCCCATCGGGTGTAACGTCAAAGGATGCCCCGCCGCCAGAGGGTTGGAACTGGAAGAGCGCTTTGGCTTTCCCTACCTGGAAGCCGGACTCATCGGCGCTGACCTCAACGGACACCAGCTTCTCATCCGCGGCTTCGTAGAAAATCTCTTTTCCGTCACGGTTCCACAGCGGGATGGACCCACCCGCAGTGGAAATCTGCCACTTGCGTCCGGGGCCGGGAAAGGACGCCACATACACTTCTCTTTGCCCCGACTCATCCGATGCGAAGGCGATCCATCGTCCATCGGGCGAGAAGCGTGCGTCTCCTTCATCGAACGGCGTTTGGAGAATCGGGATGGGCTTTCGATCACCGGAGATTTCAAGGGCCCAGAGGTCCGCCTTTGGCTGTTGCGGCGAGGTGGAGGTAAAGAGAATCCAGCGCCTGTCCGGCGACCAGTCCATTGGAGATTCGTCGGATGGCAACGATAACACTAGTTCGTCATTCCCAACGCCGTTGACCGGCTTTTGATACAAGTCCGGGCGACCCGTCCGATCGGACGCAAACAGCAGGCGGGATCCATCCGGGGACCAGACCGGGATTTCGTCAAAGCTGGCATCGAAGGTAAACCGAGTCCGCAATCCGCGGGCAACGTCGATAGTCCAAAGATTTCCTTGTCCCGATCTCGCATCGGTGATACTCACGGCCACCGTCTGTCCATCGGGAGAGAGGCGAAGTTGTCCATAAAGCGCCGGGTCGCCCAGCGTGCCAACTTCCTTCCCGTCCCGGTCGAACCAAACCAGCTGAGAACCCGCAGTCGCTGAACCCGACTGAAACGCAAGAACCCCATTTTGTGAAACGGAGAAAATGGCATGGGTATACCCGGCGTCGAACAGAACTTGCTCGGCGACCGGGAACGCCCCACCCCAAAATTGCAATCGAGATGGATCGAACCGCTGGGCCATCAGCGTCCCGTCACGCACAAAAAGGATGTGCCCGGATGCATATTCAGCATTCGAATTTACGTGAACAAGCGGCTCGTTGGTTTTTCCATCCAGCGACCCTAGCATGACGACGTTTTTTTCGCTGAACGAAGCCCCGCCGGTGATGCGGATGAAGTAAAGAAAATGGCGTCCATCGGGGAGGAAGAACGGCCAGCGGTGGGTCTCTTCGCCTTCCTTGAGCGCCGTCAAAGGTGTGGATTCGCCCCCAACGGACGAGACCTGGTGGATCGGTCCTTGTGATTCCGGCGTGAACAGGATCAATCCGTCGCGATTCCAGGTTCCTCCTCGACCGCTTTCTGCGTTGCAGAGTGTGACCGCCGGTCCGCCTGCGGCGTCGATCTTCTTCAATTTTCCGCCGGCGAAGAAACATATGGACTTGCCGTCGTAGGACCAGAAAGGGTAGCGGGCGCCCTCAGTTCCCGGCAAAGGTCTCGCGGTCAGTGAGTCGAGAGGGCGCAGATACATCCGCTCAGGCTCCGCTGGCGGCTTGGCGACGAAGGCCAGTTGCGTTCCGTCGGGCGAGATGGT
This sequence comes from Planctomycetota bacterium, assembly GCA_016200265.1. Classification (GTDB taxonomy): domain Bacteria; phylum Planctomycetota; class Phycisphaerae; order UBA1845; family UBA1845; genus JACQFE01. The sequence goes on along the minus strand of JACQFE010000045.1, from coordinate 27,997 downwards.
GACAGCCCCGGAGCCGCCGGAACCTTGTCCCATGAATACGAACTTGCATTTCTCGGGCGCGGGAACGAACGCCCGCACCACACGTGAGACTGGCGACGCTGCACGGTAGGAGTCCACTGCGTAGTACACGGCAACGATGGCGCACACCGCCGCAGATAACCAGGCGATCGACTCGCGGCGTTTTCGGCGGTACGAGTCGGCCTCCGGCGACATAGATTGGGACCCGTCCTCCGCAATCCAACGCAGTTCGTCGGCCACATCTGCGGCGCTTTGCCATCTCGAATCGGGGTCTTTGGCCAGGGACTTGCGAATCAACCTATCGAGTGCCGTCGGCGTCATCGGTTGCAACTCGCTGATCGGACGCGGATGCGACGACATGATCGAAGCGATCAGGCTCGCCCGGCTGGCGCCTTCGAATGCACGCTTGCCTGTGGCCATTTCGTAGAGCACGGCCCCGAAGGCAAAGATGTCCGTTCGTGCGTCGGCCTCCACGCCTTCCAACTGTTCGGGGGCCATGTACTGGAATGTGCCAACGATTGTCCCTTTGGACGTGAGCGGATGGCTTAAGGTAACTGCGCTCGGATCGCTTGAGAGAATCGCGGATGACTTCGCGAGTCCAAAATCCAACAACTTCGCTCCGCTCTTGGTGAGCATGATGTTGCCGGGCTTGAGATCGCGATGAATCACGCCCTTGCGATGAGCAGCGTCGAGCGCCGACGCAATCTCGATGCCACACTTGAGCACCGTTTCCATGGGCAAAGGCCCCTTGGTCAGCCGCTGGGCAAGCGTTTCGCCTTCCAGCAGCTCCAGCACGAGAAAGTCCGTGCTATCTTCGTGCCCCACGTCATATAACGTGCAAATGTGTGGATGCGTTAGCTGCGAGATGGATTTGGCTTCGCGCTCGAACCGTTGCCTAAACTCGACGCTCTTCGTCAGATGGGCGGGCAGCACCTTGATCGCGACATCGCGATCAAGCCGCGAATCCCGCGCACGATAGACCTCGCCCATCCCGCCCGCGCCGAGGAGAGCGATGATTTCGTAGGGACCGAGTTTTGTGTTCGGAGTCAATGTCATAGGTGACCATTGTCGATTGTCGAGTGTTAATTGTCGATTGTGGCGGGGGAGCGCTCACGATGCGTCATGGTGTTGGCCAGGAGTTCGGTGGATTGGTTGGACCGGGTTCTGCTTTCAGGTTGGGCAGCCCGACCAGGCGAAGCAAATCTTCGAAGCGAGGGTCGCGACGCAGCGCCTCGAATTGGGGCAGCACAGCGAGAAACACCATCCAGGAGTGGCGGGCCTCGTAGCCTTTTTCCAACTGCTCGAACGCCGCATCGAACTCGCCCAGGTCGACGCGAATTGCCGCAATGTCGCTTGGCGGCAAGTAGTGGGCTTTCGCAAGTTCGAGCCGTTCGGCGAGAAGTAAACTCCCCGACAAAGTTCACACGCAGCGCCGGGTCATGGTCAACATCGGCGGTTGAGTTCCGCGATTGGTGCAGTTTTGCGCGTGCCTTGTGCGAGCAGGTGAATGACAGCCTGCATTTCCGACGTTCTACGGTTTCGACCATGGCGATTTCATTGGGCCTCACGCGACTTACGGTCATGGTAAGTTGCAGAAGCATTTGATTGGCAATGGGTTAGATTCGCGTGATTTTTCTGGTCAGGAAGCGGTTGACAAACGGCGATATTAGCTATATACTTATGGCTAAATAGCTATTCATGGGTTGATGCGATGATTTCACTCACCAGCGAATACGCACTGCGGGCCATGATCTATCTGGCGCGCCACCGTGACGAGTGGCCGATCTCTGGTCCGCGCATCGCGGAAGAAGCTGACATTCCACGCAAGTACCTGTCCACAATTCTCGCGGATCTGGTCCGCGCTGGTCTGCTCGCAGGGACGCGAGGAAAAAGCGGCGGCTTTCAATTCACTCGAGCCGCCAGGCAGATTCATCTCGCCGAAATCATCCATCCTTTTGAGCCGGTGCTGGAAAATCGCCGGAAGTGTCCGTTCGGGAATGAAACTTGCAGTGACGTGAATCCATGCGGGGCGCATGACAGTTGGAAAGCCGTGAAGGGTGCAATGGAAGATTTTCTGGCAAGAACAACGCTTCAACAGTTGGCAGCCAAACGCGGTGACCATGCGGAAGGAAAGACGCGGCCAAGGAGTGCACGATGAACAAAAAGAATGGAATTTGCCAGTTTTCTAGGGCTCGGTTTGGAATCCTGTATTTGTGCATGATGGGGTGCGCCACAGCGAGCGTATTTAGGGCGGCACAAGGGGGTGTCGAAGGACCGCCCGCGATTTCGCAGCCGAGCAACGCGGAAAAGGCAGGCCAAAAGGAAGGTGCCGTACCTTCCGCTCCCCCAAGTGAGGTGGCAGGAGCGACGAAATTGCAGCCGGACATTGCGAGTCCATTACTTTCACGAGGCAAGGAACTGTTTGCCAAGCAGTGCGCGATTTGCCACGGAGATGTGGGAAATGGCGCAGGTAAGTTCGCTTATCTAATGAACCCTCGCCCCCGAAACCTCCAACAAGGAAACTTCAAACTCGTTACGACTCAAAACCAGATCCCCACGGATGACGACCTTCTCCGCACAATCAGCCGGGGGATGCCGGGCTCGGCGATGCCTCCCTGGGGGCACTTGCCTCTATCCGATCTCCGATCGCTTGTCGCTTTTGTGCGAGATGTTCGTCTTCAGGCCGTGCAACAGGAGGCCAAGGAGCTGATGAGCAAGGGCGAACTTGAAACGACGAAAGTGGACGAATTCGTGTCGGCGCGGACTGTTCCAGGTCCGCCCGTCGTTGTGCCGCCGGAACCGCAAGGAGACGACCTGCATTGGTTTAACGGACGGCGACTTTACCTGGAAGGATGCGCGAGTTGTCACGGCGTTGATGGTCAGCCCGTTGCGGATGCCGTGAAATTCGACGCGGAGGGTTATCCCGTTCCTCCGCGCAGCTTCGTGAACGGAATCTTCAAAGGAGGCAGCGAGGGACATCAACTCTACGTGCGGATTATCAAAGGTCTTAAGGCCACTCCGATGCCATCTTCCATTGGAGTGTATTCCGATGACGAGGTTTGGGACCTCATTCACTACGTGCAGTCGCTGGCGCGAGCGGGGGCTCAAGAGCGAGCGCAAATGCACCAAGGCACATTCGCCGCCCCGCGCGTTTCGGCGTTGCCCCAAGGTCCGATGGATGCGGCGTGGTCTCAGGCCAGACCGCTCTATGTGGCGATGACGCCGTTGTGGTGGACGGAAAAGCGTGTCGAAGGATTGGTGGTCCAGGCGATGCACGACGGAGGCGAACTCGCACTGCGAATTTCCTGGCTTGACCAAACGATGGACGATTCGGCGGTGCGGCATGATGAGTTCCGCGATGCAGTGGCGGTCCAATTCTCCATGTCCAGCGATCCACCGTTTTACATGGGCGACAAAACCCAGCACGGGGGCGTGAACATCTGGATGTGGAAGGCCGATCGGCAGAGCAACATCGCAAAAGGGTACCGGGATGTGGATGCGGCGTTTCCGGATCGAGTCGTTGACTACTACCCGGAACCGGCCTTCCAGCGCCCGGACATGCAGCAGGTCGAGCCGGAACATGGCAAGCTTGCTGAGCATCGACCCGATTTCGTAACCGCATGGGGCGCGGGGAACCCTGTGGCGGACCCGAATCTGAAGACGCCGGTGGAATGCCTGGTGGCTCGTGGCCCGGGATCGCTGTCGGCTGGGCCCGCCGGCGTTCAGTTGGTCAAAGGCATTGCAGTGTACGAACGAGGTGTTTGGCGCGTGCAGATGCAGCGCACATTGGAATTGCCACATGCCGATGGACCGGAAAACGGCGATGAAAGGGTGTTCAAGTCCGGGGATTATTTGCCGGTGTCATTCGCGATTTGGAATGGAAGTGCGGGCGATCGCGATGGCAAGAAGAACATCAGTATCTGGCAGAAGCTCGTGATCGAGTAGGCGTTGTGGGAGAATTCGCATGACGGAAAATGCACAGAGTTGGAGCAGGCGTGAGTTTCTTGCCACAGGCGGCATGGTGGTAGGCGCGGGAGCGCTCTTGGGTTGGCCGCTCAAGTCGTTTGGCTTCCGCCCGGACATTGAAAACCCGCTGGCGTTCTATCCCGCGCGGGATTGGGAAAAAATCTACCGCGACCAATACCGCTACGACAGCACATTCAGTTGGGTTTGTTCACCGAATGACACTCATGCGTGCCGAGTGCTGGCCTATGTGCGAAATGGCGTGATCACGCGCATGGGGACGCAATACAACTATCAGAACTACAGCGATCTGTATGGCAACAAGGCCTCGCCGAATTGGAACCCGCGACAGTGCGCGAAGGGCTATACGTTTCACCGAATTGTCTATGGCCCCTACCGACTGAAACACCCCATCATCCGCAAGGGCTGGAAGGAGTGGGCCGACGACGGATTTCCAGAACTGACGCCGGAGAACAAAACCAAATACAAGTTCAACAGTCGCGGCACGGATGTTCACCTAAAGATCGATTGGGATGCGGCACTGAAGTACATCGCCAAGGGATATGTCGCCGTCGCGAAGCGATATTCCGGCGAGGAGGGCGCCAAGCGATTGCGCGCCCAGGGTTATCCCGAAGAGATGATCGCCGACATGGGCAGTGCGGGAACGCGCACATTCAAGATGCGCGGCGGCATGGGCCTGCTCGGTGTCATGGGCAAGTACGGGCTGTACCGTCTAAACAATTCAATGGCCCTTCTGGACGCGCATGTACGTAAAGTGGGTCCGGATCAGGCGAAAGGCGGTCGCAACTGGAGCAACTACACATGGCACGGCGATCAGACGCCGGGTCAGCCGTGGGTACACGGACTGCAGAACTCGGATTGCGATTTCAACGATTTGCGGTTCAGTAAGCTGATCATCATGAACGGCAAGAATCTGGTGGAGAACAAGCTGCCCGATTCGCACTGGTTCATTGAATGCATGGAGCGCGGCGGACGCATCGTGGTGATCGCGCCGGAATATGGCGCTCCGAGCACGAAGTCGGATTATTGGATCCCCATCCGACCGGCGACGGACGCGGCCCTTTGGCTGGGCGTCACCCGCATCATGCTGGACAACAAGTGGTACGACGAAAAATTCGTCAAGCAATTCACCGACTTCCCGCTGCTAGTTCGAACGGATACGCTCAAGCGATTGCGCGCTGATGAAATCATTCCCAATTACAAGAATGGTCTTTCCAAGGACGGCCCGAGCTTCAAAGTGCAGGGTCTCACTGATGAGCAGTACGCCAAGCTCGGCGACCGCGTGGTTTGGGATGCTAAGAAGGATGCGCCCGCGGCGCTCACCCGCGACGATGTAGGTTCGCGAATGGAGGCGCAGGGCGTCGATCCGAAGCTGGATGGCGCATGGAAGATCAAGCTGGTGGATGGCAAAGAAGTTGAGGTCACGACTCTCTGGTCCCTCTATCAGGTGCATCTGAAGGATTACGATCCGGATGCCGTGGCTGAAATCACGCACTCGCCGAAAGAGATGATCGAGAGGCTGGCCCGCGACATCTGGGAAACCAGCAAGAACGGCGGTCCGGTTTCGATCCACCAGGGCGAAGGAATTAACCACTGGTTCCATGCAACAGAGGCCAACCGCGCTGCCTATCTGCCCATGATGCTCACCGGCAACATCGGCAAGCCGGGTGCCGGCGTTCACGGATGGGCGGGCAATTACAAAGCGGCGCTGTTCCAGGGCAGTAAGATCACCGGTCCGGGATTCAAGGGCTGGGTTGCCGAAGATCCCTTTGAGCCCAACCTCAATGAGAATGCGCATGGCCGCGAAGTGCATGCCCATGCCTACACCAAAGACGAGGAGCCGGCGTATTGGAATCACGGCGACCGGCCACTCATTGTGGAGACGCCGCAGGGCCGCAAGGTGTTTACCGGCAAGACGCACATGCCCACGCCGACGAAGACGCTGCACTTCACAAACGTAAACTTGTTCAACAACGCCAAACACGCCTACGAGATGTTCAAGAACGTCAACCCAAACATCGAGATGATCATCTCGCAAGACATTGTGATGACGGCCAGCGTGCAATACGCTGACTTTGGATTGCCGGCAAACAGTTGGGTCGAATTCAACGATCTGGAGATCACCGCGTCATGCTCCAACCCCTTCCTGCAGATCTGGAAGGGAGGCGTCAAGCCGGTCTTCGATTCCAAAGACGACCTCTGGATGATCGCCAACATCGCCAAGGCGGTGGGCGAGGAGATCGGCGACAAGCGCTTTGCCGAGTATTTCAAGTTCGAACACGAGGGCAAGCGGCGTGTGTATGTGCAGCGACTGTTGGATGTTTGTACCACGACGGCCGGCTACAAGCTCGACGACATTATGGCGGGCAAATACGGGACGCCTGGGGGAGCTCTGATGCTCTTCCGCACGTATCCCCGCATTCCATTCTGGGAGCAAGTTCACAAAGACGAGCCTTTCCATACGGACACAGGGCGACTGCACGCCTACGCGGATGTGCCCGAGGCCATTGAATATGGCGAGAACTTTGTTGTTCATCGCGAAGGAACGGAGGCGACGCCGTATTTGCCGAATGTGATCGTCTCGAGCAACCCTTACGTTCGACCCAACGACTATGGTATTTCGAAGACCGCGGAGCATTGGGACCAGCGCACGGTGCGCAACATCAAGATGCCCTGGCCAGAGGTCAAGCAGACACACAATTTTCTATGGGAACGAGGCTTCAATTTCTATTGCATTACGCCCAAGACAAGGCACCGCGTGCACTCCTCGTGGAGCAATGTCGATTGGCACATGATCTACGACAGCAACTTTGGTGATCCGATGCGGATGGATCGGCGGGCGCCCTATGTCGGCGAGCACCAGATTCATCTCAACCCGCAGGCGGCCAAGGACCTGGGCATCAACGATGGAGACTATGTGTACGTCGACGCCAATCCCGCGGACCGCCCTTATGTGGGAGCACGGCCCGACGATTCGTATTACAAGGTCGCACGCTTGATGCTCCGGGCCGTGTACAACCCCGCGTACCCCTACAGCGTAGTGATGATGAAGCATGCCCCGTACATCGCCACGGAGAAGAGTGTCAAAGCGCATGAAACGCGCAAGGATGGCCGCGCACTGTGTGAAGACGGATACCAGGCCAATCTCCGGTACGGCTCGCAGCAAAGCGTGACGCGCAACTGGCACATGCCCATGCACCAGACGGATACGCTGTTTCACAAGAGCAAGGCGTTTATGGGCTTTCTCTTTGGCGGCGAGGCGGACAACCACGCAGTGAACACCGTGCCCAAGGAGACATTGGTCCGAGTGACCAAGGCGGAAGACGGCGGGCTGGGAGGAAAAGGATTGTGGGCGATGGCGACCACGGGATTTGCGCCGGCCGCGGAGAACGAGGCGATGCAGCGCTATCTCGCCGGCGGGTTCATCGGCGACTACCGCACCGGAAAAGAGAAGGCGTTTGAGGAGTAAGGGATGATTCCAGCCGTTCGATTGGAATGGCTAAGCGGTTGAAGTTCTTGGTAATGCGAGCGTCCAACTGAATGTGAGAAATGTGCGATGCCATACGGTGACCCGGACACGACAGATCCAATGACGTTGAACGGCGTTCTCATGGACAATGGCGAGGCCCTTCCTCTCCAAGCCGTCGGCGAAATGGCGGAGTGTTTCATTGATGAGTATGCGCGGCTCGGCTTCGACGAGAGCCGGATTCTACGGATGTTTCACAATCCTGGCTATGCGGGTCCGTTCATGGCGAACGAGCATCTGGGCGAACAGACCATCCGCCGGCTCGTGACCATGGTGCTCGAACGCTGGGGTGGACGACGAACGAATGAAATGGCGATGCGCACGGGTACACGACAATGGAGTCTCACCGTGCTTGACGGCTGAGAGGAGAGACAACGATGCCTTCGGTTTATAACTGGCAACTCGGGCGCCCGATGCGATATCCATATGAGCAGGCCGCCCCAAAGGAACAGTTTGCCTTCGTCATCAACATCAATCGGTGCATCGGTTGTCAGACATGCACGATGGCCTGCAAGAGCACTTGGACATTCGCCAAAGGCCAGGAGCACATGTGGTGGACGAACGTCGAGACCAAGCCATACGGAGGCTATCCGCAGAATTGGGATGTGAAGATTCTAGACCTTCTTGAGAAGGCTAACCCGGGCGCTCAAAAGTGGAAGGGCGAGACGGATGCGGGTGTTAAGAAGCCCTATGGCGAATTCGCTGGCAGGACGGTCTTTGAGTCGCCCGAATTCGTCGCCCGCGGCGAGCAACCGAATCACGTTCTAGGCTACCTGCCGACGGATGAGGAATGGCGGTTTCCCAACATCCACGAAGACGTTCCACCGACGGGCCCGACCAAGCCAATGGACTTCGGCACGGGAGAAGACGCCACCGGGGAGAAGAAGCACCGGGCCTGGTTCTATTACCTTGCCCGGCTCTGCAATCACTGCTCCTATCCCGCGTGTCTGGCCGCATGCCCACGCACTGCGATCTACAAGCGTCCCGAAGACGGCATTGTGCTCATTGATCAGAAGGAATGTCGGGGTTATCGCAAGTGCGTCGAGGCCTGTCCATACAAGAAGTCCCTGTATAGGGGAACGACGCGAACGAGTGAGAAGTGCATTGCATGTTTCCCGCGAGTCGAGGGACTGGAGCCGGAGTGCGAAGGCATTCCGATGGAAACGCGCTGCATGGAGGCATGCATCGGCCAAGTTCGTATGCAAGGCCTTGTAAAGGTCGATAAAGATAGCACGTGGATCGAGGATCGAAAGAACCCCCTCTATTACCTCATTCACGTCGCCCGAGTTGCACTGCCCCTTTATCCGCAGTTCGGCACGGAGCCGAATGGGTATTACATCCCACCTCGATGGGTTCCCACGAAATATCTGGAGCAGATGTTCGGGCCGGGCGTGCAGCAGGCCGTAGAGCGATATCGCACGCCGGATCGCGAACTCCTTGCCGTGTTGCAGCTTTTCCGACGGTCGAATCAGATCATCGCCCGCTACGAAATCGAACAGGGGCCGAAAGTCTATGAGACGACGCAGAACGGCAAGAAATTTGAGATGTACAACGATACCGTGATCGCCTTTAACTGTTCTGGAAAAGAGATGTTCCGGACCACGGTTGAAGAGCCGGTGTATATACGTCCCGAAGCCCACGCCAATTCGATTTGACGATAAAGGACGCTTCTATGGTCACGCTTGTTGAGAAGGTTGGGACAATCGCCGAGGCGGAGGTTCGCGCGGGGATATACGCACTCCTCTCATGCATCTGGCGGTACCCGAATGACGCTACACTGCCTGACGTCGCCGAAATGCTGCGACGGCTGGACGAACTCGGCGTCAGGCGAATACTCGATCAAGAAGCACGATCCGCTTTGGATGCAATCAAGACGGTCGTCTCGGATATGCGAAAGATGGGTGAATCCGCGACGCACAGTCTATACGAGGTGTATGCAACACTTTTTGGTCACACCGTGCGCGGTCTATGCCCGCTCTATGAACTGGAGTATGGCCCCAGTGAAATCATCCAACAGTCCTCCGAACTGGCCGATATTGCCGGGTTTTATGGCGCCTTCGGTTTGATGTTGGGAGGAGCGGCCAAGGAACGCCCGGATCACCTCGCGATTGAATGCGAGTTCATGAGCGTGCTTTGCGCCAAAGAAGCGCTGGGAATCCAATCGGAGAATTCCGCCCTTAGCGACTCCTGTTTCGATGTGCAGCGGACCTTCCTGCGCGACCATCTGGCCGTTTGGGTGCCATCATTCTGCCAGCGAGTCTCGAAGGCGGATGCAACGAGCATCTACGGCTTGGCGGCGCGAATTGCCAGGGCATCCATTGAGGCCGAGTGCCGACGATTTGAAATCAGCGCCGGTCCGGAGTTTCTCGAACTTCGCGCTATCGATCCGAAGTCCGATGTCGAGATCCAGTGTGAGTCCACGCCGGGCGAGGAATTTGTACCGCTGACGGTTGGCGGCGCCGTTTCGGAGGGAAATTAGAGCGTGCGTTTTGTCTTCCATCAGGAGTTGATTGAGCAAGTCGTGGGTGTTGCCGCGCGCCGTGATTCTTTGCGGGAGTGTGAACTGCACGAACGCGTGGATCGGCTCTATGCGATCGGCGACAGCGAATTGCGTAACAGATCATTTCGAGAGGCATACGCCAAGTGTTTCATGGCCTGGGGACTCGGCGGGAGTCTGCAAAATGTGCTTCGCGAGTTTTCCGAATCACCCAAGATTGAGCAATGCGTGATCGTCCCTGCGGAGCGGAGCAAGACTCATCGCGTGGATTTGTTGACAAAGGGCGAAGATGAACGCTCCCGTCGCACACTTTTTGTTCAATTGAGTCCGGAAGCGGTCCTGGATCCGACGTCGATTTTGTCATGGCTGCGTCGGGAACTTTGCCACGTCGCGGACATGCTTGATGAAACGTTCGGCTATGTGCCGGATGCGATCGACGGGTCGCCCTGGGAGCGGACGCTGCGCCATGAGAGATACATGCTTTTGTGGCGAATTTCCATCGCTGGTCGTCTGAATCGAAGCGGTGTTGCGGATGAGGCCGAGCTTATTCAGTTGCGAAGAGCATTCGGGCGGGCATTCATGCTCCGCGGAATGACGCCGCCATCGGTCGCGTTCGATCGAATCACGAACGCCGAGGCGCTGACGCACGGAGATCTATTGAATTGGGCGTTGCACCCCGAAGCACTCTTGCACGAAAACGAAGATACGGAAGGCGCATCGAATCAACGGCTCGGGGGTTTGTGCCCGCTGTGTGGTTTTCCGACATTCGATTGGTTCGACTTTGATGGCGCCGAGTCAAGCGCGAGCGCTGTATCCATCCAAGGGGAGCATGGAACTTGGAGTTCCGCAAAAGGGGCATGCCGCCAATGTGCGGAGACGTATGCGTTTCGTGTGGATCGCTCACGAGGGGTACCCAATTGCGATCGAATGGGGGGAGAAGATGCTTCGGAGAAATCAGAAACATGCGTTGGTTGATGGCGTGCTAATGGTGTGTTTGTGCCTGGCAGCTGATCGGTTGTCTGCCCAGACGGTACCGCTAACGTTGGAGGATTTTCATTTGCCCGGCACGCAAGTGGGAGATGTAGCGGCTACCGTTATCAAGACATCGGACAATTGCGCGGCCTGTCACGGTGACTTTGATCCGCCCAATGAGCCATACAACACCTGGCGCGGCAGCCTCATGGGGCAAGCCGGACGGGATCCGCTATTTTACGCCCAGATGACCACGGCCAATCAGGACACTGGCACCGCCGGCTATTTCTGCATGCGCTGCCATGTTCCCATGTCCTTCGTTACCGAACACGCGTATAACGTGAATGGCTCTACGCTCGACTCGAGAGACCGCGATGGTGTGAACTGCCACCTTTGTCACAGCATGGTGGATCCGGTGTACCGGACCGGTGTGAGTCCACCGCAGGACGAAGCGATCTTGAACGCCCTCTCGGAAGTCCCCGCATATTACGGGAACTCGATGTTCGTACTCGACCCGACCGGCCTGCGCCGCGGACCCTACGCTGACGCCCAAACACCTCATGCCTTTGCCCAGTCGGATTTCCAACTTCGAGGAGATTTGTGCGGAACATGTCATGATGTCGGCAATGTGGCCGTGACACGGCAACTCGACGGCACTTATCGATACAACAATATCAACGAAGCCACACCGACGGAGAATCTCGCGAACCAATTCCCATTGGAACGCACGTACACGGAATGGAAGCTGAGTGCATTCGCCAGCGGTGGCGTGGACATGGGCGGGCGATTTGGCGGCGACGGGGCCGGCGTCGTCAGCACTTGTCAGGATTGCCACATGCCTAGGACGACTGCACAGGGATGTTTCTTTGGGCCCGTGCGAAGCGACTTGGCGAAACATGACTTCGCCGGCGCCTCGGCATGGGTATTGAAGATCATTGGACTCTATTACGCAAACGACACGGAAGTGGATCAGGCATCGCTGGCCGAAGGACAGGCACGGGCAGTATCCATGGTAAAGCGAGCTGCGTCACTGGAGCTCGAACAGATGTGCGGTTCCGTCCGCGCCCGCGTGATCAACGAATCAGGGCACAAATTGCCCACCGGGCATATCGAAGGCCGCCGCGTTTGGGTCAATGTTCAGTGCTTCGACGCTCAGAACACGTTGCTTCGCGAATACGGACACTACGATCCGACCACGGCCGAACTGGACGAGGCCTCGACGACGGTCTACGAAATGCACGTCGGCTTGAGTGAATACGCCTCCTCCGTCACGGGATTCGCCGCAGGTGTGACCACGCACATGGCGCTGGCGGATGTCATTGAAAAGGACACGCGCATTCCTCCGCGGGGTTTTGACAATAGTTTGTACGCTGACGCCGGCGCGCCCGCCGTGGGAATCCAGTACGCTGACGGACAGTTCTGGGACGACACTGAATTCTGGGTTCCGGACGGCACGACGAGAGTAGACGTGACGTTGTACTACCAAACCGCAACGAAACACTACATCGAGGCCTTGCACAGCGCGAACCACACGGATCACTGGGGTGAGACCTTGTATCAGCTTTGGTTGGACACAGGAAAAGGTGCGCCAATCAAGATCACTTCCAATGAGATCGTCTTGGTTCCGTTCATGCGCGGTGACGCGGATTACAACACGGAAGTGGATTTGCTCGACTTTGAGCAGTTAACCCAATGTATGCGTGGTCCATCCGCTGCCACGCCGCATGGATGCAATTGTATGGATTTCATGGGGAACGGAAGTGTTGACTTATCAGACTTCGCTGGCTTCCAAAGCGTGTTCGCAATGCGATAAATGGCGCTGAAGGCAAGTATCCAAGTAACAATAGACGTTGCCAAAAAATGCGAACTGCATGATCGGAGACATGTAATCGGAGTCGATCGCGACGCACAGCGAGAATGGAATTGACTATGGATGCGACAATCGTCGCCGTAAATATCTCGAAGGGCGGAATTCCAAAACATTCTGTGATGTCCGCGCATGTAGGCATCGACGGCGTGGACGGTGACTTCCATGAACACGAGAAACACCGTCGCATCGATCGCGCCGTGACCATCCAGGATGTTGAATTGCTTGACGAGATCGGGAAGGATGGATTTACGCTTTCTCCGGGCCTCATGGGCGAGAACCTGACCGTACGCGGATTGGATGTTCAGCACCTTTTGCCCGGTGATCGCCTTTTGGTCGCGGATGGGCCACATCTCGAGTTGACCCGGGTGCGAAAGCCCTGCTACGTGTTGGATCAGATCGACCCCAAGCTGAAGGATGCGGTCGTCGGACGATGCGGCTTTTTGGCGCGAGTCATCGTGCCCGGAAACGTGCGAGTGGGACAGGGAATCAGTGTCGAACGCACCCGTCTTTGAGGCGTGACAGGGAATGCGGAACCGTATAGTGTGCCGTACGATGAGGGATCTTGTCGCGGGCGTTCTGATTGGCGGCCAAAGCCGGCGAATGGGAACCTGTAAGGCGCTTCTGCGCTTTCAAGGTCGCACGCTTGTGGAGCGAGCGGTTGAAGTGGCGGCAGAGATCGCCGCGGATGTGGTTCTCTTAGGTAATTGCAATCTAGGTATTGCTTCGCTGGATGGTATTACCCAACTTGCGGATGCGACTGAGACAGTTGGGCCAATGGGCGGCTTGTGCTCGCTCTTGGAATACGCCTCAACACGCTGGTCGCTGCTTCTCGCGTGCGATATGCCCCTCGTTGACGCCGAATTGCTGGAACGACTACGCGAAAATCTCGACGGAAGTTTCGATGTAGTGGCGTTTGAAAGAGCCGACCGCGGCGACGAAATCCACGCGTGCTGTGCGATGTATCACCCTAGGGTTTTTTCTGTTGTGCGGGCTGCGCTATCGCGCGGAGACGCCAGACTTCAGAGCTTACTGCACTTGTTCCGCTGCCGACGATTGGTCGCCACAGAGAGTGAGGTTCAAAAACTGACGAATGTCAACACTCCACACGAGTTCGCGCGTCTGCCAGGGATGCAATCGAAAGCAGCAGGAGAATTCGACTTTTGCTCCGCGACACGGAGCTCGCCTCCATGAATGAATTCGAAGAAAAAACAGACTCGGAGTCCACGTGATTTGATGAGTAAGTGCGCCGCATTACAGGAACCGCGGCTGTTAGTTTCTGCGTGTAAGAGGAGAGAGTTTGATGCCCAAGCGACAAAAATCAGGAGACAACCTGCCCAGAACCTTCCAGCAGTTCACCAAGAAGTTCCCGGATATTGCGACAGCCCATGAAGAAATCGCCCGCTCCATCGACGGCCTCGGACCTCTTGATCGCAAGACGTGTGCGTTGATCAAGCTGGGCATTTCGATCGGTGCGGGATTGGAGACGGCCACGAAAAGCCATGCCCGCCGCGCCCTTCAAGCAGGCGCCTCGCTTGCAGAGATTGAGCAGGCGATTCTCCTGACCGTAAACACGTGCGGTTTTCCGCGGACTGTGGCGGCGTGGAGATGGACTTTGGATGCGGTCGAGGCATCGAGGAGTCATAGTATGGTTAAGCGCATGTCGAAGCGCAGTTAGGAGCAAACCTTCACATGCGGATCACCGAGAAATGCGTTTTTCTCGCTGCGGTGCTTTCGTTGGCGGGAAACTTGATCGCACAGCCGCCGAGCGAGCCTGCGGAACCGTCGGGCGGGCAACCTGCGAAGGCTGCGGAAGAGTCCCCTCAAGTCCCGGAACAAGACGACAAGACGACACCCTCCGGAGATGCAAATCCTGCGGAATCAAAGCCGGGTCAATCAAAACCTCAGGAAGAAGCAATCAAGCCCAGGGACTATTATGTCTCGCCCAGATCGTACGGCTCGAAGCCCGAGCCTGACCCTCCGCCATACGTGAAGACCATCGATCATTTGGGCCTCGGCTTGGAAAACATGAAATGGTTGCAATTCGGCATCGAGCAGCGCACGCGGTTCGAATATCGCGACGACGACTATCGCAAAGCGCCATTGCAGCCACTCAGGTCGCCGTTCGTTCACGACGAGCCGTTCTTGATGCGCAATCGGATATTTCTGGGCATCACCGATATTGTGGACCCGTTCCGTGCGGCCATCGAGTTCCAGGATTCACGAATGTTCAATTCCATGTTTCCGGACACGACATCCGATGTGGACGAAAACGAAATCATCCAGGCCTATGGTGAGCTATATTTCAAAGATGCCCTTGGCAAGGGAGAACCGATCCGGCTTCGCGTCGGGCGCATGACGTTGGACCTGGTCGACCGCTGGCTAATGGCCCGGAACACGTTCGGAAACACGGTGTTTTCGTGGGATGGTGCTCGTTTGACTTTGGGCGACCTGAATTCGCTCTGGCAGGTCGATGTCTTCGCCGCCGAAGTGGACGAGCGGCGGGTTCATCAGTGGGATCGGCCGGACGAACAGACATGGATGTACGGCATTACCGGCGATTGGCGCGGTTGGTCGAAATGGGTCACTTTAGAGCCGTACTACTTTGTCCGTGACGAAGATCGCAAGGGCTACACAACTCCCGACCGGACGATCCACACCGTCGGACTTCGCGCGTACAACGCCTTCGGCAAGTCCGGATGGGATTATGATGCAGACGTGGCCTTCCAGTTCGGCGATGACGGAAGAAATAACCAACGAGCTTTCGCCGCGCGCACGGATGTCGGCTATCTGTTCGACCATCCCTGGAAACCGAGGGTAAGTATGTGTGCTGCCTACGCCACTGGCGACAATAACCCCAACGACCGAACTTCTGGGCGCTTTGACAAATTGTACGGCACATTCGATGCGATGTCCTCCGAAGGAATATTTACCTGGCAGAATATCATTGCCCCGAAACTCCGCTTTGAGTTCCAGCCGCTGAAATCTGTACGTCTCAACGCGGCCTACGGAGGCTACTGGCTGGACCACAATCGCGATGGCTGGGTCGCGGTGAATCGCCAGGATCCAACCGGACGAGCCGGCAACTTCATTGGTCAGGAACTGGAATGCCGAGTCCGCTGGCAGATCGACCCTCGCATGGAACTGACGGCGGGGTATTATCACTTTATGCAAGGCAACTTCGTGGACAAGACGGGTCGGGCGGATGACAGTGATTACTTCTTCGTTCAAACGGTCGTTTCGCTCTATAAGTAGCGGTCGATGGGGCACGCTGCGTGGCGTATGGATTCGTGAATCAGAGAAATCGAAAGAAAGGATTGCAAAATGAAATCAATGAAAAGAACCGCTTGTGCGTTGTTGACCCTGGTGGTTCTGACCGCCTCGACCGGATGCAATGAATCCGCCGGATGGGCGGACGGCGTTGCAAAGGGCGTCAGCGCGGCCGTGCAGGCCGTCATTGCCGCAGCATTGGCCCAACCGATCGCAACTTTGTTCCCGAAGCCGCAGTAGGCGGCCCATCGGCGCCGATCACGGCGATGAATGCTCCGGCGTAGGTGGGGAATAAGGGAGGGAGCGTCGCAACTGGTTCCCAGTCGTATCGAAGCGACGTCATTACCGAGGAGATAACCAACGACGGAGCCGTCGGAGAAAACCTGGCGCCGTACGTGTGTCCTGGGCAATGGAAGAATTTCGATGGACGCAATGATTGTTCTGTCCAACCTGACGAACGATTTAAGGAGATTGAGGAGTATGCAATTGCGCGTGCCGATTCTTGGTGGGTGGATTTTCAGCTTTCTTGTAGTGGGTCCACTTTTCGCAGAGTCGTTGTTGTTGCCGGCGATTTCCGATGCCACGAAGGAATGCCTAAAGTGTCATCAGGCATCAGACCCCGGCATTTATCAGCAGTGGGGCGAAAGCCGCCACTTCCGTGCCAATGTAGGATGTTATGAATGCCACAAGGCGATCAAAGGCGAACCCGATGCTTTTGAGCATTTTGGGCAATGGATCGCCACGATCGTATCGCCCAAAGACTGCGGTCAGTGCCATTCTCACGAGGTCGCCGAATTCTCCGGATCGCACCATTCCAAGGCGGCAAGAATTCTGGGCTCGTTGGACAATCGGCTCGCAGAGGTTGTGGAAGGGAATAGCGGCTTCAAGACCGAAGGCTTTCCTCACGGTAACAGCGCCTCGGCGGTCAGTGGCTGTTGGCAATGTCATGGGTCGGTGATCAAGGTTCTTGACGAGGGTAAGCTCGATCCCGCGACCTGGCCCAACACTGGCATCGGGCGCATCAACCCCGACGGCTCGGAAGGATCGTGTACGGCGTGTCACATGCGGCATCAGTTTTCGACTGAACAGGCCAGAAATCCTGATAACTGCGGGAAGTGCCACATGGGACCGGACCATCCCCAGAAGGAAATTTACTACGAATCGAAGCACGGAATCGCTTTTCTGGCCAACAAGGAAAAGCTGAACATGGCTCGGCCGAAGTGGGTCGTCGGTGAGGATTATTTTCTAGCCCCTACCTGTGCTACGTGCCACATGAGCGCCACAAAGGATCAGCCCGTGACGCATGACGTTGGGATGCGTATCAGTTGGAACAATCGACCGGCCGTTTCGATTCGCCCGGAAGTTTCCGATGGCCAGATGGGCCTGCCGGGGAAGAATGTTTCATGGGAAAAACGCCGCGACAACATGAAAAACGTCTGCCAAAGCTGCCACAACAACCAATGGATCGACAACTTCTACACGCAGTACGATGCGCTGCTTGATCTCTATCACGAGAAATTTGCCAAGCCGGGGTTGGAACTCATGACACTCGCCAAGCCATTGCTCCGACCCGCCGAATTCAGCAATAAGCTGGACTTCACTTGGTACGAATTGTGGCATCATGAGGGCCGACGGGCCCGTCACGGCGTCTCCATGATGGGGCCGGACTACACTCATTGGCATGGAATGTACGAGGTGGCGAAGAAATTCTACGCGGAGTTCATCCCCGAACTCCAGCGACTCGTCGAGGAATCGAAGGCAAGCAAAGATCCAACCAAGATTGGTGCGGCGACGAAACTCGAGGAGAAGCTTCAGTTCGTGCTCGATTCGGAGAATCATCGCTGGTATGAAAACAAGATGGACCCGGCGGAGGCGGAACGTCGCAAGAAGGCCGCGGAGGAATTCAACGCACGCTACAAGGCGAACTGAGCAACACGCAACTTCAGTCGGACGAATTGCAACTGGTGTCTATTTCCTCCGCACATGATCAGGCCTCGGCACGATCCAATCGTATCCGTAGTGGATGACCATCTAAGATGTGGGTAGCGCAAGCTTGCAACGGCGGTCTCAAAGGAAAGCGATTCCAAGCTTGCTTGAAGGAGGACTACGTACTGCGGATCCCCGGCCAGGAAATTTAGATGCGATTGCCCTGCGCCTGACGGTGTTTGCGACTTGTAAATTCCCCAATCGGCTCAAGGAGCAACACAGCGAATTTGGAAATCGAAGTCCTTGAATAGCAACTCCTATGTTCTATTGTTGCAAACTACACGTGCGACATCTGGCAGAAGTGCGTTCGCTTTGCCGTGGTCGCGACATTGCGATGTCGACCGCAGATGGAAATCGTGGTTTGAAACGCTAGCAAAAACCGGATCAGCGCTCACACCCGCATGCCCCAAGCCAGCCACCCGGCACGGCGGAATCCATCATAGTCCCTTCCATTTTCTTGGCATTGAAGCTCGGTTGCGCGTAGCCGCTCACGCTGTTTTCGCAAGAAATGGAATTGCGAACCTTCGAATTCCCTTCCCTGTGGTCGAGTTCCCCTCAGCGATTTCCTATTCGTTTCTGGAGTAGCGTCATTCGATGAGGCATACATTACACATCGTAATCCGTCAGGCCGCTTCGCTCGTAAAGTGCAAGTTTATTGTAAAGGGTTCGAACGCTAATTCCGAGCTCGGTTGCGGCCGCCTCACGATTCCCCTTGTTTCGCCGCAGTGCTGCGAAAATGTGTTTTCGCTCGAGCTCCTCCAGTGAGCGGGCTTCAAGAACGGGGCTGTCGTCAGCGGCCAACAAAGTGGACATCTGGGCGACGTGCGCGTCCTGCGATGCGGTTTCCAGGTGCATTCTCGCCAGAAAATCGTTGCGCTTGCGCCATGCGCGATGCAGGGCGAGTTCGAGTTCGCCAAGAGACACGGGCTTGGTGAGAAAGTCCACGACGTTCAGACGAATGGCGTGCCGCGCCGCGTCGAGGTCTCCATAGCCCGTCGCGACGATGACCTCGGTGTTCGGCCAGTGGTCACGAATCGCATGAAAAACTTCCATCCCATCCATGCCGGGAAGGTTGAGGTCGAGCAGAACGATCTCGTACGGGTTGCCCGACATTTTTCGGATCGCGGATTCGCCGTCGCTCACAGCAACGGCCGGATGGCCCAGCTCGCGAACCGCAGACACGAATACATCCCGCAAACGGGGCTCATCCTCAATCACGAGGACCGGCATTTCTTCAGGCGGTTTGTTCGGTGTTCCGACCATTTTGCAATTCACGTTTCGCAGCGGGCAAGCGGATCGTAAAGCGGCTTCCATGGTTCAGCCCGGCACTCTCGGCGGTAATCCTGCCGCCGTGCGCCTCAATGATCGCATGGCTGATGGACAAACCCAATCCCAGACCGCGCTCTCCTCCACGCCTCCCACGGAAAAAAGGCTCGAACGCATGTTCGAGGGCTTCCGGCGACATCCCCACGCCGTTATCAGAAACGGAGACGTTGATCCACCCATCCTCCTGTTTCGCGGCAAGTCGCACTTCGCCGCCGGAATCGACTGCTTCGAGACCGTTCACTACCAGATTCAACAGCACTTGTTTGAGTTCAGGCTCATTACCCGCCACCCACAACTCAATCCCGTCGGTCGTTTCAACGATGATCCGCCTGCCTTTGCTTTGTTTCAAGAACCCGACCATCGCGACGACATCATTCGCAACTCGGTACACCGGGACCGGAAGTCGGGGAGTTTCGCCGGGTCGCGCGAGCGATATCAGTTTTTGGATGATGTCCCGGCAACGGAACGCTTCATCGCGGACGATCTGCAGTGCGGCGCATGCGGCGGCCCGATCCATCGGCCGCTCGCTCTTGTCCAACTGGCGAAGCAAGAGTTCGGCGTGACCGGCGATGATGCCCAGCGGATTGTTGATTTCATGGGCCACTCCGGCGCCCAGGAAACCGACGCTGGCAAGGCGCTCGGATCGAACCAGCTCCCGGCTTTTCTGTTGGACTTTTTCTTCGAGCTGGCGATAGAAACCGTCGAGTTCATCGGCCATCCGATTAAAGTCCGCCGCCAAGTCCATGAACTCGCGGCTTGAAGTCACGTGGACTCGATGCTGAAAATCGCCGGCCGCCATTCGCGCGGTGCTCTCCCGGAGTCGTCGCAGCGGTGCGATGATACTTCGGTGCTGGGCGACGGTGAGATACAATGCGGCAATCAGAAGCAAGCCTGCGAGTCCCACGATCATCACGGTCACGAACTGGAGTTGATCACTCGCGTCCTGTTGAGCACGGGCAATGACCGTGTCCATGTGTTGCGCGACTTGTTCGACATCGGCGATGGCTCGTTCGAGGTTGCGGACATTGGTGCGAGGTTCACTGGATGTATCGAGGTGCTTCAAGGTCTCACGCAAATCGGAAAACGCGTGCATCGCTTCAGAGCGATCCAGTTGCGCATGATCCGGGTCCGTGTCCTGCATTTGCTGCAATTCGAAGAAGGCGTTGAGAAGATCATCGCGGGCTTCGATCTCCTCGAGCACCGATTGATCGTCAGGGCCCGTCGTCTCCAGCCGGTGTCTTGCTTCCGTCGCATGACCGACGGCGTTTTGAACGAATCGAAGCTCCTGAAACGCATCTTGTGCGAGTCGCACGTTATGCTGGAGGTAAACCAGTCCCCAGAGCGACGCTGCACCCAGCAGTGCCAATCCTGCTGCAAGTCCGAGAACTCGAAATGTTGCGATACGGCTTAGAGTCATCCTTTTCCGTTCTGTGCCTGCATGTCCCTAAAATTGCAGGTCTCTTTCCTGAATGAAAAATCTGCACCCATCGATGCCGGCGTATTATATTCCCTGACGTTGCAGGTTCATTGTGGGAATCGCCCGATCCCGTGGCTCGTGGTCGCGGGTGGCGTCGAAGGGCCAAGTAGGCCAATAGGATCCCGCAAGCGGACCACGTGGAGGCGGGGCAAATCCCCGGAAGTCTATGTCCGAGAATGGTTCAGATCGTCGCCGCATCAAGTGGGGATATTGTACCCACGTGGTCCCGAATTTGCCTGTTGATTTCGGATGCGTGAAGGGACGCCTGCTTGTGACAGATGAAGCACCTCGCCGAAATGACGTCATCGTTGCCGAGGTGTTGGAAATCGGACGGCACACGAAAATTGAGCTTCCGAGCAAAAACGCGTCCACGCTTTTTCCGGGCGATCTCGTCGGGATGGCCTACGGTTATCGCTACGCCACCAGACAATTTGAAGGGACGTTGCCTGCCAAGAACGAAACTTGTCACATTCTGGGCATCGGCGGCGTTTGTGGGCAGGTTATCGGCATGGCCACGGACATGTTGCCGCCAACGACGCTCTCTCCACTCGGGTATGTTGACAATAGCAAGGGTGGAAGACTGAATTTGCGTGATTATTGTCCGTCTGTGCGGACGAAGCCTTTTGAGGGGGCTACGATTGTTCTGGTCGTCGGCTCCTCCATGGATTCCGGCAAGACTACCGCCGCCTATTCGGTCGTGCATGGTTTGACGAAATCGGGAGCGCGCGTCGCCGCCGGAAAGATCACCGGCACCGCTTCAGTCAAAGATCCGTTGATCATGGACGACGCCGGGGCAATCAAAGTCCTTGATTTTACCGATGTCGGGCACGCGTCCACGGCCATGTGCGAACGCGAGGAGCTGGAGGAGATTGTCTCAACACTGGGTTCCGCACTTGCCGAACCGCATCCGGATTACATCGTGCTGGAGATCGCCGACGGGATCGTGCAACGGGAAACGATGATGCTTCTGGAAGTTTTCCGGCAGAAACGGCTTGTCGATTACGTTGTTTACACATGCAATGACAGTCTGGGAGTAGCCATGGGAGTAACTCGACTCCGCGCCCATGACTTGAATCTGGTGGCGGTGTCGGGCTGGGTGGGTTGCAGTCCATTGGCCGCTCAAGAGGCCCAGGCTCACACCGATCTGCCTGTCCTCCGTCCGGAGGAATTGCGCGATCCGGCGGTGGTAAACCTGTTCGGCGGGTCGTGGACTGGTGCCAGCGCTACACCTGGTCGAAACGTGATTCTTCCGTTTCCCGCTGCCGTTCCACCTTCGGGTATGGTCATCAATGAATAAGGGGCCTTTCAGAATTCTGCGCGGGCCATTGTCGAAGCGTCGCGTGGATTTGGGGATTGCCCTGTTCGCGGCCGCGGCGGCGCAGATCATCGCCGTGCCGTTGCCGCTCATCCTGCGCACAGCCGTACACAGCGTGACGCAGCAACAGAACTCGCTGTACGAGTGGTTTTCGTCACAAGACTCACTTCTCATGGGCTTCGCAGTGGCGCTCGCATTGATGGCGCTGATGCAGGCGATATTCCGCTGGCTCCAGGAAGTTCGGGGCGAGAACGTGGCCCAGGGCGTCTTGGCGGACCTTCGATCCCAGATGTATGAACATCTTCAGACGCTTCCCCAGGGATTCTTCGATCGACGGCCCGCGGGAAGGGTGCTGATTCGATTCATCGGCGACTCGAACGCTCTGCGTGCGTGGCTTGGACGAATCGTCATTACGTTTCCGGCCGACGTGATTACGGTCCTTGGCGTGACTGCGGCCGTGACCTACATCCATCCCGACTTTCTTGCAGCGGCGCTGATGCCACTGTTGATGATTCTACCCGCGATCACCTGGATCAACCCGCGGTCGCGGGGCTGGACGCGAAAAGCGAGGCGCGGTCAGTCGAGGCTGTGCATGTTGCTGAATGACCGATTGGCGTGCATGGGGCTGATCAAGAGCGTCGGCGTGCAATCGCAGGATCGCGCGCAAGCCCGAAATCTAATTGACGACATTGCAACTGCGAACGTGCGCCGAGCGCGACTCGACGCCTGGGCCAAGTCTATTTCTGTCATGTGTGCGACGCTTGCGTTGAGCGGCGTGGGACTGTGGGGAACGCGGCTCTGGCTGATGAGCGAAATCAATCATTTTGATTTGCTTGCCGCGGTTTGGCTCATGCTGCTGCTTCGCGGACCAATTCATCGAATCAGCGGTGCAAACGTTACGCACCAGCGAGCGCGAGTCGCGGTGGAGCGCATCGGCCAGCTTCTTCAGAGACCTTCGGAGCCGGGAACGGGGGTGCAGTACGTGCCTTATTCCGGTCCGGGCCGACATGTTCAACTGCATCGCGTTAGCTACCGCAAACCGGGACGTCGCTGGGTGCTTCGGCGACTAAGCGCGGAAATCACGGGTCCAGGATTAACGGTTGTTTCCGATCACGGCGGCGATGCCAAGAGCGTTGTGCTGGAGCTTCTCCTGCGATTGCGGCGTCCGCATCGCGGTCGAATCCAACTCGATGGCCAGCTTATCAAAACGCTTCGGGTTGCGGACTTGCGGCGTGTCATCGGATGGGTCGATAACGGTCGCCGAATTATTGAAATCGGGGCCCTTTCACCGGCGCTGGATCCCAATCCGGAGCGTCTTGCTGTCGCGCGAAAAATCTGGGATTCCACGCATCAAATTTCCGGCGCCATCTCCTTTGACGACGTGTTGCGACGCTCGGAACGCCTTCGAGCGGGAAAGAGCGACCGAAAGCACGGCGGATGGACTCGCGATGCCCAATTGCGCGTGGCGATTTTTTTCGCAATTCTCGATGGACCGGCCGCGCTGTTGATCGACGATCCGACGGTTGGGTTGAAGCCAGAAGTTGTTGACTCATTCTTCTCCTGGCTCCGCGAGTATGCAGCGACTCACATGGTGATCGCGGCATCCAATGATTCTCGGTTGGCCGCCGCAGCGGAGCAAGTGATTGAAATCCCCTTGGTGGCCGACGAGCCGCGACGTAAACGAAATTCGAGTCAATTACGGAAAAAGAAGAACAGGTCGGAACGAGCCGCAGACAGAGCGTCGCGCGTGGAAACCGCAGCTTAGGGTAGGGGTTTAAGATGGGCGCCAAATTCCAGCGGAGCATCAGGGCGCCGATTGGGGGACGGGAGATGTCGCGAACAAATCGTGGACTTACTCTGATTGAAATTATGGTGATCGTAGCCATCATTGGGCTTCTGGTTGCCATTGCCGTACCTTCAATGGGTCACGCTCGACAGCAAAGTCGAGCCCTGCAGTGCATGACAAATCTCCACACACTTGGACAAGGCTGGAGAATGTATTCCGACGAGAACGGGGATGTTGTGGTTCCCGCGAGAATGCCATTTTTTCAATCCGGAGGGTTCAGCAACACCGCCAATCAATACTCGACTTCGACAGGATTGAAGTACCGTCCGCGTTGG
Source organism: Planctomycetota bacterium (assembly GCA_016200265.1). GTDB lineage: Bacteria > Planctomycetota > Phycisphaerae > UBA1845 > UBA1845 > JACQFE01. Next base: position 3,638 of record JACQFE010000045.1, on the reverse strand, counting down.
CCGGCGTTGCTCCAAAAACAAGTGGGTGTGCCGGCGTTCATAAAGCCGCGCACGGACCGCGATCGACAGAACTACGACAGCCCGGTGTACGTGTGTCCATCGGCCTCCGAGTGGACGGACGAGCGAAATGCCTCATACGGCTACAATTATCAGTTCCTTGGAAGTCAGCGAAAAGAGAAGGGACAAGACGGCTCCCGAAAAATGACCATGTTGTCGAAAATCAAGAAGTCGGCGGGCACGCTGGTCATTGCCGATTCCATGGGCAGCGCCGCGGCGTTTCCAACACGCGAACGCCTGCCCTATGAGAATGCAACGCGAGACGAGCACCGTCGGGGTAACTACGGATGGCTCATCGATCCTCCGAAGCTCGAAGCCAAGTCCAGTCGTGCGGGAGGGCCTCGCTCCAAGCGAAGCGCGGCGGACGCACGCCACCACGACAAAGTGAACGCGGTCTTCGTGGACGGACACGCCCAGGCCTATAGCCTCAGGGACCTCGGATACGACGTTCAATCCGATGGGCACATACCGGATACCGGAAGAAACGCAACGAACAAGATGTTCTCTGGGTCCGGAGAAGATGAACGCCCACCATGAGCGATAGAATCAGTTTGGCAAAGGCGCTGGGTTCGAAGCGGCGGGATTCCAGTGGAGTGCGCGGGGTACATTCGAGACGTGCTGTTCCAAAATTCGCGCATAGATTGGCGATGCAGTCAATTTCATAAATGGTTGCCGCGATGATTGCGTCGGCATCAGGTACTCTAGGGCTTTGGGGAAAGAAATGAGCCGAATCAAGATACGGTGCGGGCGCATTCTTAGCATAAGTTTTGCAATCTGGGGATCACTTGCAAATTTGCAGATCGCCTGGTCGCAAATACCCGATCATCCGATCATCGCCGAGGTGTACAGCGACCCCCTTGGCACCAATGACGGTCCGGTGGGTCGTGATCCGGGAAGTCAATTTCAAGAATACATCGAGATTTACCTTCCCCCCTTGTCCAGCCTTAATCCTTCGCTGAACAAGGACGCCTTGCGGATGACTTACTATGAAATTCAGGGCAACTCGGGCAACTCGCAGCGAGGATCCGTAAACCAGCGATTTGATTTGCCGGCCTTCGACCTGGATCCGGGCAATGGCATCACTCCCGGCGCCCTTGCCAGACCATCGAGCGGCGTGATTATTCTTGGGTGGGTGGATTACAATACGGCCGTTCCCCCAACGGCACTGGCTGGAACGCCGTCGAGTCGCGTCGGGCTGATCAACGGAGGAATCACTACGTCGCCGCCCGGTGCACTGTTCATCGCCATGAACGGCGCCGAATTCGGTGGTACGACGAACTTCCCCGTGCCGGTTGCCGAGTCTCTGATTGACCTGATTACAAGCCGACCCGAATACATGAATGGTGTCATGGACAACGGGTCGAGCGTCTATCTGCTCGTGGACCGCGACAACCCGGACTATGTGCAGCTCGAAGATCGAAAGCATCCGGAATTAGGGTCTTCATTCGCCGATCTGCCGTCCGGCGCCAATCTCGGCATTGGGTGCCTGCTCGATGGGATCGCCGGGAATGACGATCCGAAATTCCGCGTGAGCGATCAGCCGTATGTTGCCCCCACGGGACTGAATATCGACCTTGAGGACGTTCTTCCATCGGGTGGCGCATTCAGCCTTTGGGTCGCGCAGATTGCGAAAGCTCCCGGACGAGGATATGCGCGGAGATTCATTGATGAACTGCGCACCACCGAGGACGCAATTGTCGGAAATGAAAACCCAGCCACGGATGCCAAGACGCGTTATCGACTGATTTTCAACGATGGACCGTTTTATCCCACACCGGGTACGGTCTCATTCACCACCCAGCCGCCAGTGTTCAGCGCCGCGCAAAGCTCTCGGCATACCTTCCATGTGCTTGCCAACTCCACGGGACGACCCGGAATGATTTCCGCCAACGTCGGCGGAAATTACCCAATCAACATAAGCATCGCCGTCGGTGCTTCAAGCAATCCCGCCGTCGCGACGTTTGCGTCGGACGCCAATGCGCTGGGAGTGCTCGGCCAGACCGAAGCCCTCCCGCAAATCGCCGTCACTGTCCCCGCGGGCGTCGCAGACGGCGCCACCGCCACTTCCGCTCTCTCGTTCACTGCAACGAATATGAACGCCGGAGATCCGCCGGTCATCAACCCGAATCAAAGTTCCGTGGCTACCGTGACAGTGCTCAATCCGACGACGGGAATTGATGAATTGGTTCCACCCAATCCGTTGCAGGCCACGATCTTCATTGGAGTCGAGGGCCTGGGGGCCTCCCCGAGCATTCTCAATGAGTTTGCGTCGACCAGTCTTGCCGGCTTCCTCAACAACAACTGGGGAACGAAGGCTCGCGATTCCTTGAACCACGGAGCATTGCTTCTCAATTCTTCAACCAATCTGGAAGATTACGCGACCGTCAATCCCCTCCAATTGTCCTTTCCGTCCTCGCAATCAGCTTACATCAACGCCGCCGGACCGGCGGGGCACAAGGACTTGGCTCAGACCGTGATCGATTCCGCGAAGGTCCGCAGCGGCAGCCCGACGTATTCAGCGAGTATTAATAGTGCGCAAACAGCCATCAAGGCGGTGCACGTCCCGATCCCCGAAACAAGCACACACAACGGCACATTCGCCGCGACCGAAACCATCTTCTTCGCGGACGAGATTGGAAACGTTGCGGACTTGCGCAGCGGACTGTCCAACGTCACCACGGCGCGGACGTTCGAACTCGCCATGCTTGACACGAACGTGACATCCGTGGGACTGGAAAGCGGGGACAGCGACGACTTCGGCCTAGTCGTGCGAGTAGGGCGGGTCAGCGCCGGGGCGGCGGTCGTACCAGGTGAATTCGTTTTCTTGAGTTTCAGCGGCGGTTTGCAGGGTGAGGATATCGACACGCTCGATGTTCCGGGTGCCAATGCGACCAATGTGATTTTTCTGGACCTCGACAATCTTTCAACGGTCTTGGGCTGCGAAACGATCAATGATCTTTACGTTGTCGATGGCGGCGATAACGGGACGGTCAACATCATCGAAGCATTCTCACTGAATCTGGACGTTGCCTGCACTCTTAATTCGCAGTGTGACGACGGCAATCCCTGCAACGGCACGGAAATTTGCAACGCTGAACATTGCCAAGCAGGCACACCCCTGAATTGCGACGATGGGCTCTTCTGCACAGGCACGGAAACATGTAATCCCGCACAGGGGTGTGTGCACTCCGGCAATCCCTGTATCGACCCCGCGAATTGCAACGAGGCCGGCCATTTCTGTACGGGGGAACTTACTCCAGTACAACCCGATCCATCGGGTATCGATAAGAATCGATACATTGCCTTTCAGATTCCCCCATCGGGTGTGACTGCCATCCAGATCAAGCGCGTCAAGTTGCAGCGGCCATCTCCGCCGAACTTGCCGCAGTTCCCGCCGCCGAATTTCTCGGCGTTCGAGAACCAGTTCTCCTATGCCGGTACGCCGACGAAGCATTGCCAGAACGGTGGAGTTCCGCCGTGTGCCGTTCCATCGGATGCGATCTTTGACATATCCGTGACGCAGTGTGCGGCGAATTACATCAACTGGCAGACGGCCCTGGCTGGTGGAACGCTCTTTGTTA